>CAZSAX010000052.1:0-12448 GCA_964605075.1 uncultured Oscillospiraceae bacterium
TGCGCTCCGGCTTCCTGTTCAAGTATGACAGTCTGGTGGACCCGGACGGCACCAACACCAACGAGCAGGGCATGTACAAATACCGGGCCGAGCTGGGCCACGAGGGCCAGCTGCCCTACGGCATCGACCAGGCCATCAACTGGGGCGACTTCCTCAACATGGTCTATAATGCCATCACCGGCGGCCAGTCCGCCCTGAACGAGGCCGGCGAAGCCGCAGCCGCCGTCCTGAGCGCCGCCGCCGGCGACAGCCGGGAAGCGAATGCCCAGGCCGTTCTGGACTACTTCGGCTTCGAGCTGGATCTGGCGGAGAAGATGGAAGAAACCGTCTCCAAATGGGATGCGGTAATGTTCTTCCACTGCCTCAAGGGCACCTCCGATGCCGCCAAGGAGATCCCCGACGACAACACCGAGGACACCTATCTCTACAACACCACCAAGTGGGGCGACCTGGCTTACGACACCTATCTGGACACCGCCACCTACTATGAGCGTCAGGGCATCACCGAATACACCGCCGAGACCAACCACTACGGCCTGACCTCCATGGCCGCCGTCACCATCAGTGATGCGGACACCGTGGACGAGACCGTCTGGGACGGCTGCTACTTCTTCTATGCCGGCGACTGGGTCATTGTTCTGGACAACACCGCCCTCCTGGACGAGGCCAAAACCGAGACCGGCAAGGACGAAGGCGTCATCTACTATCAGGCCGGCTACAGCGCCGAGGAATACGGCGGCGAAAAGACCTACATCGACCTGGCCTTCTCTTACAGCCTGAACGAAGACGGCAGCCTGCACATTGACGGCGTGGACGGCTATGACGCCTTTGCCTCCGGCACCAAGTGGAACACCGCCGATGTGGGCAGCTTCTACTGCTCCGGCCTTTGGGTGCGGGACGGCGCTCAGGTGGAGCTGCACAATGTCACCATCCTCGCCCAGGCCAGCGCCACCGGCGATGACATTTCCGACGACTCTCACCGCTTCTTCGGCGGCGGCGACGGTCTGCAGGTCACCGACAAGGACACCCGGGTCACTGTCACCAACGACGCCGGCCAGATCTTCCTCGTCGGCACCGGCGGCACCTCGGCCGGCTCCATCTTCGCCGGCGCCGGCTCTGCCACCGTGATCTCCGGAAGCACCCTCTTCAACAAGAGCGGCCACCCCTTCTCCATCTTCTATAACGGCGTTCTTGTCCACGACAACAACTCCATCATGAACTCCGGCCGCATCTTCAACTCCGACGCCTCCTCCGGCACCATCATCTTCAACGACGTGGTCACCCTGGAAAACTCCGGCGGATCCGTGATGGACGAGACCTGCACCGCCTTCTTCACCAACAGCTTTGCCAGCAAGCTCAGCGGCTGGGAAGTCAACGGCAACGCCCAGGCCATCTTCACCAACGCCACCGTGGAGTCCGGCGGCGCTTTCACCTACTCCAACAAGACCTCCATGACCACAGACATCGGCGAAGTCGTCATCGTCAACTCCAACTTCCTGGCCCCCTCCACCACCTTTGCCACCGCCACCCGGGGCGGCCGGGGCTACCTGCACGTCATCGACTCCGCCATCAACTGGTCCGGCAATGCCGATTCGGTGCTGTTCTCCGCGGCGGGCCCCAACACCTGGACCGGCTCCGAGCTCTATGTGGAGGTGGAAAACTCCGCCTTCCCCACCGCGTTTGCCGTTAAGGTCGCCGGCGACTGCATCAGCTCCATCCGGGGCTGGAACGACGATGTTCTGACCTATGACAGCGGCTCCACTCTGTATCTGGATATGGACGAAGCCGTGACCGTCACCATGGACTGCAGCAGCACCGTTACCTGCAGCTTCTCCATGGTGGGCGTCACCGACACCTTCGCCTGCACCGGCAATGTGGTGTTCGTGGAAGACGGCGAATACATCTACACCGGTCTGGATGAAAACGGCGCTCTTTATAACGAAGCCCTTATCACCGCCCTCACCGACAACGGCGACGGCACCGCCGACATCACCTGGACCACGGCGGACGGCAGCTCCATGACCTATCAGAATCTGCCTTACACCGCCCCGGCCGCCCAGGCCGAGGCCAGCGAAGATCCCCCCGCCATCCCCGAGGGTCTGCAGCCCGGCGAGGAACCTCCCGGGGGCTTTGGCGGCATCTGATCCCACAAAATCAAACCCATACAAAAAGGAGACAGGCGCTTGCCTGTCTCCTTCTTGCTTCATTTCTTCCGGCTCCCCA
The DNA here is from genome assembly GCA_964605075.1 of uncultured Oscillospiraceae bacterium. GTDB lineage: Bacteria > Bacillota > Clostridia > Oscillospirales > Oscillospiraceae > CAJOIG01. Next base: position 2,224 of record CAZSAX010000052.1, read on the forward strand.
GAATCAGCCCAAGGCCCATGCCCACGGAGAGACCCAAACACATACCAAGAGCCGTGTTGCCCATGGCCGTGCCAAGCATCATACCAAAGCACATTCCAAAGCACATCCCAAGGACCATTCCCCGGCTCTGCCCATTTTCTTTCGTCTCTTTTTCCGGCGCCGCCCCTTCTTCCCCGCCGCTTTTCACGTATTGCAGGAGCGCCTCTTTCTCGTTGGGCAGCTTTTCTTCCAGCACCAGCGCCAGAAGCTGCTGCAAGGTCTCCCCCAGGCCAGGGCCGGACGGGATTCCCAGCGCCAGCAGATCGCCGCCGGTCACGGCCAGATCTTTCAAGCCCAAACAGAGGCTGCTTTGCAGCGTCTGTTCCAAAAGCGCCCGGTCGCCCCCCTGCATCCACAGGATCTGCCGGGCCCGCTCCTGGCCATAGCGCGCCGCCAGCTTCCGCATCTCCACCGGCGTTTGGGCTGTTGGTGCTTCCAGCAGCTCCGCCACCGCCTTTTGCGCGGCATTGTCGCAGCGCAGCGCTTTCAGAGCCTCCGCCCCCAGCTCCCTCACCAGCAGTGCCAGCCGGATTTCCACATCCTCCGGCGCGTCCGCCCCAAAGGGCACCGCCCCCGGCAAAATGACCTGCAGAACATCGTTGTACGCCGCCAGGATCTTGGCGGCGTCCTTTCCCTGCAGAATTCCTTTCAGCTCGGAAAAAATGCGCTCGGCAGAGATATCTTTCAAAAGCTCTTTCTTTTCATGGATGGCCCGGGCCGTTGCTTCCTCTACGGCAAAGCCCAGCCGGGCGGCGAAGCGCATGGCCCGCAGGATGCGCAGCGCATCCTCCTCAAAGCGTTCCTCCGCCGCACCCACGCAGCGGATGAGCTTTCTGTGCATATCCCCCTGGCCGTCAAAGAGGTCGATGAGCCCGCTCTCCGGGTCCCAGGCCATGGCGTTGATGGTGAAATCCCGGCGGCTCAGGTCCTCCTCGATGCGCCGCACAAAGCGGACTTCATCGGGATGGCGGTGGTCGGAATAGACGCTCTCCGCCCGGTAGGTAGTGACCTCCACCGGCTCTCCGTTCCGGACGACCGTCACCGTGCCGTGCTTCAGCCCGGTTTCGATGACTTTCAGCCCCTGAAAGCAACAAAGCATTTCCTCGGGAAGGGCGTTGGTGCACAGATCCCAGTCATGAGGTTCCGCACCCATGAGCATATCCCGCACACAGCCGCCCACCGCCCGGGCCTCATAGCCCGCGTCCCGCAGCGTTTTCATTACGTAAGCCGCGCTTTCCGGCATCGTCATGCCCTCGCCCCCTTTCCTTTTTCAGTTTACACCATTGCCGCTGTTTTTCCCAGCAAAATCTCATCCAAATCTTTTATTTAGCTTTACAAATTTAATCCCAGCTTTTATACTTGTCTTGTCAGATTTACGACACACACAAATTCAGAAAGGAACCGAAAGCAATGAAGAAAAACAGCAAAATTCTGGCTCTCGTTTTGGCTCTGAGCCTTGTTTGCATGCTGTTGGCCGGCTGCTCTGTCGAGATCTCCATCGACGGCGCCGCGGCAGCTCCGGCGGCTTCCGCCCCCTTCACCCAGGTGGACGACACCCACTGGGCCGGCGGCACGCTGACCATCCAGAACGTGGAATATGCCCCCGAGTTCACCGACCAGGGCTATGTGGACTCCACGCTTTTCACCAGCGTCTCCAGGATCGTCTATGACGGCGGCGAGATCGCGGTGGACAACACCAAGCACACCGCCATCCTCACCGTGGACGGCGTGCAGTACGACCTGTACAACGCCGAGAACGTGACCTATGAAGGCGATGTGGTCATCACCCTGGTGGAAAAGGGCGACTCCAGCACCAACCAGGGCGCTCCCTTCGGCGCGGACAAGGCCCAGTCCTCCTTCGGCCCCTTCTACTATACCGCCGCCGCCTATGTGGGCGCCGAGGGTTATGATGAAGCCAAAAGCGTCACCGCCGCCCAGATCGAAGGCGACATCACCGACACCGAAGCCAACGGCCTGGTAGTGGATTCCCAGGGCGACTACTTCTCCGCCATCTATGTCAAAGACGCCGCGTACACCATCAACGACGCCGAGATCAACCTCATCGGCCACGGCGGCGACGACTTCAACGGCTGGGGCGCCGGCGTTGTGGCGCTGGGCTCTTCCGTGGTGGATCTGAACCGCTCCTACATCTACGGCACCGGCGTTCTGCGCAGCGGCCTGTTCACCTCCGGCAACGCCGTGGTGAATGTGAACGACTCCGTCATCATCACCGAGAACGACCCCGATGAGATCCCCTACGACACCGAAGACAACTACGCCACCCCCATGATGCAGCAGTGCCCCTTCGGTCTGGGCATCACCGGCAACATCCGCGCCAGCCTGGCCTGCGGTGCCGGCTGCAATAACTTCACCAACTCGCTGGTGGTCTCCGATGGCTGGGCCGTCCTCTCCACCGACTCCGGCCGTTCCGGCGCCACCGCGCTGGTGTCCAACGCCATGGTGGCCGCCGTTGGCCAGGCCTCTCTGGAAGAGCTTGAGACCGCGGACTTCACCTATGAAGTGGACGGCGAGACCTGGTATGTGGACGTGGGCGAATACGGCGAAGAGTCCGGCTACATCGCTTACGCCGACGCCGGCGTTCTGGACTACGCCTACGGTTCCGCCTGGTACAGCCCCGACTATCTGGGCATCATCACCACCGGCACCATCAGCATGGCGGATAACTGCTACGGCTATGCCGGCCGCATCGGCTTCATGAGCCACTCCGGCTCCGGTTCCTCCGGCCACGGCACGCTGGACATTGCCGATTCCCACTTCGACATCCAGAACATCTTCGCCGTCACCATGACCAGCGGCACCTACTACACCACCACCAATCTGGACAGCGTGGATGTGTCCCTGGCCGGCAACGGCGCGGGCATCCTCTTCCTGCAGATCAACTCCGATGACAACGGCGGCGGACCCGGCAGCACCACCAACGTCATCACCGACCTCACCTACGATGAATATCTGGCCTGTGAAGCTGCCTCCGGCGAGCCCGGCGTCAGCGCCAGCGAACTCAACATCGCCAACTCCATCGTCCAGGGCGACATCTACAACGCCTCCACCGACGACGCCATGGGCCTGAACGTTGTCCTTGACGCCACCGAGGTGCAGGGCGCCATCTCCTCCGCCTGGGCTTTCCACACCGATGCGGAGGGCAATCCTCTGGACGAGACCGTCCTGAACCTGGACTACTACACCGGCACCATCGACGGCTCCAGCGGCACCTATGACTACACCATGTTCCTGCGGGTGGACTGCCAGGCCGCTCCCACCGTCAACAACCCCGTCAGCGTCACCATGACCAACGGCTCCACCTGGATGATCACCGGCGAAAACTACCTGACCAGCCTGACCATTGATGATAGCTCCGAGATCAAGGGCATGGGCCTTGTGATGACCGTGGACGGCGTTGAGACCGCCATCGAGCCCGGCACCTACACCGGCGAGATCATCCTCACCGCCGGCGAAGCGCCCGCCCGTCCCGAGGGCGACGCGGAGATCGAGGCCCCCGTCATCGGCGAGGCCGCCCAGATCGCTGCCGCGGCTGCGGAAGCCGAAGCCGCCCCCGCCTTTGTGGCCGATGAGATCCACGAGCCCTTCAACGTGGACGTGGGCGACGGCATGATCCTGGAGTTCACCAGCGTGGAGCTGGCCTTCGGTGACGGCACCGCCACCATCTTCATCCCCGACACCTCCAAGCAGATCGACTGCGTGATCACGGACGGCGCCTGGATCATGGAAGGCTCCGACTTCGTGGACGACGCCATCATCGCCGCCGCCAAGGCCCTGCATGAAGGCGCCGGCACCGCGGACGCTGCCGCCGGCGGCGATTGGGATGCCTGGATCGCTTACCTCAAGGGTCTGATCGATGATCAGATTGCCGACATTGCCGACATGGTCTCCAGCGAGCTGGACGCCGCCAAGGAAGAGGACTACACCGGCATGCTGGACGGTACCGTCTTCGGTGTTTTCGCTTTCACCTATAACGCCACTCCCTATGAAGACTTCTCCGCCGGCGCCGCCGGCGAGGGCGATTATCCCCGCTTCGACGAGTACAAGACTTACCTCTATGAGACGCTGATGCAGGACAGCTTCTGGCAGGGCAACGAGGCCAACCTCACCGCCGCTCTGGAAGTTGCCGCCGCTCCCACCGATGAAAGCATCCAGAACTTCACCGGCAGCGGCGACGTGGATCAGGCTCCTGCGGGCGTGGTCTTCCCCATGACCTACGACGTCTGGATCGCCGCCAACTGAATCTTCTGTTCAAAAGACCGGCCGGAGATATCTCCGGCCGGTCAGCTTGTCAAAAGCCCGCCTGCGGGCTTTTTTCAAGCTTATTTTGATCTGCTCGGCCGAAGTGAATTCGGCCGGCATAATCCTTGGGGCCCAAGGCCCCGCGGATTTACGCCCGGCCCCGCCGGGCGGCTCGCCCTGCCCGGGCTTCGCTGCGCTATCCCTGCTTCTTTGACAGTCTCACCGGCCGGAGATATCTCCGGCCGGTTTCTTTCTGCTCCTCCAAAGGCCGTCCCCGCCTCTGCAGAGGAGAAACGTCCATGCAAAAAACAGTATTTTTTTATAAAAAAACTTCTTACATTCCAGGAAAAAACCTGCTATAATGGAACTACAAGGTGCGGTTGCCGGACGGAATGCAAGTCGGCTGCAGGCGCCGTTTTCTTTTTCAGGGGAGGGTCATCGTTATGTTTTCTGTGGGCGATGCCGTTGTTTACGGTGTGCAGGGCGTGTGCCGCATCCGGGAGATGTGCACCAAAAAATTCGGCCGGGAGGAGCAGGAATACTTTGTTCTCTGCCCCATCTTCGACGAAAAGTCCGTCATTTACGTCCCCGCAGACAAGCCCGCCCTTCTGTCCCAGATGCGCGCCGTACTGACCCGGGAAGAGCTTCGCCAGCTTCTGGAATCCGCCGCCCAGGATGAGACCATCTGGATCGAGGACGACAGCCACCGCCGCAACTACTGCGCCGAGGTCATCAAAAGCGGCGACCGGCAGGCGCTGCTGAAACTGGTGTCCATGCTGTACCTCCACAGCGAAGAGCTGCGCGGCCAGAAAAAGCACTTCCATATCGCCGATGAGCGCAGCCTCAAGCAGGCCAAAAAGCTCCTGCACGATGAATTCGCCTTTGTTCTGGGCATCACACCGGAGGACGTGCCGGAATACATTGCCCGTCATGTGTAAAACAAGAAAACGACAGTCTTTGGGACTGTCGTTTTTTATTCTTCCGTTGTCAGCGCGGCTTCGTCATTTTTGTGGAGCTTTCCGGCCGCCAGGGCCACATAGATGCTCAGTTCATACAACAGCAGCATCGGCAGTGCCGTCATCACCTGGGACACCACATCCGGCGGTGTAATGATGGCCGCAATGATGAACACCAGCAAAACGGCGTATTTCCGTCCCTTGCGCAGCCACTCACCCTTCAGGATCCCCAGACGGGCCAGCATGAAGCTGAGGACCGGCATTTCAAACACCAGCCCAAAGACCACCAGCATGCTCAGAACGAAGTTCATGTAGTTGTTGAACGAGATGCTGGCCGAGATCTCGGTGGAGCCGTTGAAGCTGTAGAAAAACTGCAGCGTCATGGGCAGCACGATGAAATAGCAGAACAGAGCTCCGATCAAAAAGAACACAAAGCCAGCCACGATGGCCGTTTTCACCGAGCGCTTTTCCGCGCCCTCCAGCCCCGGGCTGACAAAAGCCCAGATCTGCCACAGGATGATGGGGGAGGAAAATATCAGCCCAAGGATCACCGAGAATTTCAGATAAGCCGTCACCAGTTCCGCCGGCGCCAGATACACGAAGGAAAAGCCCTCGCTCAGGCCCAGCATCAACGACACAAAGCTTTCCACGAACAGGAAGGCCAGCACCGAAAATCCCAGCAAAGCGCCCACGATGATGAAAAGCCGCTTCCGCAGCTCTGCCAGATGGCCGGCCACGGTCATGGTTTTAGCGTTCGGCTTTGTCTCCGTTGGCATGGGGTTTTTTACTCCTCCTTGCCTTCGCTCTCCGCCGGCGCCTTGGCGCTTTCGGTAGCGTTTTCGTCCTCATTCAGGCCTTTTTTGAAGTTGCCGATGGTCTTGCCCAGACTTTCGCCCAGCTTGGGCAGGGCCTTGGGTCCAAAGATCAGCAGTGCAATGGCCAGAACGATAAGAAGTTCCCAAATACCAACTTTCATGTGATTGTCTCCTTTTGTGTATTGTCAGATTCCGTTGTTTTTTCTTCGGTCGATTCCGCTTCCGGCGCTTCCGGCAGGGGCTCTGCGCTCTCCGGCGTTTCGCCCTCCGGTGCCTCATGCTCCGGCTTTGCCGGGGCGGCCTCTTCTTTCTTGTCGGCAAAATCCACCGTCTCGGCCCCGATCTCGGAAACGCTCTTTTCCAGATCCTTGCCCATGGCGGTCACATCCTTCTGGATGCTCTGGATATCTTCCTTCACGCCTTTGAGCTCCTCAATGGATTCCAGCTCCTTGGCGGTCTCATTCACATATTTTTTCACCGAGCGGACAGCCTTTCCCAAAGACTGGGCCAGCTTCGGCATTTTATCCGGGCCCACCACCAGAATGGCGATGACCAGAATAACCAAAAACTCACCCCAACCGATCTTCATGCCGTCAGCCTCCCAGGGTCGCGCCGCTCTGGGCATCCGGCGTGGGCGTGGGACTGGGCGTGACCTCTTCCACCACGCTGGCTTCCGTCACCGCGTCCGGCGTCGGCGCCGGGGTCGGCACCGGTGTGGGCGCGGGCGTTGCCGCCGCTTCCGTCACGCTGGCCGCAGTAGCCGCATCCACCACCGGAGCAGGCGTCGGCGTAGGCGCGGGGGTGGCGGTCGGCTCTGCCGCCGTACTGGCGGCCGTGGCCGCATCCGGCACAGGCGTCGGACTTGCCGCCGGTATCGCCTCCGCCGAGGCCGCCGGCATTCCGGCCGGCTCCGCCGAGGCTATGGCTTCGGCCGGGCTGATCTCGCCGCTGGGCTCAGCGCTGGCCGCTGCGGTGGTCGCTTCCACTGCCGCGGGGTCAAAGGTCAGGCAGGCGTTGATCGCCGCCAGCGCCGCCTTGGAACTGGTGCTGGCGCCGGACACGGCGTCAATACCGCCCTCGCCAAAGGTCTGAGCGCCTTTCTTGCCCAGAAACGCCTGCCAGAAGGAGGGCTCCTGAACCTTGGCGCCGTAGCCCTCGGATTCCATGAAACTCTCGTCCCCGATGGCAATGCCCACACAATAGCCGTCGTTGTTCATACCCACACGCACCACGATGGGTCCCAGGCCGAAGCCTGTGGCCTGGACGATGCGGCCATTGTCCGCCTGCCACCAGCCGTCAATATCCTTGCCGCCGCCCATGAAGCTCAGGTTCTGAGCCCCGGGCAGAAGCGCTTCGATCTCTTCCGCCGTGAGGGGGATCTCCTCCACAGGGCTGCTGTCTGCCGAGGCCGGCAGCAGCGCGGACATATACACCAGCGCCTGGTTCACGCCGGATACCACCGCCCCGGAGCTGACGGACGCGCCGGTAACGCTGTCAATGTTCTGTTTCAGGATCAGCATGCCGCTTTGGCCAATGAACTGGTCGGTAAATTCCGGCTCCTTGGTTTTGGAACCAAGCCCGGAGGTCTCGGAGAAGTCCGAGCCGCCCACATTCACCGCAGTGATAACACCGCTCCGGTCCATGCCGACCGTGACCTCGATGGGCCCGCCGAAGCCGGTCACCGTGATCTGGCTGACATAGCCAACGCTCTGGCCCGCAGCGTCAAAGCCTTCGTAGCAGTAATCCACGGCCGCGCCTTCTTCCAGCGGCAGCTCGGTCATGGTCACCGCCTGGGGCAGAACGCTCCGCCGGGCGGACTCCCGGGCCGCAACGGCCTGGGCCTCGATGCTGTCCTTGGTGAGCATATACACGCCCACGATCAAAAACGACATCACAATCGCCACCAGACAAAGGGTGACGGGCAGCAGAATGGTTTTTTTGTTTTCCCTTGACATTGGCACACGGCTCCCTGCTTGCATTCTCTTGACCTATTTATACCATACAGAAGGCAAAAACTCAATGTTTTCCGCCCCGGTCTGCAAAATTATTTGTAAAATAACTAACAATTTGATTGCACCCACTTGCATAATACTATATAATCATTATCATGGAAAAGAATTTACACAAAATCTATGCTCAGATCGTGGAGATCCTCCGCCGGGACTACGCCGGCAAGGATCTCTGTGAAGAACGTTTCGCCCCCCGCTACTATACCCAGGCCATTGGCCAGGCCGCCAAGGAAAAGCGGCTGGACAATGTTCTGTTTCTGCGCTATGTGAGCCAGATGCTGGCCTGCATCGGCGACCGGCACCTGCGTCTGGAGCTGCTGCCCGGGGAGGATTACGAGCCCCACCAGCCGGGCTTCCGCTGCCGCCGCTTTGAGGACAGCCTTGTTGTTACCGAAGTGCTGGAAGACAGCCGGCTGAAACCGGGGGATGTCATCACCGCCATCAACGGCGGAAGCCCCTCCCATCACCGCGCCCTCATCCAGAAGAACTTTTTCTTCTCCGACGACCCGGAGCGGGAGGACTGGAGCGGTCTGCTGAAAATGGCGCAGACCATCACCCTGGCCTCCGGTGAGACGCTGGAGCTGATCCAGTACCCGAAAAAAGCCGAAAGCCGCGAGCCCAGCCTGCGCATGGAGGACGGCATCGCCATCATCACCCCCGGCCTTTTCGATGGCAGCGGCGCCGCCGCGGCCATGCTGCAGGATCAGGAGGACGCGCTGCGGACCTGCCGGCGCATCGTCTGGGATCTGCGCCGGGGCGGCGGCCCGTCGGAAGAGGACATCCTTCCCCTGCTCCCCTGGCTCACGCCTTCGGACAGCGACACCGCGACGCTTCTCGGCCCCACCGACATCCACATCAACTACACCCCCCTCAACTGTGCCCTGCGGGCTGCCGCACTGGAAGGACGCCCCGGTGCGCAGAGCTACATTGCCGAACTCCATGAAAAAGCCGGCAAGGGCCTGCTGCGGGAGATCGACGAAGGCGAAGCCCTCCCCGTGCCGGGCAAGGCCCCGACGGAGGTCATCGTCCTCACCGATACCTGGTGCCGGGACGCCGGCGAGAGCTTCGTTCTGGCCGCCCGGCGGGCCGGCGCGCGGCTGATCGGCCGCCCCACCCTGGGCACACTGGACTACTGCGGCGACCATGCCCTGCGGCTCAACGACAATTTCATTCTTCACTACCCCAGCGCCGTGACCGCCGAAGCGCTGGAGGGCCGGGGTATGCAGGACACGGGCATCCTGCCGGATGAATACATCCCCTTCACCCCCGAAGAATGCCGGGAGGATATTCTTCTGGACCTTGCGCTGAGCTGAAACCAAACAAGTTCAAGAAATCGGAAAGAGTTTTTTACATAGGAAAGGAGCAACCATGGAACACAAGTCGATTTCCAGACGAGACTTCCTCAAAGGCGCCGGCGCCTTTGGCGTGGGCGCGGCGGCGCTGAGCATGCTGGGCGTGAATGCCTTCGCAGCGGACGCTGCCACCTCCGCCAGCCAGACCCAGGAGACCACCACCAACAACCGTTCCAGCGGCGAGAGCAGCGGCGAGATCACCGTTGCCAACAGCACCGAGGAGCGCGTTTTTGGCTATGCCGGTCCCGGCAACTGGCTGGGCGAGAAACCCGCGAGCCCCCTCATCACCAAGACCATGGACTGTGACGTTGCCGTTGTCGGCATCGGTCACTCCGGCGCCCAGGCCTTCCTGGCCGCGGCGGAAAAAGGCGCCAAGGTCATCGGCATCGAAAAGAAAACCAAGGACACCCACAGCTGGTACGGCGAGGACTTCGGCTGCTGGAACTCCAAGGTGCAGGTGGAGCAGGCCGGCTTCGGCCCCTACGACCTGGGCGAAGTGGTGGATGAATTCATCACCCGCGGCGGCGGCCGCGCCTTCCCCGAGATCGTGCGCCTGTATGTCCACGAATCCGGCCCCACCATGGACCACATGCTGGAGATCGCCGAGGAGATGGGCGTTGACCCCCGCGTTTACACCTACGACAACACCCGGGACGGCTGGCTGATCATTCAGGCCAACTTCGACTATGACAAGTGGGCCTCCGGCGCGGACATTTACGACTGCCTGCGCAAGGACTACCCCATCTGGCCCGGCACCAAGACCTGGGCTGCCTCCTGCCAGTTCATGGGCGAAT
>CAZSAX010000053.1:0-12311 GCA_964605075.1 uncultured Oscillospiraceae bacterium
CCAAGCTGGGGCTCGATCTCAAACTGGCCGGAGGCGCTGACCTCGGGGTGGTGGTAGTTGATGGCGATGCCCATGTTTTCCATGTGCAGGCACATCTCGCTGCGGGCCTCGTAGGAGGTGTCAAAGGGCTTGGCGATGTGGTAGTTCTTCTGCTTGGGTACGATGTTGCCCAGGCCTTCCACGGCGCTGTTCCAGTGGGCCTGGGTGGCATCCAGGCTCATGCCGATGGCGTAGGGCTGCACTTCCCAGCCCACCTGGTCAAACAGGTAGAACTCAAATTCGGGCAGGATCTTCATGGTGTCGGCAATGCCGCAGTCCTTCATATACTGCACGGCGGCTTTCACGATATTCCGGGGATACTGGGCCAGAGGACGGTTGTCGGGGTTATCGATGATCATGGCGTCGCCGGTCATGGACAGGGTGGGGATTTCGCAGAAGGGATCGATGACGGCGGTGTCGGGGTCGGGGATAAAGACCATGTCGCTCTTTTCCACCACGGCGTAGCCGTAGTTGGAGGCGTCGAAGCCGATGCCGTTTTTCATGGTCTCTTCGGAAAAGTTCTTGGCGGGGATGGTGACATGGCGGTACTGGCCGTTGATGTCCACCATCTTGAAGTCTACCATCTGAATGCCGTTTTCGCGGATCAGGTTCATGATGTCCTGCACAGTTTTCATGGCGATTCTCCTGTTCGTTTTGATGGGAAATCATTTCTTTTAACTTTTTTATTATAAGTTGATTTTTTGCCGCGGTCAATAAAATTCGGTCCGGGGCGGGGCGGAGAGAACAGGAGTGAAAAATATCCGGAAAAAGTGAATATTTATGATGAGCCTGGCGGCTGCGGAGCGGGCCGGCGGCCGGGCATAAAAAAAGCGCTCCCCAGGGAGCGGAAAAAAGAAATGACCCTTGACTTCGGTGCCGTGCGGCAGCGCCTGTCAAGGGTCATTCCTGTTCTTTCTTGGTATCTAACATCCTTGGTTACCTCTCTTTCTTCCGATTCCGTCTCTTCCTCCGCACGGTATGAAATCCCTTCCGACACCCAATACGTCCACATTATTTTCTCCAAGCGAGAAGCTCTTTTGGTCCGGAATATTTCTCCTCCGGCGCGAAGGCGGCCGGTGAACGACTCATTTATCCTTGAGTCTCAGGCTTACCTCGTACATTGGTATCACCCTTTCTGTGTCTTTAATGTAGCATACATTTAGCCCTGTGACAAGATGGGAAATTGTATAAAGCGAACAATGCAGACTTGGTCAAAGAACAGAAGGTGAGTTAAATTGCCCAAAAGTGTTGACAGGGCCGCGGGTCTGCGCTATACTTAAGATGTTGGGCCCGCCGGATGGCGGGTTCTTTGTTGGGGGGCGATCTTCCTGGCTGTAAAAAAGAAATGACCCTTGACTTCGGCGTCTTTCAACGGCTCCCGTCAAGGGTCATTCCTGTTCTTTCTTATTATCTAACATCCTTGGTTACCTCTCTTTCTGCGGATTGGACGGGGCTTTCCGATCGCTGCGCTTCTGAGGATATCTTCTTCATTTTCACGTCCGTCTCATGCCGGAAACGATTGTCAGAAGCCGTCCTGCCCGAAAGCCTTTTGTCCGATGACTCATTTATCCTTGAGTCTCAGGGTTTTTGTTTAGTACATCGGAATCATCCTTTCTGGCTATAAAGTACCATAGATCCGCCCCGGTGACAAGACGGGAAGGTGCATAAATATCGCAACCGGAACTTGGAGAAAGAACAGAAAATAGGCCCCCGGCGGCTGAAAGTATTGACAGGGCGCGGCGGCTTTGGGTATACTGAATTCGTTGGGCCAGTCGAAGGACTGGCCCTTTTTGCGTGCCGGGGCGGTTTTTGGGGCCGGCCGCATGCCTTTGGGCCAAAGGCGGAAAAAAGAGAAGGTAAAGTCCGTTTTATGGGACAGAGCCTCTGATATCCTTGGCTTACAAAAAGAAAGCGGAGGTTTTATCATGGGTATTGTTCTTGCGGCGATTTTTGCGATCTGTTATGTGCCGGTGGGTGTGATCTTCAGCCTGGCCCGTCAGTACGGCGGCTATGACCACCGGCGGTGAGAAAGAAGTGGGCATATTGCAGCGAAGCCCGGGCAGATCAAATCCAGCTTGAAAAAAGCCCGCTTGCGGGCTTTTTTGACAAGCGGAGACCCCGGAGGCCCAAGTGGTCTCCGGGGTCTTTTCTGCAACAGGAGAAGACGGCTGGTTGGCCGGCAGTCTTGGTCGGTCAGAAGCCGATTTTGTTTGTTTTCTTCGCTTTGGGATCTTTGGGGCGGTAGGGGAGCACGTCTTCCGCGGTGATGGTGAGCATATCTTTTTCGCTGATGTTGGGCAGACGGCTCGCCCGGACGGCCTGGCGCTCCATGACTTTTTCAAAGAAATTACGGACATCCCGGGCGTTGCCGAAGTTTTCATCCCGGTTGGCGTGCATCTGGCGGATGTATTCCGCCACGGCGAGCATAGCTTCCCGGGTCAGTTCAAAGCCGTATTTTTGGCAAAGGCCGTGGAAGATGCGCATGAGATCTTCCGGGGCGTAATCCGGGAAATCGATGTACTTGGTGAAGCGGGACTGCAGGCCGGGGTTGGAGGCGATGAAGCTCTTCATGGGGCCGGTATAACCGGCCACGATGACCACCAGGTTGTCCCGGTGGTCTTCCATCTCTTTCAAAAGGGTGTCAATGGCCTCCTGGCCGAAATCCTTGCCGTCTTTGCCGGAAAGGGTGTAGGCCTCGTCGATAAACAGAACGCCGCCGTAGGCGTCCTTGATCTTTTCCAGGGTTTTGGGTGCGGTCTGGCCGACATAGGCGCCCACCAGATCCGCCCGGCTCACTTCCACCAGGTGGCCCCGGGGCAGAATACCGGCTTCCTTATACAGCCGGCCCAGGATCCGGGCCACGGTGGTTTTGCCGGTGCCGGGATTGCCGGTAAAAACCATGTGGCGGGAGGTGGCGATGGTCTGCAGGCCCCGGTCTTTGCGCAGCTTCTGCATTTTCACAAGGCCCACCGTGTTCTGCACATCCTGTTTTACGCTGTCCAGACCGATGAGGGCGTCCAGCTCTTCCCAGGGGGAAATGCCGGCGCTTTTTTCCTCGTGGGCGAAGGGAAGAATATCTTTGCCGACGATGGTTTTGATGCTGGCTTCGGTGATGTTGCCTTCCGCGGCGATGCGGGTGGCCTGACGCTTGAGGATGGTTTCGAAGAAGTTGCGCACATCCCGGGCGTTGCCGAAGTTATCGCCTTTTGCCGCTTCCAGCTGCTCGATGTATTCCTCCGCGGCGCTGAGGGCCTCCCCAGACAGGACAAGGCCGTATTTGCTGCAAAGGCCCTGGAAAATCTGGATCAGTTCGTCCTTGCTGTAGTCCGGGAAATGGAGATAGGTGTTGAAACGGGATTCCAGGCCGGGGTTGCTGCGGATGAATTTTTTCATGGGCTCGTCATAGCCTGCCACGATGACCATCAGGTCGTCCCGGTGATCCTCCATCTCTTTCAGGAGCGTGTCGATGGCTTCCTGGCCGTAATCCTTCTCGCCCTTGCCGGCCAGAGTGTAGGCTTCGTCGATGAACAGCACGCCGCCGTAGGCTTCCTTGATCTTTTCCAGGGTTTTGGGGGCGGTCTGGCCGATGAAGGAGGCCACCAGATCGGCCCGGTCCACTTCCACCAGATGACCCTTGGACAAAACGCCGATCTCCTTATAGAGACTGGCCAGGATCCGGGCCACGGTGGTCTTGCCGGTGCCGGGGTTGCCGGTGAAGACAAGATGCCGGGAGGTGGGGATCTGCTTCATGCCCATCTGTTCCCGGAGCTTCTGCACCCGGGCATGGTCGATGGTCTGTTTTACATCCCGTTTGACATCGGCCAGACCGATGAGCCCTTGAAGCTCCTCCAACGCGCTGTTCTGGGGCTGGGCCGGGGCTGGAGGCGTTTGGGCCTTGGGGGATTCGGCGGCGGGGGCTTTGGGCGTGCCGGACAGGCCCAGCTTTTCCCGCAGGGTGCTCAGCTTCTGCTTGGCCCGGTCGCTGCCAAGCTTTGCCGCTTTTTCATAAAGCTCCAGGGCTTTTTTCTCGTCCTTGGCCACGCCGGTGCCGAATTCATAGAAAAGGCCCAGATTGCAGGTGGCGGTGGCGTTGTTCAGCGCAGATGCCTTTTGGTAGAACTCCAGGGCCTTTTGAAGGTCTTTGGCAACGCCTTCGCCGTGCTCGTAGCAGTAGCCCAGGTTGCAGGTGGCGGCGGTGTTGTTTTGCATGGAGGCCTTGTGGAACAGTTCCACGGCCCGGGTCGGATCCTTCTGTACGCCCCGGCCGTTGAGATACAGGCTGCCCAGGTTGCCGGTGGCGCGGGCATGGCCCTTGTCGGCAGCTTTCTGATACCAGTACACCGCCAGCCCGTAGTCTTTTTCCACGCCCCGGCCGGCTTCGTAGCAGTAAGCCAGATTGCACATGGAATCGGCATAATCCAGCTCCGCCGCCCGGCGGTAAAGCTCCGTAGCCTTTTTCAGATCCGTGGCCACGCCGGTGCCAAATTCATAGCAGCAGCCCAGGTTGTGCATCGCCCGGGGGTGATCCAGGTCGGCGGCCTTCTGGTACCAGTACACGGCCTGGCCGTAGTCTTTTTCCACGCCACGGCCGTTGTCGTAGCAGTAGCCCAGGTTGGTCATGGCGAATTTGTAGCCCATGTCAGCGGATTTACGATAAAGCTCCGCTGCCATTTTCGGATCCGCCCCAACGCCCTGGCCTGCCTCATAGCAGACGCCCAGACAGTACAGGCCCCGGGAACTGCCGGCGTCGGCGGATTTGCGGTACCAGTGCACGGCCTTGGCGTCGTCCTTGGGCACGCCCCGGCCGTGTTCGTACATATAACCCAGGTTGCACATGGCAATGGCCAGGCCGTTGTCCGCGGCCTTTTCATACCAGAAGCAGGCTTTGGCCAGATCCTGGGGCGTACCCTCTGCGCTTTCATACATATAGCCCAGATAGTTCTGAGCGTGGGCGTGGCCCAGTTCGGCGGCGCCGGAGAACATCACCAGGGCTTTGGAGAAGTCTTTGGCGTTATAGAGCGTGACAGCTTCGTTGTAGAGTTGTTCGGCAACGGACATGACGTGCCTCCTTGGGCGATGTTTAATAAAAACAGGATATCGCATTCAGGGGGAAATTGCAAGACTGTGCAGCCCTTGCCAGGCAGGATTTGTTGGGCAGGATCAAAGCGATCCTGCCCGGCGGCTTTTTGCCGGGAAGTTGATTTATAGTTGATGTTCCTTCGCTAAAATACCAGAACAGAATTAAGAAAAGGAGCGGCGGTGCCATGGCGAAACTGGGGATGCTGGCCTATAAGGTCGTAAAATGGCTGGTGTGGCTGTTTTATCCCAAAATGAGGGTGGAGGGAGCGGAAAATCTGCCCGATGAGCCGGTCCTGGTGGTGGCGAACCATTGCCAGATGAACGGCCCCATCGCCTGTGAGCTGTATTATCCCGGCCAGCGCTATACCTGGTGCGCCGGGCAGATGATGCACTGGAAAGAGGTGCCGGGCTATGCCTTTGAGGACTTCTGGTCCCGGAAACCCCGGCGCAGCCGCTGGTTCTATAAGATCCTGTCCTATGTGATCACACCCTTTTCCGTGCTGATCTTCAACCATGCACAGACCATCCCGGTCTACCACGACGCCCGGCTGCTGCATACCTTCCGGGACACCCGGAACAAGCTGTCGGAGGGCGCCAGCGTGGTGGTTTTTCCGGAGCATGACGTGCCGTATAACCACATTCTCTGCGATTTCCAAGATAAATTTATCGACATTGCCAAGCTCTATTACAACAAAACCGGCAAGGCGCTGAGCTTTGTGCCCCTGTACATTGCGCCGGATCTGAAAAAAATGGTTCTGGGCAAGCCCATCCGCTTTGATGTGCAGGCGCCGATAAAGCAGGAACGCCGGCGCATCTGCGAATACCTCATGGAGCAGATCACCGATATCGCCTGCGCTCTGCCGGAGCATACGGTGGTGCCCTATCGGAACATCCCGAAAAAATACTATCCGTCCAACATCCCCAAGGAGGAAGCCGATCGTGAAGAAACCGGTGGTTGATTACCGGCAGTTCCGGCTGCGGAGGCTGCGGGAGCCCCAGTATTCCCATCTGCTGTATCTGCTGGGCTGGGTGGGCTATTTTGCCCTGTATTTTCTCACGGAAAATCTGATCCCGGCGGAAAGCTGCCATCCCATGCACTGCGCGCTGGATGATATGATCCCCTTCTGCGAGGTCTTTATCATTCCCTATGTGTTCTGGTATCTGCTGGTGGCGGGCTCGCTGCTGTATTTTGCGCTGTACGATCCGGAGAGCTTCAAAAAGCTCATGACCTACATCATCGTCACTCAGGTGGTGGCCATGGCCATCTACATTCTCTGGCCCAGCCGCCAGGACCTGCGGCCGGAGAGCTTTGCCCGGGACAATATCTTTACCCGGTGCGTGGGGCTTCTGTATTCCTTTGACACCAGCACCAACGTCTGCCCCTCGCTGCATGTGGCCTATTCGCTGGGGCTTGTGTCCGTGTGGATGCGGGACCGCAGCCGGGGTCGGGCCTGGAAGGTCTTTGTGGTGATCGCGGTGATCCTGATCTGTCTTTCCACCGCCTTTATCAAGCAGCACTCCGTGCTGGACGCCGCGGCGGCGGTGCCGGTGTGCCTGCTGGCGGAGTTTATCAGCTACGGCATCCCCTGGCTGAAGCGGCGCAAGGCCGCCATGCAAATGTAAAAGTGAAAGACCGTTCCTGAGGAACGGTCTTTTGCTTGCGGTGAGGCCGGCGCTGTGTTATGCTGAGGCCATCCGGGAGGGAGGCGGCGATTATGGCATCATCCGGCGAATATTTGCGTTATATTCTGGAGCAGCTGTCCGGGCTGGAGGGCATCACATACCGGGCCATGATGGGGGAGTATATCCTTTATCACCGGGGCAAGATCGCGGCGTACATCTGCGATGACCGGCTGCTGGTCAAGCCGGTGCCGTCGGCCATGGCTCTTCTGCCGGAGGCGCCCCGGGAGCCGCCCTATGAGGGGGCGAAGGAGATGCTTCTGGTGGAGAATGTGGACGACCGGGATTTTCTTACGGCGCTTTTTGCGGCCATGCAGGAGGAACTTCCGGCGCCCCGGCCAAAAAAGAAGAAATGAACAAGGGCGGGAGCGAAAGCTCCCGCCTTTTGAGACTGTCAAAGAAGCCGGCAGAATGCGGCAAAGTCCGGGCGGATGCGACTGTCCGTTTTATGGGACAGGAAGCATGCTAGAATACAGACAGATCAGGAAAGGCTTTGGCCGGACAGGAGGATTTGTCATGAAGGGATTCTACACGGCATTGGGTTTCTGCGGCATGGTGGAGGATAAATACATGCTCTTTGCGTCCGAGGCGGATTATTATGAGTATATGAGCGAGGAATAAATATAGCATACGGCGGGATTTTATGCTATAATCATCGGAAATGACAACAAAGGCGGAATCTCCGCCGCAAGGAGATAATTATGGATAAGATCCTTCGTGCCATCGCCGGCGATGGCTTGGTGAAGATGGCGGTCATCACCGCCCGGGATATGGTGCAGAAAGCCCGGGAGATCCACGGCTGCACCCCCACGGCCTCCGCGGCCCTGGGACGCACCCTCTGCGCCACCTCCCTGCTGGGCAATATGCTCAAGGGCGAGAAAAACAGTCTCACCGTGCGCATCCAGGGCGGCGGCCCGGCGGGTATGCTCATTGCGGTTTCGGATCATGAGGGCAATGTGCGCGGCTACATTGACAATCCCGGGGTCGACCTGCCCCTGCGTCCGGACGGCAAGCTGGATGTGGGCGGCGCCGTGGGCCGGGAGGGTATGCTCACCGTGAGCCGGGATCTGGGCATGAAAGAGCCCTATATCGGCTCCACGGAGCTCATCACCGGCGAGATCGCCGAGGACTTTACCAGCTATCTGCTGGAAAGCGAGCAGGTGCCTTCGGCCTGCGGCCTGGGGGTGCTGGTGGACACCGACACCTCCATCAAGGCGGCCGGCGGCTTTGTGGTGCAGCTTATGCCCGGCGCGGACGAGGCGCTGATCGGGCTTCTGGAGGATAACATTTTCTTCATGGATCAGCTCACCACCATCCTGGATGAGGATGGGGCAGAGGAGGTCTTTGCCCAGGTGCTCAAGGGCCTGGATTATCAGATCCTGGGCCAAAGCCCGGTGGAATACCGCTGCGGCTGCAGCCGGGAGCGGGTGCGGGAAGCGCTGGAGGTCATCGAGCGCTCAGACCTGACGGAGATGATCGCCGAAGGAAAGGATATCGAGGTGGGCTGCGATTTCTGCGGCGCCCGGCATATCTTCACCCCCGCCGATCTGCAGGCGATCCTGGACGAAAACAAGTGAAAGAACAAAACGCACGCAGGCGCTGCCTCGTGCGTTTTTCGTGACGTGTGATGAACAATGACTTTTCCAGGGGCAGCGTGAAGGGGCATATCCTGGCCCAGGCCATGCCCCTAATGCTGGCCCAGCTGGCCCAGCTTTTATACAATGTGGTGGACCGGGTCTACATCGGCCATCTGCCCGGGGCCGGAAGCCTGGCCCTTACGGGCATCGGCCTGGCCTTTCCGCTGACGACCCTGATCGCCGCCTTCACCAACCTTTTCGGAACCGGCGGCGCGGCCCTTTTTGCCATCGCCCGGGGCGCCCGGGACGAAAAACGGGCGGAAAGGCTGCTGGGACAGACGGCCCTGCTGCTGACGGGGACCTCGGTTCTGCTGTTCGGCCTCTGCTACAGGTTCCGGCAGCCCATTCTGTATCTGTTTGGCGCCAGCGACGCATCCTATGCATATGCAGACGCCTATCTGCGGATTTATCTTCTGGGCACGGTCTTTTCCATGCTCACCGCCGGGCTCAACGGCTTCATCAATGCCCAGGGCTTTCCCCGGATCGGCATGGCCACCACCCTCATCGGGGCGGGGCTGAATCTGGTGCTGGACCCGCTGTTCATTTTCGGCCTGAACATGGGCGTGCCCGGGGCGGCCTGGGCCACGGTTTTGAGCCAGGCAGTGTCGGCGGGCTGGGTGCTGGCTTTCTTTTTAGGGAAAAAGACGCGGTACCGCATCCGGAAGAAATATCTGCGCTTTGACGGCGCCCTGGCCGGGGATATCTGCGGGCTGGGCCTGGCGGGCTTTATGGTGCAGGGCACCAACTGCCTGGTACAGGTAGTGTGCAACATGACGCTGAAGGCCTGGGGCGGCGATTTGTATGTGGGGATCATGACGGTGGCCAACTCCGTGCGGGAGATCCTCTCCCTGCCGGTGCAGAGCCTTTCCAACGGGGCCAATCCCGTGCTGGGCTTCAACTACGGTGCCGGAGAGTATGACCGGGTGAAGCAGGGCATCCGCTTCACGGCGGCAGCCGGGCTTCTGTATACCCTGGCGGCCTGGGCGCTGGTGCTGGCTGTGCCCCGGACGCTGGTGGCCATGTTTACCGATGATGCGGCGCTTTTGGAGGCCGGGGCCCACGCTTTGAGCATTTATTTCTTCGGCTTCTGCTTCATGGCCTTTCAGTTTGTGGGGCAGACGGCCTTCACTGCCCTGCGCTGCCCCAAGAGGGCCATTTTCTTCTCCCTTTTGCGCAAGGCCATCATTGTGACGCCTCTGACCATTTTCCTGCCCCGGCTGGGCCTGGGCATTGACGGGGTGTTCTGGGCTGAGCCCATCTCCAACGTCATCGGCGGGCTGGCCTGCTTTACCACCATGTATTTCACGCTGTACCGGCGGCTGGGAAAAACCGGGTCACCCGGAGCGCAGGCAAAAGGCTGAATGGGATCAAGCTTGAAAAAAACGCAGGCGGGATCCCGGTTGAGACTGTCAAAGAAGCGGGTATATCGCAGCGAAGCCTGGGCCCCAAAGATTATGCCGGCTGCATTCATATCGGCCGAGCAGATTCAATTTAGCTTAAAAAAGCCCGCTTGCGGGCTTTTTTGACAGGCAGAACCGCCCCGGAAACATCCGGGGCGGTTCTTATATATTTGAGCGGGCGGCCAGGGCGGCTCAGGGGATGGTAATGTCCCGGTTGAAGGAGCCGAGGATCAGGTCGGCGATTTCAAGGGGGGATTTGGGGAGCTCCTCCATGAGCCACTGGCGGATCAGAGAATAGCTGCCGGCGGCAAAGAAGGTGCTGACAAGACGGATGGTGTCCGCATCGGCCGGGCGGCCTTTGTACTTTAGCATGCGGGTGCGCAAAAAGCTGTCGGACATATTTTGAAAGACGCTCATAAAGTCCTGGTCCATGTTGTTGACAATGAACAGCTTTACGATCTCCCTGTTGTCGTACAGAAAGCAGCACATGCGGATGGCATACTGCCGCATGCCATCGGGATCCATGGAGGTGACCGGGGTGCTGTGAAAGCTTTGGACGAAATCCATTTCCAAATCCATCAGCACATCATGCGGCGTCTGATAATGCCGGTAAAAGGTGGTCCGGTTGATCTGGGCGGTCCGGCACAACTCGCTGACGCTGATATCGTTGATGTGCTTTTTGCTCAGAAGCTGCATGAGAGCATCTTTCAGAAGTCGTTTGGACAGGGCAACTCGCTGGTTTTCCTTTGGCATGGCGCAAAACTCCTGAAAATTTGTTCAAAAACGCAACGAAAAAGCGCGGATCGTATCGCTTGCATCAGAATTAATACAACTGACTGTTGCAAATGCAACAGTTGTTACACTAAAATAATAGCATTATGAAGCGTCTGTGTCAAGAAGACGGGGGCGGCATAAAAACTGTTTTGCAGGAGAAGATATTCTATGAAAAAATGGAAAGTACGCGCCAATGGCATCCTCCTTTGCCTGTTTGAGCTGATCGTGGGCATTCTGCTGATGATCGACCCGGTGAGATTCACCTCCGGGATCATTGCCGTGGCGGGTGTTGTGCTGCTGATTTTGGGCCTGGGCGATATCATCCGGTATTTCCGCACCAACGCGCAGGAGGCGGCGGTCGGGCAGCAGCTGGCCAAGGGGCTTCTTTCGCTGCTGGGCGGCGGGTTCTGTGTTCTGAGGACGGATTGGTTCATCCTTACCTTCCCGGTACTCACCATTCTTTACGGCGTCGTCCTTCTGGTGACCGGCATGGGCAAGATTCAGCTGGCGGTGGACAAGCTCCGCCAGAAAAACAAAAAGTGGTTCTGGGCGGCAATCAGCGCTGCGGTCTCCATTGTCTGCGCGGCGATCATTCTTCAAAGTCCCTTCTCTTCCACGGCGGTTCTGTGGATGTTTACCGGCGTGACCCTGCTGGTGGAAAGCGTGATCGATATCCTGGCGCTGATTTTTGGGAAAAAGGGCGGAGCGGAAAGCGAAGCTGTCTGATGCCCTTGGGCGAACAACAGAAAAACCGCGTGTGCCGCAGATCCAGCGGCACACGCGGTTTTTGTTTTCAGCGGTAAAACAGGCGCAGATCGTGCCCTCCGCAGCGGGCGCAGCGGACGGCGTCGCCCCGGCCCCGGTGGAAGAGCTGGACCACCTTTCCGGCCCGCAGATAGTGGGTCTCCTGGCCGCAGCCAAGGCACAGCACCGTGTAGCGGGCCCGGGCTTCCAGGGCCTCCGCCTGGTGTCCGGAGCGCTCTGCCCGGCTTTTGGGCCGGCAGCCGATTTTTTGGCAGATGGATTTCCACGCAGCGTCGTGGCCATGGCGTTCGCCGGGATGCAGCAGCCACACCGCCGCATGGGCGTATTCATGGCGGACGGTGTCCCAGAAATCCTCCTCTTCCTCCCGGAGGAAGTCGGCGATGGTGATCCGGGGCGGAGGGCCGCCGGGCTTCACGGGATAACGGAAGCTGCCGTAACGCCGGGTCATGCGGGGGGAAAAGGCCAGGTCGATGCCGGCGGTGTCCACGCCGCAGAGCTTGTCCAGCCGGGCATATTCCGCCCGGATTTCTTCCAAAGTATGCATATCAGTTCTTCAGGCTGTGCAGGGGGGCCGGGATGTGGCCGCCCCGGGCCACGAAGGCCGCGGCGCTCTCGGGATGCACGGGCATGACGGGGGCGGTGCCCAGCAGACCGCCGAAGCTCACGGTATCGCCCACGGCGCAGCCCACCGCGGGGATGAGGCGCACGGCGGTGGTCTTGTTGTTGACCATGCCGATGGCGGCTTCGTCGGCGATGATGGCGGAACTGGTTTCCGCCGGGGTGTCTCCGGGCACGGCGATCATGTCCAGGCCCACGGAGCAGACGCAGGTCATGGCTTCCAGCTTGTCCAGGGGCAGAACGCCGGACTGGGCCGCGGCGATCATGCCCTCGTCCTCGCTGACGGGGATGAAGGCACCGGACAGGCCGCCCACCCGGC
>CAZSAX010000054.1:0-9940 GCA_964605075.1 uncultured Oscillospiraceae bacterium
CCGGGGAGAGCTTGAAGGCGTTCAGGCCCAGCTCGATCAGTTCTTCTTCGTTGTAGGCAAAGCCGCCGCCGGTGCCGCCCAGGGTGAAGGCGGGACGCAGCACCACGGGGTAACCGATCTCCGCCGCCGCTTTTTTGGCCTCTTCGATGCTGTAGGTGATCTCGGAGGGGATGGTGGGCTCGCCGATGGACTGGCACAGTTCCTTGAACATCTCCCGGTCCTCCGCCCGCTCGATGCTGGCGGAGCTGGTGCCCAGAAGCTCCACGCCGCATTCCTTCAGAACGCCCTTGCGCTCCAGCTGCATGGCCAGGTTCAGGCCGGTCTGGCCGCCGATGCCGGGGATGATGGCGTCGGGGCGCTCATAGCGCAGGATCTTGGCCACATATTCCAGGGTCAGGGGTTCCATATACACCTTGTCCGCGATGGTGGTGTCCGTCATGATGGTGGCGGGGTTGGAATTGACCAGCACCACCTCATAGCCCTCTTCCTTCAGGGCCAGGCAGGCCTGGGTGCCGGCATAGTCAAACTCCGCGGCCTGGCCGATAACGATGGGGCCGGAGCCAATGATAAGGATCTTCTTGATGTCCGTTCTCTTTGCCATGGGAATCTTCTCCTTCTATCTCAAACCTTTTATTATGCTTTATAAACGACCCTGCCGCCGCAGACGGTCAGCAGGCACCTGCCATACAGTTTCATGCCCTCCAGAGGGGTGGCCCGGCCTTTGGAGAGAAACTCTTCCGGGTCCACGGTGTATTCCTGTTCCAGATCCCAGACACTGAAATCCAGCCCCCGGGCGATGCCGAAGCGTTTTCGGGGATTTTCCACCAGCAGCTCCATCAGCCGCTCCATGCTCATGCGCCCGGGGCGCACGAAATGGGTATGCATCACGGCAAAGGCCGTTTCCAGCCCCACCACGCCAAAGGCGCTGCCTTCCAGCCCTTTGGCCTTTTCCTCCGCGCTGTGGGGCGCGTGGTCGGTGGCGATCATGTCGATGGTGCCGTCCAGAACGCCCTGCACCAGCGCCTCCCGATCCTCCGGGGCGCGCAGGGGCGGATTCATTTTGAAGCGGCCGTGCTCCTGCAGGTCGCTGTCGTCCAGGATCAGGTAATGGGGCGCGGTCTCGCAGGTGACATTCACCCCCGCCGCCTTGGCCCGGCGGATCAGCTCCACGCTTTCCTTCGTGGACACATGGCAGACATGATAGGCGCAGCCGATCTCTTTGACCAGTTCCAGGTCTCTGGCAATGGGCCCCCACTCGCTTTCCGAGCAGATGCCCCGATGGCCGTGGGCTTTGGCGTAGGCGCCGTCGTGGATGCAGCCGCCGTGAAGCAGGCTCTCATCCTCGCAGTGCGCGGCCAGCGGTTTGCCCAGCGCCTTGCAGGTCTGCATGGCTTTGCGCATCATGGCCTCGCTCTGCACGCCCTTGCCGTCATCGGAAAAAGCGATCACCGACGGTGCCATAGCCTCCAGCTCCGCCAGCACCTGCCCCTTTTCCCCCACGGTAATGGCGGCGTAAGGGTACACGGCGATGGAAGCGTCCTTTCGGATCGCTTCCGTCTGCACGGCCAGATGCTCCGCGCTGTCCGGCACCGGGTTCAGGTTCGGCATGGTGCAGACGGCGGTGTAGCCCCCCCGGGCGGCGGACCGGCAGCCGGTGGCGATGGTCTCCTTATAAAGAAATCCCGGCTCACGAAAATGCACATGCACATCGCAAAAGCCGGGAAAAACAGTATAACGGGAATCGTTGAGCTGAGAAAGGGAAGCATCGGACAGCAACACCTCCGCCACAGCGGCGGCCGTCGCTTCGTCGATGCATTTCGCTTTGATCTCGTTCATGGTATACTCCCTTTTTTAAGAAAAAACCCTGCTGACATCAGCAAGGCAGTTACACAAAAGGAGGATGCAGCCCCGCTGCACCAGCATTCGATATATAACAATCTTGCCGATCTCTCTGTATCGTCTTAAAGATTTATCTAAAGTATAATACCGCACCGCCCCCGTTTTGTCAACGCATGCCGCGGGAAAAAACAGAAAAAATCGCCTTTACAAACTTTACAAAAACTTGATGTTTCCTTGCTTCGCAATTTACAGCCCCTTGATATACTGAGACTGCGAAAGAATGAATGAAAATCTGACTTGAAAAGCGAGAATCGATATGGACATTTTTGACGTGCTTACTCTCATCGGCGGCCTCTGCCTGTTCCTGTTCGGCATGAACCTCATGGGCCAGGCGCTGGAGCGCCGGGCCGGCGGCGCTTTGCGCAGCATTCTGGGCAAGCTCACCAGCCGCAAGATGCTGGGCTTCCTCACCGGCCTCGGCGTCACCGCCATCATCCAGTCCAGCTCCGCCACCACCGTGATGGTGGTCGGCTTCGTCAACTCCGGCATTATGGAGCTTGGCCAGGCCATCAACGTCATCATGGGCGCAAACGTGGGCACCACCGTCACCTCCTGGCTCCTGAGCCTCAGCGGCATCGACAGCAGCAATCTCTTTGTCCGGCTGCTCAAGCCCAGCTCCTTCACCCCGGTGCTGGCACTGATAGGCATCATCTTCTATATGTTCCTGAACGACAGCAAAAAGAAGGACACCGGCGTCATTCTGCTGGGCTTTGCCACGCTCATGTTCGGCATGGAGACCATGACGGACGCCGTGGCCGGACTGAAGGATGTGGAAGCCTTCCAGAACCTCTTCATCACCTTCAAGAACCCCCTCCTGGGCATGCTGGCCGGTGCCATCCTCACCGCCGTCATCCAGTCCAGCTCTGCCTCTGTGGGCATCCTGCAGGCGCTGGCCATCACCGGCCAGGTCTCCTACGGCGCCGCCATTCCCATCATCATGGGCCAGAACATCGGTACCTGCATCACAGCCCTCCTGTCCTCCGTGGGCACCAACAAAAACGCCCGCCGGGCCGCGCTGGTGCATCTGTCCTTCAATGTCATCGGCACCATCGTCTGGCTGAGCGCCTTCTGCATCGTGAAGGCCGTGTTCCATCCCGCTCTGCTGGACCAGGCCGCCAGTCTTGTGGGCATCGCCGTGTCTCACTCCGCCTTCAACATCCTCTGCACGGCGCTGCTTCTGCCCCTGTCCCGGCTGCTGGAGAAGCTGGCCTATGTTCTCATCCCCGACGACACCCGGCCCGACGACACGCTGACGCTGGACGAGCGTCTGCTCGCCACCCCCTCCATCGCCCTGCAGCAGTGCCACAGCGTGGCTGTGGACATGGCCGAATGTGCGGCCCGGTCCCTGATGGACGCCCTGGAATGCCTGCGGAATTTTGACAGCGAAACCGCCCGCCGTGTCCGGGAGGCAGAGGACAAAACCGACGATTACGAGGATCTGCTCGGCTCCTATCTGGTCAAGCTCAGCGCCCTGCAGCTGGGCGACGGCGACAGCGATGAGGCCGCCATGCTCCTCAAGGCCATCGGCGACTACGAGCGCATCTCCGACCACAGCGTGAACATTCTGGAATCCGCCGAAGAACTGCGCGACAAGGGACTGGAATTCTCCGACGCCGCCAAGGAAGAGATCACCGTGCTCATTGCCGCGGTGACGGAGATCCTGGAGCTCTCCCTGGCCGCCTTCCGCAGCGGCGACATTGCCGCCATTGCCGCCATCGAGCCCCTGGAGCAGCACATTGACGACCTGAAGGAACAGCTCCGCAGCCGTCACATCCTGCGGCTGCAGCAGGGCGGCTGCACCATCGCCGCAGGCTTCATCTGGTCCGATCTTCTGACGAACCTGGAACGCTGCGCCGATCACTGCTCCAACATCGGCATGGGTCTGCTGGACTTCGTCAGCCGGGATCGCAACTCTCATGAGCACCAGCGCCGCTTCCGCCACGACAGCGACGACTTCCGGGACCGGCTGGTGGCCTGCACCCAGAAATACGCCCTGCCCTGACCTCCCAGAAATAAACCGCGCCGGCCCTTCGGGGCCGGCGTTTTTGCATGGATTTCTTAATAAATCTATGATATTATCAAAATATTAAAAAATTCCATTTTGAGGCTCTGCCATGAAAAACGCCCAAAGCTGCTCCCGGCTCATGCTTATCGCATCCATGATCATCTTCGGCACCATCGGCATTTTCCGCCGCTGGATCCCTCTGGCTTCCAGTGTGCTGGCTCTGAGCCGGGGCCTGATCGGCGCCGTCTTTCTGCTGGCGGTGATCGCCCTGCGGGGGAAAAAGCCGGAGCTGTCCGCCATCCGGAAAAACCTGTGGAAGCTGCTGATATCCGGCGCTTTCATCGGCTTCAACTGGATCCTGCTGTTCGAGGCCTACCGCTTCACCAGTGTAGCCACCGCCACTTTGTGCTACTACCTGGCGCCCATGTTCGTGCTTCTGGCCTCCCCCTTTGTGCTGAAAGAAAAGCTCTCCGGCCGCAAGCTTCTCTGCCTGCTGGCCGCCCTGGGCGGCATGGTGCTGGTTTCCGGCGTTCTGCAGACCGGCTTCCGGCTCTCCGAGCTCAAGGGCGTTCTGTTCGGGCTGGGCGCGGCGGCCCTTTATGCCAGCGTGGTTCTGCTCAACCAGAAGCTCACGGACATTTCCGCCTATGACAAAACCGCCGTGCAGCTGGGCGCGGCGGCTCTGGTGATCCTTCCCTATACACTTCTGACCGAGAGTCTCGCTCCCGGCGATTTCACCTGGCCTGTGATCGGGCTTCTGCTGCTGGTGGGCATCGTTCACACGGGCCTTGCCTACACGCTGTATTTCGGCTCCATGGAAGCCCTGCCCGCCCACAGCATCGCCATTTTCAGCTACATCGACCCCATCGTGGCCGTTCTGCTTTCGGCCCTTCTGCTCAAAGAGCCCATGACCCCGGCCGGCTGGCTGGGCGCCCTTTTGATCCTGGGCGCGGCTTTTGTCAGCGAGCTTCCGGAGAAGAACGCTTCTCCCCGGTGAAAAACGGCCGCCAGGGCAGCTCATCCTCAAAGCGCCAGTGCTTTTCATAAAAGGCGGAAAAGCGGCCTATGATCCAGCCGTTGACCAGGGCGCACAGCACTGTGCCCCACTTCACGCCCACAAACTGCCCGAAACCGAAAAAGGCAAAGGACATCCCCAGGGCGATGGCGCAGCTTGCGCAGTCATAGGCTGTTTTGAAGCGGCTGATCTCCACCCCGAATTTTCCGGAAAGCTCTTTGACAAAAAGCTCATAGGCTTCGGGGGCGATGTAGGTGTGGAACATAAGGGAGACCCCCGCGGAGCAAAACAGCATCCCCAAAACATAGAGCACCGCCCGCATCCCAAAGCTCTCCGCCGGCAGGGCCGCGGCCAGCAGCATCCCGCCGTCCAGCACAAAGCCATAGATCACCGCCGTGACAAAGGAGAACAGATAAGACAGCCGGAACCGCCGCAGGAGCAGCCCCATGACGATCAGCAGCACGGCCTGCAGGCAGTATTCGGCCATGCCGAAGCTGAAAAAGGGAAACGACGGCGAAAGCCAGCGGTAAAACAGATAGGCCGGCGCCACCACCATGGAAACGCCGAAATCCGCCCGCTCCATCAGCGCCACGCCCCAGGCCACAAATACGATCCCCAGAACATAGGCCAGCTCCGTGGAAAACACCCTTTTTTTCAAAGCCAGCACCTCCCAAAAAGAAAAGCCTTCTCCGTTTGATACAGAAACGGAAAAAGCTTGCTCCAATTATAGCATCCCCGCGCCCATCCCGCAAGACAAAATTCCGCCTCCGGGCCCAAAGGAAAGGAGCCTTCTATGCAGGACTTCACTCTTTACACTCCCACCAAGGTCTATTTCGGCGACCATATTGCCCAGCTTGGTCAGATCCTCCGTGACTACGGCTTCCAAAAGCCCCTGGTCTACTACGGCTCCGGCCATGTGAAGCGCAGCGGCCTCCTGGCCCGCATTTTCGCCGCTCTGGAGGCTGCGGGCCTTGCCTGGGAGGAGCTGGGAGGCGTGCAGCCCAATCCCCGGCTGGATTTCTGCCGGGAGACGGTGAAGTTTCTCAAGCATAGCGGCTGCGACATGATCCTGGCCGTGGGCGGAGGCAGCGTGATGGACTCGGCCAAAATGGCCGCCCACTGTGTTCGCAGCGACCACGATCCCTGGGACTACACCATGAAGAAATACGAGCCGAAGGACTCGCTGCCCGTGGGGGTAGTGCTCACCATTGCCGCCTCCGGCAGCGAGATGAGCGCCAGCGCCGTGCTCACCAACACCGAGACCGGTGTGAAAAAGGGCCTGAACTGCGACCGGAACCGCCCCCTCTTCGCCCTTTGCGACCCCAGGCTCTGCTACACCCTGCCTCCCTACCAGACCGCCTGCGGCATTGTGGACACCCTGATGCACACCTTTGACCGCTATATGTGCCATAACGAGGGCAACGCCCTGGCGAACGAGCTGGCAGAGGGCCTTTGCCGGGCCGTCATCGAGGCAGGAAGCGCGGCCATGGCAAAGCCCGACGACTACGAAGCCCGGGCCACCCTGATGCTCGCCAGCAGCTTTTCCCACAACGGCCTCACCGGCGCAGGCCGGGACTACACCATGCTGGTGCACGCTCTGGAGCATGAGCTCAGCGCCCTGGACGAGCGCATCGCCCACGGGGCGGGACTGGCGGTTCTCTGGCCCAACTACCTCCAGTGGCTCTGGGACAAGGGTCTGGCCCATGAGCGCCTGGAGCGCATGGCCCAAAAGATATGGAACGCCCCGGACGCCCGTTCCGGCATCGAGGCCTGCCGGGCCTATTTCCAGTCTCTGGGCATGCCCGCCACTTTGGGTGAGCTGGGGCTGGGCGAAGAGCACATCGATTATCTGGCCCGCCATATCTGCCAAAACGGCACTGCCCCCCTGCGCAGCTATGTCCCCCTGGGCGTGACCGAGGCGGAAGAGATCTACCGGCTGTGCCTGTGAAGAAAGAGGATCGGAAAATGAAAAAGAACATTCTTATCATCGTGATCGTGGTCCTGGTGGTGCTGCTGGTGCTGTTCGGCCCCCGGCTTCTGTCAGAGCTGATCTGGCACCGGAGCATGGACGCCACCATGTTCGAGCTTCAGCTCCGGGCCGCCGGCAGGGACGCCATGAACGGCGACGAGGCCGCCTGGTACGCCGAAAAGGCGGAGAAAAACGCCGGAGAGCTTGAATTCCCGGAAGACATGCAATACCCCGTTTCGGCAAAAAGCTACGGCGAAATGGACTATTATATCCTCAACGCCCAGGAACATTCAGACCTCCTCATCGTCTATTTCCCCGGCGGCACCTACATCGACCGCCCCCAGACGGAGCACTGGCTGTTTGCCGACGCTCTGGCGGCGGAGACCGGGGCGGAGGTCTGGGTGCCGGACTACCCCAAGCTGCCGGACTACACCGCCGAGACCGCCTATCCCATCCTGCGGGATTTCTGCCGGGAGGCCCTGGCCGCGGAGAGCTATGACAAACTCATCTTCATGGGCGACTCCGCCGGGGGCGGCATGGCCCTGAGCCTTGCCAACCAACTCACCGTGAGCCTGCTGGAAACGCCGGAGATGCCTCAGCCGGACGAGCTCATTCTGCTGTCCCCCTGGCTGGATGTGTCCATGCACAACGAACTGCTTCCCATCTATCAGAAAAAGGACCCCAAGCTGGACCAGGATACTCTGCGCGCCGCCGGCGAAGCCTGGGCGGGCTCCTGGTACGCCACGGAGCAGACAGTCAGTCCCCTCTATGCCTATCAGGACTGGCTGCGGGCCGACCCGAATCATCAGCTCACCCTCTTTGCCGGCACCCGGGAGCTTCTCTATCCGGACATTATCCGCTTTTCCGATCTGCTGAAAGAAAAGGGCCTGAGCCATCAGCTGGTCATTGGGGAGGGCATGAACCACATCTGGCCCCTGTACCGGGCCTATGGCGTGCCGGAGGCCGAAGATGCCTTCCAGACCATTTTGCAGGAACTTCAAAACTGACTCAAATAACAAAAACAACTACGAAAGGATGGCTGACACATGAAGCTGACAAAGGGATTGAGTATTTTTCTGGTCTTGTGCCTGCTTATGAGCAGCGCCGGCTTTGCCGCCTCCGGCGGCATGGGCGGAGCCACGCTCATCAGCATCCGGGACGACAGCCTCAGCCTGTCGGAATCGCTGAGCACCGCGGCGGAGGGCGATCTGCCGGAATTTCCGGACGCCATGGCCGCCATTCGTTTTGAGGCGGGCGCCGCCGGGGAAAAATTCCTTACCGTAAGCGCCGGCGAACACACCGACCCCCTCACGGAGGGCTTCACCGCCGTTCTGGGCGACGCCCGGGAGCTTTACGCCGCCCCCAACCTGGCGGAAGTCTACACCAACGAGGGCCTGAACCCCAACTCCGAAGGCTTTGAGCTGGACTATACCTGGATCGGCCTCATTGACTGGGACGAGGATTCCGAAACCTACGGCACCTACACCCCCGCCACGGAGCAGGGCCGGGCTGTTTATGAAAGCGTCAGCGACGGTGCCTTTTCCGTCTACGCGGCCGGCGGCGCCGCTCCGGGCGAAACCGTCAGCCGGGGTACCACCCTGGTCTCCTGCTCCGGGGGCGCGGCCCTTTTGGTGAAAAACAGCTACCTTTACAGCGAGGGCCTGGAGGGCATGGCCATCTCCAACTCCGGCAGCTCCGGCGTGGGCAGCACTCTGGTGGTACAGGACAGCCTTCTTGTCACCCGGGGCTATGTGCCTTCCAGCGCCGGCACCAGCGAGAATCTGCCCAACGACCCCCTGCTTGTCACCGGCTCGGACCGCACCAACCTCTCCGGCGGCGAGAGCGAGACCTATTACTACGACAGCGCCGTCATCACCGACGGCTGGGCCAGTCTCTCCACCGACGCGGCCTCCGGCGGCGGCGTTGACCTCATCGCCGTAAACACTTTCTCCTCCGCCCTTCTCGGCGGCTACGGCACCTATGCCGACGGCAACTGCCGGGACTATCTTTACGCCAGTGTTCTGGAAGGCGCGGAGATCGGCGTGATCATCGCGGGCACCGGCGAGGTGAGCCTGTTTGACGGCGACGAGGGTCTGGAAGGCGGCACCGGCTATCGGGTGGGCGCCGACGGCGACATCGACCCCTACGCCTTTGCCTCGGAAGAGGATAAAGAGCGTTACGGCGCGCTGGGCGGCTCGGTGATCGCCGGGGGCCGGAACGCGCTGATGATGCACGTGGCCGGAACCGCACCCGAGGAGCGGCAGGGCCTGTTTTACGCCCGGGACTCCGCCCTGATCACCGATCCCGCGCTCTACGCCCAGGCCGATGAGACCACCGGCGTCAACGCCGCCTGGTACGGCCGGGAGCTGAGCCCCAACATCCAGAAATACATCGAACACACCCAGGGCGACACCATCCTGCTCAAAAGCACCAACGCGGAGATCGTTCTGGACCACGTGACCCTGGAGGCCTATTCCGGCGTGCTGATCCACTCCGTCCTCAACAACGACACCTCCACCCCCGCCACTGAGGCCAGCGCCGAGCCCGTGGGCAGCAGCATCTATCTGGTGGATATGGACGCCGAAGGCGACATCTGGGACGAGGACTATGAGCGCGTGATGCGCATCACGCTGGACAGCGCCACCCTCCGCGGCGCCATCCGCTCCGGGACCTGCCAGGACTGGACGGACTTCTGGCTGGCTCAGGGCTACGCCGAGGATTACACCATCGGTCTGGCCTCCAACACTTTCGGCCAGGAAGCGCCGCTGGACGCCTTTGTGCATGCGCTGAGCTTTGACGAATCCGGCGCTTACAGCTACAGCCCCTACGGCGACGACCGGGGCACGGAGCTGACCCTCATCAACGGCGCCATCTGGACCGTCACCGGCGAGAGCCGGCTTTCCGCCCTGTCTGTCGACTCCCGCTCGGAGATCCGGGGCGTGATGACCGTGGACGGGGTGCAGACCGCCATCGTGCCGGGCAGCTATGAGGGCGAGATCGTCCTTTATCCCGAAGCCGACGCCTCCGGAGAAGCCTCCGGAGAAGCCTCCGG
>CAZSAX010000054.1:10040-12192 GCA_964605075.1 uncultured Oscillospiraceae bacterium
GCCTCCGGAGAAGCCTCCGGAGAAGCCTCCGGCGAAGCTTCCGGGGAGAGTTCCGGGGAAATCTCCGGCGAAATGGCATAAAACCTCAAAAAAACAGCGCCGCAGCCTCCGGCTGCGGCCTTTTTAATCTCTGCTTTATACCTTTGTAACAATCCTCTGTTACAATGGGTATAATAAGAAATCCCAAAGGAGGTCTTTCCATGACCGAGCCAGTCAGCAAACGCATGCCCGCTCCCGTGGACGGCACGCTCCGCCAGTACGCCCTGCGGGTGCCGGAGGTCATCCGGGAATGCAGCGGCATTTTGATTTTCGGCAAGCGCATCAAATCCCTGGTCTTTTCCACCGATCTCGCCATCATCAAAAACATCAACGCCGACGCGGTCATCGCGGTCTACCCCTTCACCCCCCAGCCCATCATTTCCGACGCCATCATCCGGGCCTCGGACATCCCGGTGTTCGTGGGCGTGGGCGGCGGCCTGACCCAGGGCCACCGGGTGGTGAGTCTGGCCATGTACGCCGAGATGCAGGGAGCCACGGGCGTGGTGGTGAACGCCCCCACCAGCGATGAATCCATCGCCCATGTCAAGGACTTCATCGACATCCCCATTCTGGTCACCGTGGCCAACGCCGACACGGACTACGCCGCACGGCTTGAAAGCGGCACCGCCATCTTCAACGTGGCCGCCGCCGAACAGACCCCGGACATCATCCGGGACATCAAGCGCCAGTTCCCCGACGTGCCCGTCATCGGCACCGGCGGCCCCACAGAGGAAAGCATCCGCCAGACCATCCTGGCCGGAGCCAACGCCATCAGCTACACCCCGCCCACCTGCGCCGAGATTTTTAAGGACTCCATGCGCCGCTACCGGGAGGGCAAAAGCCACCATTAAATGCAAAAAGCGCCGGAGCAAATTGCTCCGGCGTTTCAGTTTCCCGTCATGGGTCGGTCCTGCCGGGTTCTATAAAACAGATTCAGCGATATTTTCCCTTCCCGATCCGCAAACACAGCCGCATCCTCTGCCTGGAGAAGAAGCCGGGCCAGAAACTCCTTTCCCATCCGGGACAGCAGCATTTCCTCCTGGCGGTATTTCACCCGGAGCCAGCCATCCTCCTCATGGATCGTCACATCCAGATCCTCAATCTCCGCCAGAGCCCGGGCCAGAAGAAGAAATGTGTCCACCTCCATCGGATCCCGCTCCCCGGCGTCTTTGTTGTAGTTCGCTTCCATTCGCTTTACCGCGCTCATGGCGTCTATATACAGTTCTTCTCCCTTGACCTCTTTCCTCTGTTCCGGCGGAACGCTTTTTTCGTACACAAGGCCCATAACATTCCCTCCCATTATAATTGAAAAAAACTTCATCTTTAGAAGTAAGTATATGTGGTTTTCTGTCTAGAATCAAGACAAACTTCATCTTTGGAAGTGTGTCTTATGAAGATTTACTGGACCGGCGACCGCAAAAATTTGATTGGCCCGCAGGTAAAAGCCCTGCGGCAAAAGAACAAGCTGACACAAAAGGGCCTGGCGGAAAAACTACAACTGGAAGGTTATGAGTTCAGCGACCTGACCATCCTGCGCATCGAAAACGGCACCCGCTTTGCCGCAGACTATGAAGTGAAAGCGTTGGCGGACATCTTCGGTGTAAAAACGGATGATTTGTTTTCCGCTACGGAGAAAAATAACCCTTGACAAAGCCGCGCGATGTATGTAGAATAATTGCGCTTCTTAATTGAATACCTTATCGAGAGTGGTGGAGGGACCGGCCCTGTGAAGCCCGGCAACCTGCGGTCGTAGACGCGCAAGGTGCCAAATCCGGCGGTGAAAATCGGCAGATAAGGAAATAGTCTGTATTTCTGCGCCTGCCGAATGCCCGGCAGGCGTTTTGTTTTGCCCGCTTTGGTTTATAAATAATCTGCTTATCTATGCAGCTACGAACAAAGGAGACATTATGGGACATTATCTTTTTACTTCCGAATCGGTGACCGAAGGTCATCCCGACAAGATCTGCGACCAGATCTCTGACGCCGTTCTGGACGCCATTCTGGCCCAGGACCCCAACGGTCACGTGGCCTGCGAGACCACCGTGACCACCGGCATCGTGTACATCATGGGCGAGATCACCACCAGCTGCTACGTGGACATCCCCAAGATCGT
>CAZSAX010000055.1:0-11894 GCA_964605075.1 uncultured Oscillospiraceae bacterium
GTGATGACCACGGGGATCATCATGCCCATGTCGTTTTTGGTACGCTCGTTAAAGTCCTTGGTGAAAAGGCCGATGTTAACGCCGTACTGACCCAGGGCGGGGCCGACGGGGGGAGCCGGAGTGGCCTTGCCCGCGGGGACCTGGAATCTGACGTATCCAACTACTTTCTGTGACATTTTAATTTCTCCTCATATTCCTCTGAAAAGAGGGTGGTAATAATCAGTCTTCGGTGACCGGCTCGACCTGATCCAGTTCCAGGTCCACCGGCGTCTCACGGCCGAACATGGACACCACCACGCGCACGCGATCCTTTTCGGGCTCCAGCTCTTCCACGGTGCCAAGGAAGCCCTCCAGGGGGCCGTCCGTGACTTTCACCGTGTCGCCGACGCCGTAATCCATGACGATCTCGTGGCGCTCCACGCCCATGTCCAGCACTTCCTGCTCGGTCAGGGGAACGGGCTTGCCGTCCATGGACACGAAGCCGGTGGAGCCGCGGGCGTTGCGCACAAGATGCCAGGATTCGTCCGTCATGATCATTTTCACCAGCACGTAGCCGGGGAAGATCTTGCGCTCGATGGTCTTGTCGCCGTTGTCGGTGTGTTCGGTTACGGTCTCCGTGGGGATGCGGACCTCGAAGATGAGGTCTTCCATGCGGCGGTTTTCCGCCGATTTCATGATCGACGCGGAGACGGTGTTTTCATATCCGGAGTATGTGTGAACCACATACCATTTTGCCGTATCTGCCATTTTACGCGAAAATGTTGATCAGAGCTTTCACAGCCGCCTGAGCGATGCTGTCAAAACCCCAGAGGACCACAGCCGCGGCCACCATGATAACAACAGCAACAAGCGTGTTCTTGCTGGTCTGCTTGGCGGTGGGCCACACGACCTTCTTCAGCTCGCTCTTCATGTCGCGGAACCATTTCTTCACGCGGGCGAAGAATTTGAGCTTACCGGTGGTCTTTTTGACTGCCACTTTTGCGGTGGGGGCAGGGGCGGCGCTTTTCTTTTCGTCTGCCATTTCCTTGCCTCCTTATTTCGTTTCCTGATGCGGCGTGTGCTTGCGGCAGAAGGGGCAGTACTTGTTCAGCTCAAGCTTTTCCGTGGTGTTCTTCTTGTTCTTGAACGTGTTGTAGTTCCTCTGCTTGCACTCGCTGCAGCGAAGCGTGACCTTAATCCTTGCGTCAGCTGCCATGTTTTCGGCACCTCCTTGTTAAATTGCCTCCCTGTTCCGGCCATAACGAGTTCTCCCGTCCGGACGGCAGGTAAAGTGCATGATATCATATACAAATTCAAATTGCAAGTGCTTTTTTGCTGATATTTCAAGAAAAAATCATGTTTTTCGCCCCCAAAAGGAAGGTCGATTTACATAAAAGGGATAGCTTTTCCCGAAAAGCTGTGGTATGCTCTTGTCATCAGAGTAGGAAACGGCGCGTCAAGTGCCTCCGGATGGGATGTTGTCGGAGGACGAAGGGCCCCTGGGTCTGCGATGCCGCTTCCGCATTCGCTGGAGGTAAATGAATATGAAAACCAAACGCCTTGTTGTCAACGCCCTGTGTGTCGCCATGTATGTGGTGCTGTCGAGCTATGTGTCCTTGAGCCTGGGAGGGATCAAGATCACCGTAGACGCGCTGCCCATTTTGCTGGCGGCCATCCTTTTTGGCCCGGTGGACGGGCTGATCGTGGGCCTTATGGGCAATCTGCTGGGGCAGCTTCTGGGGCCCTACGGCCTGTCCGTCACCACGCCGCTGTGGATGCTCCCGGCGGGCCTGCGGGGCCTGCTGGTGGGACTGGCGGCCCGGCGGAAGAGCTTTTCCCTGGCGCCGAAGAAGCTGGGACTGCTGCTGGTGGTCACGGCTTTGATCGTCACGGCGGTGAACACCGCGGTGATGTGGGTGGACTGTCTGGTGTTCCAGTACAGCTTTGCCACCTATTCCCCCTATATCCTGGCCCGGATCGTTTCCGGCGTGGCGATGGCGGTGCTGTTCACCTTTGTGCTGCCGCCGCTGGTGAAGGCTTTGGGCTGGAAAGAAAGAGAGAACTGATATGCGCATCATGGCCATCGATTACGGCGAGGCCCGCACGGGCCTGTGCGTGTCCGATTTCACCGGCAGCATCCCCGGAGAGGCCTGGGTGGTGCCGGAATGGAACCCGGAGCGTCTGGCGGAAAAGATCGTGAAAGAAGCCAAAGACCGGCAGGTGGAGCGCCTGGTGCTGGGCCTGCCGAAGAATATGGACGGCAGCGAAGGTCCCCGGGCGGAAAAAAGCCGGGCCCTGGCGGAGCTTCTCAAGGCTGCCGGTGCGCCGGAGATCATTTTCTGGGACGAGCGGCGCAGCAGCGTGGAGGCCCACGCCATTTTGCACTCCGTGGGAAAAAAGGAAAAAAAGCACCGGCAGAATGTGGACGCCGTGGCGGCTTCCCTCATTCTGGAGGGCTTTCTCAACAGCCCCCTGAACCGATAATGGTAATAAAAAGCGGACGCCAACCGGCGTCCGCTTTTGCGAAGTCCGGGCAGGACGAGCCGCCCGGGGGGCCGGGCGTAAATCCGCAAGGGGCGCAGCCCCGAGGATTTTGCCGGGCGAATTCACTTCGCCCGAGAAGATGAAATAAGAAAAAACGGACGCCGGTTGGCGTCCGTTTTTCATTTTATTGTGTTTAGTCAAGGCCCCGCTCTTTTTTGATCTGGCGGATGTCCCGGCCGGCGAAGCTGAGCTCCTGATACTCCCCTTCCAGCCGGCTGACGATCTGGGGGGTGTAGCGCCGGGCCATGTCTTTGGCCGAAAGGTTGGTGCTGATGATGGTTTTGCCGCCCTGGATCAGGCGGGTGTTCACCAGGGTGTACAGGGCGCTTTTGGTGAACTCGGTGGTCATTTCGGTGCCCAGGTCGTCCAGGATCACCAGCTCGCTGTCCAGAAGCCTCCGCACCTTTTCCTCCGCCTCCGCCGCCTCCTGGGGGCTGCGGGCGAAGCGCTGGGATTCAAAGGCACCCAGGGCCGAAACGGCGGTGTCGTAGACCACGGAGTGGTTCCGGGCGGAGACCACCCGGGCGATGCAGGCGGACAGGAAGGTCTTGCCCAGACCCGTGCCGCCCCGGAAAAGCAGATTGGGAGAGTTTTTGCCGAAATTCAGGGCATAGTCGTAGCAGGTGCCGAACACGATCTCCATCACCTGCCGGGGGCTTATGCCGGTGGCGGGATCGGGGCGATCATCATAAAGGCCCAGCTCAAAGCTGCCGAAGCTCTCCTCCCCCAGCTTCAGAAGGGCGGAGAGGTCTTTGGCTTTTTCGGCCTCATACAGGGTCATAAGGCAGGAGCAGGCCCGGCCTTCCACAAAGCCGGAATCCCGGCATTTGGGGCAGTCCCAGGCGCCGGAGAGATAGTCCATGGGCCAGCCGTTTTCCACCAGAAGCTCGGCCTGCCGGGCCTGCATTTCCAGGGATTCCTCCATAAGCTCGTCCATGCTTCGGCCGCCGCCCCCCAGGGCCGCGCCGATCACTTCGCTCATGAGCCCGGCGATGCGCCGGTCCAGCTCCCGGACGGCGGGGACCCGGGCGTAAACCTCCGCCCGGCGGCGCTCGTTTTCGGCGGCGTTTCGGGCGTAGATGGCCTCTTTTTCTTTTCTTGCCAGACCCAGAAGTCTTCCGTCCATATCAGCTGTTCCTTACCTTTTCCCGCAGTTTTTTCATCTGTTCGATGGCCTGCCGGTCCGGGCCGGCGGGGCTTTGTCCCGAAACGGTCCGGGCGGGCTTTTTGTCGCCGTTTTGGATTTCTTCCAGTGTGTGCAGGCCCTTGGCATCCCAGGAGCGGACGATGCCGTCCATATAGCGCCACTTCAGGCCCCCGGTGTTGGTGACGGTGCGGTCGTAAGCCTCCGCCAGAGCCTCGGCGTCAAAGCCCAGATCCAGCCAGGCGTTGATGTAGCGCCGCTCCGAGTCCGTGGGGCTGCGGTCCCGGATGCCCAGAGCGCTGAGGGCTTCGCTAACCTGGCTGCTGCGCTTGTGCAGCAGGGCCAGCCATTCCTCGGCCCGCTCGTAGGTGATGATCTCCCGGTTGACCCAGGAATAGGCCTCCTTTTCCAGGGCCCGGAAGCTGGGCT
The DNA here is from genome assembly GCA_964605075.1 of uncultured Oscillospiraceae bacterium. Taxonomy (GTDB): domain Bacteria; phylum Bacillota; class Clostridia; order Oscillospirales; family Oscillospiraceae; genus CAJOIG01. The sequence goes on from CAZSAX010000055.1 coordinate 4,097, forward strand.
TTTTGCCCGGGCCGTAGCGCCGGGCGGTCTCCTCGGCGCAGTGGTTGATGAGCAGGAGGATGACCTCCGGCGGCAGGGCCAGATAGTCGTAAAGATTGAAAAGCGTCTTGAGCTCGGAGGTGGAAAGAAGGCGGCCGTAAAGCCTCTGCGTTTCTTCCACCAGAGCTTTGAAATCCGGGTTTTCCGCCGTGCGCCGGGCCACGTCCTCGGCCCGCACCTCCGGCAGTTCCTGGGCGGGCAGGGGCTTCTGCGCCGGTGTTTCCGCGGTGAGGATGCCCATCTCCTCCAGGCGCGCCACCGCGGCACGAAGATCCTTCTCCGTGCGCCGCAGGTCAAAGGCGGCCCGGGACAGCTCCAGCTCGCCGCCGTTTTTGAGTATGTAGATGTAAACAAGCGCTGCGTCGCCGCTGCCGGCGGCGATGAGCTTTTCCGCGTCCTGCTCCGGCATGGAAAGCACTGCCGGGGGGCGGAGGCGGATCTTTGTGGTCTTTTCCATAGTTTGGCCCTTTTTCTCTTTGGTGGACAAATATTATATCATCCCGCCGCCCGCCTTACAAGTTAAGAATTATTACTTGTCTTGTTCACATTTTTATACTATAATAACAGATTATAATACGCTTATTATGCCCAACTGCGGGCTTTTGAGGAATTGCTTATGCTGCAGCTTCTTTCCCCTGCCGGAAGCACGGAGGCGGTCATCGCCGCGGTGCAGAGCGGGGCGGACATTATCTATATGGGCTACGGCGTTTCCGGTGACGGCCGGGGCGAGATGGGCTTCAGCCCCGAACAGCTTCGCCAGGCCATCCGCTATTGCCGGGCCCGGGGCTGCCGGACCGTGCTGGCGCTGGGCGACCTGTGCACGGACGAAGGGCTGGACCGGGCGCTGGGCCGGGCCAAGTTTGCCGCGGAAAACGGCGTGGACGCTGTGATGGTGCAGGATCTGGGCCTGGTGCGTCTGCTGCGCTCGACGCTGCCGGAGCTTCCGGTGTGGGGCGATGTGCGCATGGGCGTGGACAGCCTGGACGGTGCCCTGGCGGCGGCGGGCTTCGGGCTGGAGTGCGTGGTGCTGTCGCCGGAGCTGAGTCTGGAACAGATCCGCATCATCACCCAGGCCCCCATCAAAACCGCAGTCTATGTGCATGGACAGCTTTGCTTCAGCCATGCCGGCCAGTGCTACATGAGCGCCCTGGCGGACCGGCAGGCCTCCGCCAGCTGCGGCCGCTGTGCGGATCTGTGCCGCCGGCGCTTCAGTCTGGGCGGCCGGATGGATGACTATCCTCTGTCCATGAAGGACATCTGCCTGCTGGACCATCTTCAGGCCCTGGAGGAGGCGGGGGTGGACTGCGCGGCCATCGAGGGCCACAGCCGCAGTCCCGAATTTGTTTCCTTTGCCACGGGCATCTACGCCCGGGCCATTCAGGACCGGGTCATGCCCACCCAGGAAGAGCGGGAATGGCTGTCCGACTATTTTGCCACCAACGGGCTGACGGACGGTTACTTCACCGCCCGGGAAAATACCGACGATATGTTCGGCGTGATCCGCCGCCCCGACCGGGACGCCCGGCGGATGTATCAGGTGGTGCGCAAGGACTATATGAACAAAGAGCGCCGGCGCATCCCGCTGAAATTCTTCGCGGTGATCCAGCCCGGTCAGCCGGCCCGCTTTGCCGCGGAGGACGACCGGGGCAACCGGGCGACCTGTGAGGGCTTTGTGCCCATCGATCTGGGCCGGGAGGGCATCTCCGAGGACCGGATCAAAGAGCTTTTCTACCGCACCGGCGGCACCCCCTACACCTGCGCGGAGGTGAACTGCCATATCGCCGAGCGCATGGACTATCCTGACGAGGCGGTGGAAGACGCCCGGCGGGAGCTGATCAATCAGATCGCCCAAAAATCCCGGGAGCCCGGGGCGCCGGTGTTCGGCCGGCTGCCGCCGGCGCCGGAGAACAAGCAGCCCGAAGGACCCATGAAACTCATTTTCCAGGTCAGCCGGGCCGAGCAGCTCAGCGAGGCGCTGGCCTGCTGCGAGCCGGATTATCTTTATGTTCCGGCGGAGATCGTTGCCGCCGGGGATGAAAATCTGCGTTTCTTCCGGGAGCGGGGCTGCCAAATCGTGGCGGTGATGCCCCGGGTGATCAACGAGGACGAGTTCCCCGAGATCCAGCAGCTCATGCTGGCGGTGAAGGCCCAGGGGGTGGCGGAGATCCTGGCCGGGAGCCTGCGCTATCTGCGCCGGGCCCGGATGCTGGGGCTTGGCGTCCGGGGCGACAGCGGCCTCAACGCTGCAAACTCTGCCTGTCTGGAGCAGCTCCGGGCGGCAGGGCTTGTGTCGGCCACGCTGTCCTTTGAGCTCTCGGCGGCGCAGATCCGGGCCATGGCCAAGCCGCTGGATACGGAGATGATCGTTTACGGGCGGCTGCCGGTGATGATCTCGGAGCAGTGCATCATGCGCCGCTCGGCCGGCCGCTGCCGCTGCGAGGGCGGCGCTCTTCTGCAGGACGAGCACGGAGCGCAGTATTATGTTATGAAGGAATACGGCTGCCGCAATGTCATTTTTGACAGCAGCAAGGTCTACCTGGCGGACAAGCAGAGCCGGTATGCCGATGCGGGCCTCTGGGGCGCAAGACTTCTGTTCACCGGCGAGAGCGCCCGGGAGTGCGTGGAGGTGGCCCGGCAGTATAAATTCACCAACCTCGGCCGCCGGGACTGGCGTCCCAACAACACCAGCCGGGGCCTGTATGCCAAAGGAGCGCTGACATGATCATTCTTGCATCCGCTTCCCCTCGCCGCCGGGAGCTTCTGGGGGCTTTGGGCGCGGAATTTGAGGTGCGTCCGGCCCGGGGGCCGGAGCATACCCCCAGCCACGGGGATGCCCGGCGCACGGTGCTGGAGCTGTCCGCGGCCAAGGCGGAGGAGCTGGCCCGGGAGAATCCCGGGGCCATCGTCATCGGGGCGGACACCGTGGTGGAAAAAGACGGCGACATTCTGGGCAAGCCGGCCGACGCTGCGGAAGCGGCCGCCATGCTGAAAAAGCTCTCCGGCGCGGCCCACCGGGTCTTCACCGGGGTGACCGTGGCCCGGGACGGGATGGTTCTGAGCCAGGCGGAGGAGACCACCGTCCGCTTCCGGCCCCTCCGGGACGAGGAGATCGCCGCCTACGTGGCCTCCGGCGAGCCTATGGATAAAGCCGGTGCTTACGCGATCCAGGGGCTGGCCAGCCTTTTTGTGGAGGGTATCGAGGGCGATTATTTCAATGTGGTGGGCCTGCCGCTGTGCCGGCTGGGCCAGATGCTTGAAGAGTTTGGAGTTCGATTGCTTTGAAAGATTTTCTGAAAAAGAACAGCGGCCGGGTGGCCGCCGCCGTGCTGGCGCTGGTGCTGATCGTGCTTTTGAGCCGGGCTTTGCTGGACGGCCGGGCCGGGCTTGCCAAGAATGTCACCGGCAACATCAGCTCTCCCGTGAAAAACGCGGCTGCCGCGGCGGTGGAGTGGATCGAGGGCATTTACGGCTATATTTACGAATACGACCAGCTGGTGGCGGAAAACAATGCCCTCCGGGCCCAGCTGGCCCAGGCTCAGCAGGATGCCATTGACGCCGAGGAATACCGGGAAGAGAATGTGCACCTGCGGGAGATGCTTGGGTTCAGGGAAAAGCACACGGACTATGTGCTGGAATCCGCCAAGCTCATTTCCTGGTCCACTTCCAACTGGTCCAGCACCTTCACCATCTCCAAAGGCTCCTCCAACTCCGTGCAGGAGCTGGAGGTGGGCGACTGCCTCATCACCGAATACGGCGCCCTGGTGGGCCAGATCATTGAGATCGGCGACACCTGGAGCACCGTGCGCACCATTGTGGACTCGGAGATCAACGTGGGCGCCCTGGTGGGTCAGGCCCAGTCCGCGGGCATGTGCATCGGCGACTTTGCCCTGATGCAGGACCAGACCCTGAAGCTGACCTACCTCACGGAGGGAGCCCAGATGCTGGAAGGCGACGCCGTTCTCACCAGCGGCATGGGCACCAGCATTCCCCAGGGCCTGGTGATCGGCTACATCGACTCCGTGCTGTCCGAATCCAGCGGCCAGACGCTTTACGGCGTGGTGACGCCGGCCTGCGACCTGGATACCCTCAGCTCGGTCTTTGTGGTCACGGACTTCACGGTTCAGGAGTAACGCGGCATGTTATTTGACCTTATCAACCTGGCCAAGCTGCGCCGGGGCGTGGTGTATGCGCTGATGCTGGTGCTGCTGTTTGCGGTGCAGAATCTGCTTTGCGCTTATGTGGCGCCCCTGGGCGTGCGCGCCATGTTCATTCCGGTGGCGGTGGTGTGCGTGGCGCTGTTTGAAGGCGGCGTGTGGGGGGCCATGTTCGGCCTGGCCGCCGGCTTTTTCACCGACATGGGCTTTGCGGAGAATACGATCCTGTTCACCGTTCTGTTTCCCGTCATCGGCTACGCCGTGGGCGTTTTGGGGAAATACAGCATGCGCAAGGCCTTCATCACGGCGCTGGTCCTGTCCACCGCGGCGCTGCTTCTGGCGGCGCTGGGACAGATGTTCCCCTTCTTTTTCCGGGGCACGAATGTGTGGGCGGTGCTGAGGACGGGCTTCCTGCAGGTGCTGTGGAGCCTGCCCTTTGTGCCGGTGATCTACTATCCCTGCCGGTCCATCGCCGGCCACGACATGACCGAATAAGCCCCGCGCCTCCCGCCGGGGAGGATAATGAAAGGATACCCCTATGAGAAAACTTGTCACAACCGGACGCCTGGCCGTTCTGGCGCTGCTGATGCTGGGGCTGGTGGCCCTTTACGTCGGCACGCTGTACAAGCTGCAGATCGTGGACGGGGAGGCGGCCTATGAGGCCTCCACCAACAGCATCGTCAGCTATGAACCGGTGGCGGCGGCCCGGGGCAGCATCATGGACCGCTACGGCCGGGTGCTGGTGTCCAACCGAAACTGCAACAACCTGGTCATCGATGACGAGGCCCTGTTTGAGGTGGAGGTGACGGCGGCGGAGGAAGCGGCCGGCATCACCATCCACGACAAGGCCAACACCAACATCCTGGCCATGTGCCGGATCATGACCGAATGCGGCGACAGCTACAACGACGAGCTGCCCATCACCATGACCGCGCCCTTTGAATACACCGAAAACATGACCGACTTCCAGGAAACGCTGCTGCAGGCGTGGATGAAGCAGAACGGCCTGGACGCCGATGCCACGGCGGTGGAGGTCATGGCCATGATGCGCACCCGCTACGAGATCGACGCCAACTACAGCGCCGAGGAGATGCGGATCATCGCCGGCGTGCGCTACAGCGTGAACGTGCGCTACATCATTAACACTTCCGACTATGTCTTTGCCGAGGACGTTTCCATCGAGACCATCACTGCCATGCTGGAGTCCGGCATTCCGGGCTTTGATGTGCAGGTGAGCTATATCCGGGAATACAACACCCAGTACGCCGCCCACATCCTGGGCTACACCGGTCCCATGACGGCCGACGAATACGCCAAGTACAAGGATGAGGGCTATTCGCTGGCGGCCTATGTGGGCAAGGAGGGCGCGGAGCTGGCCTTTGAGGAATACCTCCACGGGGTGGACGGCACTGCCGCCGTGACCCGCACCAGCACCGGCGTTATCACCAGCACGGTGTTTGTGGATTCCGAGGGCAATGAATCCGCCCCCATTCCCGGAAACCATGTCTATCTCACCATCGATATCGAGCTGCAGGCCGTGGCCGAGCAGATCCTGGCCAACTATATTGAGACGGAAAACGCCGAGCGGGAAGAGGAAAACATTCTCAAGGAGGCCTATGGCGAGGACACCACGGATCTGATCCCCGGCGGCGCCATCGTGGTGGTGGACTGCAAGACCGGCGAGCCGCTGTGCATGGCCAACTATCCCACCTACAACCTGGACACCATGCTGGAGGACTACAACGAGCTGCTGGAACAGTTCGGCGCGCCGCTGTTCAACCGCTGCCTTCTGGGCCGCTATTCCCCCGGCTCCACCTTCAAGCTCTGCACGTCGCTGGCGGGGGTGCTGGAAAATAAGATCTCCCTGGAGACCGGCCTCACCTGCACCGGCCAGTTCACCGACTATGAGGCCGAGGGCTACGCCCCCTACTGCTGGAACAAGTACGGCCACGGCGAGCTGGATCTGACCAACGCCATCATCAACAGCTGCAACGTCTTCTACTACACCGTGGGCGACCGGCTGGGACAGGAAAAGCTCTATCAGTATGCCACAGCTTTGGGCCTGGGCCAGGCCACCGGCATTGAACTGCCGGAAAACACCGGCTATGTGGCAAACCCCGCGATCAAAGCCCAGATCTTCGCCGGCACCCAGGACTCCGAATGGTACTCCGGCGACACCCTGCAGATGGCCATCGGCCAGTCCGTCACCCTTATCACGCCCCTGCAGATCGCCCGCTATGTGGCGGCGGTGGCCAACCGGGGCACGGTGTACAACTGCTCCATTCTCAAATCGGTTTCCAGCTATGACTACTCGGAGAGCATTTATGAGCGGGAGCCGGATGTTTACGGCGAGATCGAAGCGGCGGATTACATCTGGGACGCCATCCACGAGGGCATGTACGGCGTTACCCACAGCCCGGTGGGTACGGGCTACACCACCTTCTGGGACTTCTATCCCGAAGCCGCCGGCAAGACCGGCACCACCCAGGTCACCGGTACCGACGACGGTCTGTTTGTCTGCTTTGCTCCCTACGACGATCCGGAGATCGCCGTGGCGGTGGTTCTGGAAAAGGGCGGCCTGGGCGCCAATGTGGCGGGGCTGGCCCGGCAGGTGATGGAATATTACTTCTATTTCCAGCAGAGCACCGCTCAGCTGGAGGAGGAAATGACTTTACTTCCGTGAGCGCGGATTATATAATAAATCGTTCTGACAATTCTTTTTACAAGAGGTGTATCTATGAACATTGCACTTATGGCCCATGACCGGAAAAAGGAACTGATGGTGCAGTTCTGCATTGCCTACTGCGGCATTCTGCAGGAGCATACCCTCATGGCCACCAATACCACCGGCCGCCTCATCGCCGAGGCCACCGGGCTGGACATCAACCTCTACATGAGCGCCGCCCAGGGCGGAAGCCAGCAGATCGGGGCCCGCATCGCCTACAACGAGATCGACCTGGTGATGTTTTTCTGCGACCCCAGCCAGCCGGAGCTTTACGGCGCGGCCAACGAGATCAGCCGGCTCTGTGATATGTACAACGTCCCCTTTGCCTCCAACGTGGCCACCGCCGAGGTCCTGGTGCAGGGCCTGCGCCGGGGCGATCTGGACTGGCGTGATATTGTAAACCCCAAGAAGAAATAATATCCGCGCGGCAGACGGCCGCCGATACATCCCCTTCGCCGCCCTAAAACCTTCGGCCAACCGGGCGTCTCAGGGGATGGTTCTGCGCCGTCCGCGCCGGAATAGAAAGGTATATAACTATGGAAAGAATCAAACCCCGCACCCTTTCGGGCTTCATGGAGCTGCTCCCCGGGCCCCAGATGCAGCTGCGGTCCATTATGAAGGTGCTGCGGGAGACCTACGCCCTTTACGGCTTCACCCCCATCGACACCCCGGTGATCGAATCGGCGGAGGTGCTGCTGGCCAAGGGCGGCGGCGAGACGGAAAAGCAGATCTACCGCTTTGCCAAGGGCGACACCGACCTGGCCCTGCGCTTTGATCTCACCGTGCCCCTGGCCAAGTATGTGGCCATGAACTACGGCCAGCTGGCCTTCCCCTTCCGCCGCTATCAGATCGGCAAGGTCTACCGGGGCGAGCGGGCCCA
>CAZSAX010000056.1:0-11760 GCA_964605075.1 uncultured Oscillospiraceae bacterium
CCCAGCGAAGAGACCCGGCAGGAGCTGCTGGATTACTGCCGGAAGAACATCGCCTAGTATGCCATGCCCTATGACATCTAGTTCCGGGAGGATCTGCCCAAGACGCTGGTTGGAAAAGTAGCTTATCGGATCCTGGAGGAAGAAGAACTGAGCAAAGCCGTATGAGTGAAGTTTTATTTTTTGGCGATTCCCTTGCCAAGGGGATTATATTGGATGAGGAACAAAACCGATACAGGAAGACAGACACGGGCTTTGTCTCTTTGTTTGCCCGTGACGCGGATTTGGATGTTGAGAACCACGCGCATCTGGGCAGTACGATCCGGCGAGGCTATGTGGAACTTGAAAAGTGGCAGAACGAGCTGGAAGACAGCCGCTGGGTCTTTTTTGAGTTCGGCGGCAACGACTGCGATTTTGACTGGGACCAGATCGCCGAGGAACCAACGAAAGAACATGAGCCCCAAACCCCACTGCCGCAGTTTGAGAGCATTTACGCCGATATGATACGCAAAGTACAGGCCAGGGGTAAAACGGCGGTCATGCTGGAGCTGCCGCCGGTGGACTGGCAGAAATACTTTGCCTGGATCTGCCGGGACCGCCGGGGCGATAACATTCTCCAGTGGCTGGGCGGCTGTGCCGATTTCATTTATCGCTGGCACGAGCTGTATAACGAGGCCGTTCACCGCCTGGCCTCCACCCTGCAGGTGCCGCTGGTGGATATGCGCAGCGCCTTTCTCGCGCGCAGAGATTATCGGGAATATCTCTGTGCGGATGGAATCCACCCTAATGAGCGGGGGTATCGGCTGATGGCGGATCAGCTCCTGAAGGCATGGAAGGACGGATTGTGCTGCCCACTGGGCTGAAAGTCACCCGGGCGGAAAATCTTTCGTAAAGAAGCATGGCGTTGATATTGGGTTTAGAATCCTATGCTATGTTCATTAAGCAGCGCGCCAATGTATGCACATCGCACTCCTCTCCCTTGTTTATCTTTGGCAGGGCGGGCGGTCAGAAATTTTTTCTGACCGCCCGTTCTGTTTTGTTTCAATTTAGCTGACGGTCGTAAGATGAAGAAAAATAAGAATCCTGAAAGGAGAATACAATTGCTTGAACTGAAAAACATCAAAAAAGACTATCCGGCGGGGGATGGCGTGGTCCATGCCCTCAAGGGAGTGAGCATGAGCTTCCGGAAAAGCGAATTTGTGTCGATCCTGGGGCCTTCCGGCTGCGGAAAGACCACGCTGCTGAACATTATTGGAGGTCTGGATGGCTACACGGACGGCGATCTGGTCATCAATGGCGTGTCCACCCGGGAATACCGGGACCGGGACTGGGATGCCTACCGGAATCACACCATTGGCTTTGTGTTCCAGAGCTATAACCTGATCCCGCACCAGACAGTGCTGCAGAATGTGGAACTGGCGCTTACTCTCTCCGGCGTGTCCAAGGCGGAGCGGAGAAAGCGGGCGGTGAAGGCACTGCAGGACGTGGGGCTGGGAGATCAGCTGAAAAAGAAGCCCAGTCAGATGTCCGGCGGTCAAATGCAGCGGGTGGCCATTGCCCGGGCGCTGGTAAACGACCCGGAGATCATTCTGGCCGATGAGCCCACCGGCGCCCTGGACACGGAAACCAGCGTGCAGGTCATGGATATCCTGCGGGAAGTGGCCCGGAACCGTCTGGTTATCATGGTTACCCACAATCCGGAGCTGGCAGAGAAGTACTCCACCCGGATCATCCGTATGCTGGACGGAAATCTGCTCAATGACAGCCATCCCCTGAGTGCGGAGGAGCTGGCGTTGGATCAGATGGCGGACGACCGGGCCGCCAAGCGGAAAATGCCGGGGATGAAATTCCGCACGGCCTTTGGGCTGTCGCTGAAAAACCTTATCAGTAAAAGAAACCGCACTTTCCTCACGGCATTTGCCGGCTCCATCGGCATCATTGGCATTGCGCTGATCTATGCGGTGTCTCAGGGTATGACGACGTATATCGATACGCTGCAGGAGGACACACTGTCGTCCTATCCGCTGACGCTGGAGCAGCAGAGCCTGGACATTAGCGGGCTGATGGAAGCCTTTGTGGACAGCGCGGTGTCCGAAGGTGAGCATGAATCAGACGCGGTGTACCAGAAAGCCATGTTCTATGAGCTTGTGAACTCGCTCAATACCATGGAGGACACGGAGAACGACCTGGGCAGCTATAAGAGCTATCTGGAAAGCCAGATGGTCGAGGAGGAATCCGAGCTGAAACAGGCGGTCAGCGGTGTGCAGTACAGCTATGCGGCACCGCTGCTGGTTTACACGGAAAATGTGGACGGCAGCATCATCCAGTCGGACACGGAAGTGCTTCTGCAGGATCTGCTGATCGAATACTTTGGCATGGATCTGTCGTCTATGATGGATCTGGGCGCGGACTATGGCGTGTCGGCCGATGCGATGAGCAGCTTTTCGCCCATGGCATCGTCGGTGGTCCTGTGGCAGGAGCTGCTGCCCGGCACTGAGGGAGAGCTGATCAGCCCGCTGCTGGAGAAACAGTATGACCTGGTATACGGTTCCTGGCCCACGGAATACAACGAGATCGTACTGGTGCTGGACGAAAACAACGAGCTGGATGATCTGACGCTGTATGCGCTGGGCCTGAAGTCCAGGGAGGACATCGATGCCCTGGCGGAAGCGGCCTTTAACCAGACCGTGGTGGACGTGGAAGAGAACAGCTGGAGCTACAAAGAGATCTGCGATATGGAATTTCGTGTGATCCTGGCCAGCGATTGCTATGTGCAGGATGAGGAGAGCGGCTGCTACCGCGACCTTCGGGACACCCAGACCGGACTCCGGTATCTGTATGACAACGCTATGCGGCTGAAGGTCACCGGTATTCTGCGGCCCAACGAGGAGGCGGTGGCCGGTATGCTTACCGGCACCATCGGCTACACATCGGAGCTGACGGCCTATATCATGGAAGAGGCGGAGGAAGCGGCTTCGGTTCAGGCTCAGCAGAGCGATCCCAGCATGGATATCTTCACCGGCCTTCCCTTTGCGGCCAGTGCCAGCAGCCGCAGCGCGGAGGAAAAGGCCCAGGAGTTTGACGAATATATCGCCCAGCTGGACGAGACAAAAAAGGCCGATGCCTACCGGAGTATTCAGAGTGTTCCGGCAGAGGAAATGGTGGCGGCCACGGTGGAGCAGACCCTGCAGACCATGAGCCGCGAGGATATGGAGCAGAGCATACGCCGGGCCATCGCGATGCAGATGGGCGTGGCGGAAGAAGAGGTGGCGGACTATGTGACTGCCATGAGCGATGAAGAAATCGAAAGCATTTTTGTCCAGATCGTGGAAGAACAGTTCCGGCAGGAATACGCCGCAGGCGTTCAGGCGGAACTGGCGGCGCTGGAGCCGACGCTGCTGGCGTCTTTGCTGGATGAGATGACCGCCGGTCTGTCGGAGGATGAAAAGGCGCTGTACCATGACGAGGTGCTGCAGTTCTCGGATTCCAGCTATGAAGAAAATCTGCTGTCCCTGGGCTTTGTGGACCCGGAGGCGCCTTCGGCCATCAACATTTATGCCTCTACCTTTGAAAACAAGGATGTGATCGAGCAGAGTATCGAAGACTACAATGCCGGCGTGGATGAGCTTTCCCGGATTCACTACACCGACTACGTTGGTCTGATGATGAATTCGGTGACGTCCATCATCAACGCAGTGACCTATGTTCTGATCGCCTTTGTGGCCATCTCGCTGGTGGTGTCGTCCATCATGATCGCGGTGATCACGCTGATCTCGGTGCAGGAACGCACCAAGGAGATCGGGATCCTGCGGGCCATCGGTGCATCCAAGAAAAACGTGGCCGGTATGTTCAATGCCGAAACCCTTATCATTGGCTTCTTCTCCGGTGTGTTGGGTTTGGGTCTGACATACCTGCTGTGTGTGCCGATCAACGCGCTGATCTATAAGTTTACGGGCATTGCCGCCCTGCGGGCCTTCCTGCCCTGGCAGGTGGCGCTGGTGCTGCTGGCTGTGAGCATGCTTCTGAATTTGCTTGCCGGCTTTATTCCTTCCCGAAGCGCTGCCAAGAAAGACCCCGTTGTGGCCCTGCGAAGCGAATAACCACAGAACAAAGAGAAACCGCCAAGCTCCATAGGAGCTTGGCGGTATTCTTCTTTATTGAGGGTATTTTTTTTGAGGGGGTTATTCTTCGGTGCTGCCGGTGTCGTCCTCGGCGTCTTCCGGGGCCGCGGTTTCCGCCAGACGGCGGGCGTTGGCGCTGGAGGCCTCCAGCCGGGCGATGGCATCCTGGATGGCCCGCAGGTCGTCGGCGGTCATCTTTTCGGGCTTTGCTTTCGCTGCCAGCTTCCGCACAGCGGCGCAGTCGGCCTTGACCTGCTTTTTCTCTTCCTTATCCAGCTTTTTGCCGGTCTTGCGCAGGGCTGCCTCTGCGGCGGTGATGGCGGAGCCGGCCTTGAACTGGATCTCGGTGGCGTCCCGGCGAAGCTTGTCCTGCTCGGCGTAAAGCTCGGCGTCCCGGATGGCCTGTTCGATCTCCGCGTCGGACATCTTTTCGTTGGCGGTGATGGTGATGGACTGCTCCTTGCCGGTATCCAGATCCTTGGCGGAGACCTTCAGGATGCCGTTGGCGTCAATGTCGAAGGTGACTTCGATCTGCGGCACGCCGGCAGGGGCTTTCTTGATGCCGTCCAGCTTGAATTTGCCGATGGTCTTGTTGTCCTTGGCCATGGGGCGCTCGCCCTGGAGAACATGGATCTCCACGCTGCGCTGGAAGGGAGCGGCGGTGGAAAAAACCTGAGAATAGCGGATGGGCAGGGTGGTGTTGCGTTCCACCAGGCGGGTGGCCACGCCTCCCACCGTCTCAATGGAAAGGCTCAGCGGCGTCACGTCCAGCAGGAGAATGCCGCTGTCGGTACCGGCCAGCTGCATGGAGCCGCCGGAGAGAGTGTCGCCCTGCACTGCGGCGCCCTGGGCCACACATTCGTCGGGGTTGATGTTTTTGGAGGGGGTGATGCCGGTGAGGGCCCGGACCTTTTCCTGCACGGCGGGAATGCGGGTTGAGCCGCCCACTAGAAGCACCCGTCCCAGTTCAGAGGGGGCGATGCCGGCGTCGGTCAGCGCGTTCTGCACCGGGCCGGCGGTGCGGTCCACCAGATCCCGGGTGAGCTCGTTGAATTTGGCGCGGGTGAGTGTGTACTCAAAGTGGATCATTCCGTCCTTGCCCTGGGCCAGGTAGGGAAGATGGATGGTGGTGCTTTCGGTGGAGGAGAGCTCCTTCTTGGCCTGCTCGGCGGCGTCCCGGATGCGCTGCACAACGGCGGCGTCCCGGTCAAAGCTCGTGCGGTGCTGCCGCTTCAGCTCGCCCAGCAGAAAGGAGACGATGCGGCCGTCGAAGTCGTCGCCGCCCAGGTGGTTGTCGCCGTTGGTGGCCAGCACCTCGATGACGCCGTCGCTGATCTCAATGATGGACACGTCAAAGGTGCCGCCGCCCAGGTCGTAGACCATGATCTTCTGGGCCGCTCCGTTATCCAGTCCGTAGGCCAGGGCGGCGCTGGTGGGCTCGTTGATGATGCGTTTCACGTTCAGACCGGCGATGCGGCCGGCGTCCTTGGTGGCCTGGCGCTGAATGTCGTTGAAATAGGCCGGGACGGTGATGACGGCGTCGGTCACGCTCTCACCCAGATAGGCCTCCGCATCCTGGCGCAGCTTGCGCAGGATCATGGCGCTGATCTCCTGAGCGGTGTAGTTTTTACCGTCGATGCCGATTTTCCAGTCCGTGCCCATGTGACGTTTGACGGAGCTGACGGTGCGGGCGCTGTTCACTGCGGCCTGGCGCTGGGCCGCTTCGCCGATCAGCCGCTGACCGTCGGCGGTGAAGGCCACCACGCTGGGGGTGGTGCGGCCGCCCTTGTCGTTGGGGATGATGACGGGTCTGCCGCCTTCCACGACGGCGACACAGCTGTTGGTTGTGCCAAGGTCAATGCCGATTGTTTTTCCCATCTTGCTTGTATTCCTTTCTTCGTCTTAAATGCATCGTATGTAGGAGCAGGGGCCGCACAGGCACTGGGCAGCGAGACAGCCGAAGCAGATCTTCTGCAGATTCGCCGCCTGCATATTAAAGCCCTGGGCATGGTGCTCATAGGTCTGGGCTGACTGGCGGTATTGCTGCAGAAGCTGAACATAAACCGGATTGTTCGGCTCCATGCGGGCGGCCTTCTGAATGTGGTCCATAGCCTGCACGCTGTTGCCAAGGCCCTGGTTGGCTACGGCGCTGAGGTAATACCAGCGGGCGTTGCGGCCGGTGCTGGGGATGTTGGTCAGAATGGAGATGGCATCCGAATAGCGGCCGCTGCCAAGGGCGCTGATGACCCGCTGGATCTCCGGGCTGTCTCCCGGTTCGGTTCGGGGCTCGGTTCGGGTGTTCGCCGAGGCACCGCCGAAGCCAAAGCCGAAACCGAAGAAATCGTCAAAGTCGCTGGACCAGCCGCCGGGGCCCCGATAGCCGCTGTTTTGCTGCCGGGTGTTCTGGGAGGAAGCATGGGAACCACCATAGGGATTCTGGCTCTGCTGCTGCGCCCGGCGGGCGGCGTATTTCTCGGGATTCATGAGCATATCGTAGGCCTCATTGATCTCGTTCATTTTCTTTGCGGCAGCCGGATCGTTGGGGTGAAGGTCCGGATGGTACTTCTTTGCCATCTGCCGGTATGCTTTTTTTATATCGTCCTGGCTGGCGCCGGCCGGCACACCGAGGACTTCATGAGGATTATCAATCATTCGCTTGCCTTTTTCGCTTTCTGCATGCTGCGGTTGAATTTGATCCACAGGCCGGAATAAAGAATGTTCCGGAGCAGGTGCACATCCTGCACCAGGGGAAGCTGTTCAAAGCCCCGGGCGGCATCCCCCAAAACCATGGAGAGGATGGTGGACAGCTCTTCCTCGGGGAGGGAGAGCGCGGCCAGCGGGTTGTAGCGGCCGTGCTGCCGGTCCTGCTTGAGGTCAATGGCGGCGTCCGCCAGGTAGATGTATTGTCCGAGGCCCTGCCCCAGCAGACGCAGGTTGGGCTCCCATGGATCCCGGCGGTAGAGAAACAGCTCTTCCATCAGCCGGCCGAAGCACCGGGCGGCTGCATCCGGGTCGCAGCTGCCGCTGGATTCCAGCGCCGACAGCTGGCGCAGATTTTCCTCGATGGCGGCGCATTGAACCGGCCAGGCGAGCTTCACCTGCTCATAGCTGCGCGTCAGGGCGGCGGCGTAGCATTTGCGGGAGAGCTTTTTTTCGTCCTGCCAGTCGTCCAGACACTTGTGATAGGTCAGGGCAACGGTCATGTCGGCGGCATAGTCGGTGCATTCGTTTGTCATGAAAGGGTGTTTCCTGCCGGGATGTACCGCACAGCGGCTTTCGCTGTGGCGTTCCTCCGGTTCATAGAGAGAGGAAAGAAGAAGCAGCAGGAATGTCAGGTCGTATGTGAGGCTCAGCCGGGCGCGCAGACCGTGACGCTGGCCAAGGCTGCGGCACAGCCCGCAGTAGGCCGCGCGGTAGCGACAGTTTTCCTCGTCGCTCAGATCGGCGGTATTTGCCTGAATGAAGCCGAACATGACCGAAACCTCCCTTTTTTGACAGATACAACACATTCTAGCGGGGAAGGCTAAACTAAAAAGAAATTGTATGTGAAGAAAAAGAAAAATCAGGCGCCGGGGATATGCCCCAACGCCTGACCGCGGTGGATCCGGAAACAGAAACACCGAAAGGAGAGCGAGTATTATTTTCGGCCCATGAAATAGGCAACGGCGTCCACCAGCGCCTCAGCGATGAGGGAGATGGCGACAAAACGCCAGAGGACCATGGTTGAAGCGAAGGGGTTCAGCAAAACGATGACGGCAAACACCAGCGTCAGCACCGCACCGATCATGGCCATGAACCAGTAGCGGCGTTTCTGCCGGAGCATGTCGATGGACCACTGCAGCTTGTGGATGCCGAAGACCAGATTCACGATTCCGTAGAGCACGGTGAGCAGGGGGAAGGTGGTGATGAACCACTGAGAGCGGAACAGGCAGAAAAGGCCCAGAAGCACAAACAGTATGCCCTTGGCGAAGTCGTTCTGCCGGGCAGCAGCTTCCGGCGTGCAGCGGAAATAGCGGATCATTTCCCGCAGTCCGAGAAAGGTCAGGGCCGCGCCGAAAAGGACGATGATGGTCGAGGTGAGAGCAACGGGGTTGATAAGCAGCAGAATGCCGATCACGATCTCCGCCAGACTGGTGAGAAGGTTTCCGGCGCTTATATTCATTCTTTTTTCCACCTGGATGTATTCTCCTTCGTTTGAATTGCCGCTGCGGCGGCCGTGGAAAGCAGTATAGCGCCCCTGGCGAAACTGAAACGAAACAATATGGGGGGAAAACAAAAAATCTCCGGGAGAAGGCATTGCTTCTCCCGGAGAGGGGGAACGGATATACGATCAGGTTCCGGCGTTTTTCCACTTTCTGCAGCGCCGGGCCTTGCGCCGTTTGCGGCGGATGTCCCGGACGATGAGCCAGGCGATCAGCCCGCCCACCAGCACGCACATGCTCACGATGGGGCCGGTGCCGACACCGCCGGCGGTTTTCACCGACAGCCACAGGGAGCTCATGGTCTGGGTGGCCTCCGTGGGGAGGTTGATGAAGGCGGAGCCCCGGGCCAGGGTTTCGGCGTCGGGGTAGGCGATGCCGCTTTCCGTGACGGCGGGGTCCATATAGTCCTTGGCGGCGGAGATGGGGGTGGAGTAACCAAGGTATTCCAGATTCTGCCCCGAGATCTCCGGGGAGCAGAGGAAGTTGATGTAGGCTTCCGCCGCTTCCTTGTTGGTGCAGCAGCTGGGGATGCACATGGCGTCGATGAAGAGGTTGAAGCCCTCTTCGGGGAGGTAGAAGGCAAGGTCTTCGTTTTCCTCGGCCATCATGAGATAGTCCCCGGCGTAATAGGGGGCGATAAGGGCTTCGCCGCGAACCATTTTGTCATAGATCTGGTCCATGACATAGCTCTGCACCAACAGCTTCTGCTCGATGAGTTTGTCGGCACAGGCCTGAAGCTCGGCTTCGTCGGTGGTGTTGATGGAATAGCCCAGCATCAGCTCCGTGACGGCAAAGGCGTCCCGGGGGTTATCGAACATGAGGATCTTGCCGGCGTAGTTTTCGTTCCAGAGAAGATCCCAGCTGCCGATGTCGGCTTCGTCCACATAGCGGCTGTTGTAGATCACGCCCACGGTGCCCCAGGTGTAGGGCACGCTGTAGCGGTTTTCCGGGTCGTAGGAGGTGTTTTTGTAAGCCTCGTCGATGTACTGATAGTTGGGGATGTTGTCAAAGTCCAGCTCCAGCAGAAGACCTTCTTCAATGAGTTTGGCCACCATGTAGTCCGAGGGGATGATGACGTCGTAGGTGCTGCCGCCGGTTTTGAGCTTGGTGTAAAGGCTTTCGTTGGAGTCGAAGGTCATGTAGTTGACCTCGATGCCGGTGGCTTCGGTGAAGGCCTTGTTCACGTCAAGGAAGCCGTCGGAGCCGTCGGAGATGTACTGGCCCCAGTTATAGACGTTGATGACCTGTTCCGCCGCCCGGGCGGGGGCGGGGAGGAGCCCGGCGCAAAGAAGCAGCGCGCAGGCCAGACAAAGCATACGTTTCATCATGCCTTGGCCCTCCTTCGGTGCAGGCCCTTGCCCCGGAAGGCCTGGTCGGCCCGCCGCTTGGCCCGCTCGTCCTTTTCCTGCAGCAGGTTCATCACGACCATGACCAGCAGGATCACAACGAACAGCAGGGTGAACAGGGCGTAGATCTTGGGCTGCAGGGGTTTTTTGGTGTAGTTGTAGATCTCCACGGGGAGAGTGACGAAGTTGGGGCCGTAGACAAAATAGCTGATGACGAAGTCGTCCAGGCTCATGGTGAAGGCCATGAGGGCGCCGGAGATGATGCCCGGCATCAGCTCAAAGAGGATGACCTTCCGGAAGGCCTGCCAGGGCGTGCAGCCCAGGTCCATGGCGGCGTCTGCCAGGGATTCGTCCATCTGCGTCAGCTTGGGCATTACGGAGAGGATGACATAGGGCAGGTTGAAGCTGATATGGGCGATGAGCAGCGTGGCAAAGCCCAGCACCTGGTTGAGCTTCAGCGCGGTGCCCACAAAGGCGAACAGCAGGGCCAGGGAAACGCCGGTGACGATCTCCGGGTTTGTCATGGGGATGTTGGTGATGGACATGGTGATCCGGCGCAGACGGGGGCCCATGGCGTGGATGCCGAGGGCGGCCATGGTGCCGAGAACCGTTGCCACCAGCGAGGAGATCACCGCAACGATCAGGCTGTTGGCCAGCAGGGGCAGCAGAACGCTGTCCCGGAACAGCTCGCCGTACTGGCGGAAGGTGAAAGATTCAAAGTTTGCGATATCGGTGCCGGAAGAGAAGCTGGCCACGGCCAGCACCAGCATGGGCACATACAGGAAAATGAGAACGGCGATGGTGAAGCCTTTGCTGAATTTCTTCATAGCGTCACCACCTCTTCCTCGCCGCCGGAGACCTTGTTCATGATCTGCATGCAAAGCAGGATCAAAATCATCAGGATCAGCGACAGCGCCGCGCCCAGATTGGGGTTGTAGGCGGTCTTGAACTGGCTTTCGATCACGTCGCCGATGAGGGTGGTGCCGGTGGAGCCCAGCTTCTGAGAGATGTAGAAGGTGGACACGGCGGGCACAAACACCATGGTGAAGCCGGACACGATGCCAGGCACCGACAGGGGGAAAATGACCCGGGCGAAGGTCTGGGCCTGGCCGCAGCCCAGATCCTGGGCCGCTTCGTAAAGGCCCTTGTCGATCTTCATGATGACGGTGTAAAGGGGCATGATCATATAGGGCAGGTAGTTGTATACCATGCCAAGGATCACCGCGCCGTCGTTGCGGATCAGGGGCAGGGGCTTGAGGCCGATGGCCTGAAAGATCTGGTTGATGATGCCCGTATCCTCCAGCAGCGCCACCCAGGCCAGGGTGCGCAGCAGGAAGCTCATGCACATGGGCAGCATGATCAGCATGTAAAGAAAACGCTGGGCCGTGGGGCCGCACTGGGCGATGTAGTAGGCCACGGGATAGCCGATCAGCAGGCAGATAATGGTGGCGATCAGGGCCAGCCAGACGCTTTTGATGAAAATGGGCATATACACGCCCAGCGAGGAGATGTTTGCCAGAGTGAACTGGCCGGTGAGGGAGTCGGTGAAGGCGAAATACAAAACGATGCCCATGGGGACGATGGTGAACAGCAGCATCCACACCAGATAGGGCGCCGCCAGGGCTTTATTCTTCATCCTCTTCCTCCCGGTATTCACCTTCTTCCTCGTCGTAGATCATATCGGGATCGTTGATCTCGTCATACTCGGCGGAATAGGAACTGTAGTCGCCGAACATGCCGGAGTATTCGCTCTTGTGCATGACATGGATGGCGTCCGGGTCGAGCTTGATGCCGATGCGGCTGTCCACGGGCACGAAGTCCGTGGTCTGGATCAGCCACTTGAAGCCGTAGAAGTCCACGATGATGTCGTACTGCATACCCTTGAAGGTGACGCTGGTGACGGTGCCGCGCAGCAGGCCCTCCTCGGGCTTGACGATGTCGATGTCCTCCGGGCGGATGACCACGTCCACCGCCTCGTTGGGGGCAAAGCCCTGATCCAGGCACTGGAAGCGGCGGCCGAAGATCTCCACCTCAAAGTCGCGGCGCATTACGCCGTCGAGGATGTTGGACTCGCCGATGAAGTCCGCCACGAAA
>CAZSAX010000057.1:0-11722 GCA_964605075.1 uncultured Oscillospiraceae bacterium
GGTCATGTATCTAGGCTGCATGGTGGAAAAGTGTGAGGCCAAGGAGCTGTTCCGCAATACACTGCACCCCTACACCAAGGGCCTTCTTTCCGCGATTCCTGTGCCCTCCATCCATGTGGAGCGCAAGCGCATCGTAATGCAGGGCGAGCTGACAAGCCCCGTCAACCCCAAACCCGGCTGCCGCTTTGCGGCCCGTTGTCCCTATGCTAAGGAAGAATGCCATAATACCATTCCACCTTTGCAAGAGGTCCTGCCCGAACACTTTGTGGCCTGCCACTGCGTGAGGGAAATCAACAGTCTTTAATTGTTTCGGAGGAATCCTATGTCCGATAAATATTCTCACCTGTTATCGCCCCTGAAAATCGGTAATGTAGTGCTGAAAAGCCGTCTGAGCCAGTCTAAGTCCTCGCCGCACTTTCTCCAGGGCCCCGAAGATTATCCGGCGGAGGGGCTGATCTCCCATTACGCTGGTGTTGCCCGTAATGGTGCCGCTTATGTCACGGTCAATCCGGTGAACAAGGAGCCGGTGAACCGTGCCGGAAAGCGGCAGGCGGACATGGTGCATGCCATTGAATTTTGCGTGAAGAATCCGGCCTGCGAAAACTATATTTGCATGTGTGTGGATGCCATTCACTTTTATGGCTCCCTGGCCTGCGTGACACTCAACTGCGCTCCGCCGGACGGCTACCATATCAGTGCCATTGACGACAGTATTGTGCTGCCCCATGAGGTGCGTTCTCACATTATCCCTCCCGGTAACCATATCTATCCGCTGCAGGAGATCACGAAGGATATGATCCACGCGCTGCAGGATGACCTGGTGGAGCAGGCGGTGTATTACAAGAGCCTGGGCTTTGACATGGTGGATCTTTATGCGCCGTATACATCCGGCTTCCTGGCGGGCTCCCTGTCTCCAGTATTGAACAGGCGCTCCGATGAATACGGAGGCTCCGCGGCCAACCGTTTCCGCCTGATCGGAGAAATCGGCGAAAAGATCAAGGCAGTCTGCGGCAAGGATTTTTTGGTGGAGGTTCATCTGAGCTGCAACGAATACCTCATCGATGGCTTTACCGCCGAGGACGTTGTGGAATATGCTAAGGCGGCAGAAGGGAAGGTCGACATCTTCCAGATCCGAGGTTATGACGGTTTGGGTGCCCATCCCACCGGCTTCAATTCCGAGCCGGACGAAGACCCCATGAGTCTGGCAACCTGCGAGCTGGTGAAGAAGAGCGGCGCCAAGATCGTGGTGGCCGGCAACGGCGGCTATCAGAATCTGGACGACATTGAACGCTACATAGCCGAGGGAAAAATGGATATGGCGTCCATGGCCCGCGCCTACATCTGCGACTTCGAGTATTACAAGAAGGCAAAAGAGGGGCGCGGCGATGACGTGACGCCCTGCATCCGCTGCAATAAATGCCATGTGCCTTCTCTCAAGGGCAATTGGTACTCCCTGTGCTCTGTGAACCCGCGCATGGGCATTGACCGCCGGCTGATCCGCATGGTGGATCTGCAGGCCAAGCCTCAGAAGGTCGCGGTCATCGGCGGCGGCCCTGCCGGAATGCGGGCGGCGCTGTTTGCCAAGGAGCGCGGCCATGAGGTAGTGCTGTTTGAAAAGACCGATTACTTGGGCGGCCAGTTGGTGCATGCCGACTTTGCGGCCTTCAAATGGCCTCTCAAGCGCTATCGGGAATGGCTGATCTATCAGCTGAATAAGCAGAAAATCGAAGTTCGTATGAACACCCAGCCCAGGAAGGATGAGGTCAAGGCCGAAGGCTTTGATGCTGTCATCGTAGCCACTGGCGCTGTGCCCAAGATGCCTGCCATTCCCGGTGCAGAGGGCGAAGGCATCTGGAGTCCCCTTGGCGTTTACGGCCATGAGGCGGAACTGGGCAAGAATGTGGTGATCGTCGGCGGTGGTGAGACCGGTGCGGAAACCGGAATCTATCTGGCGGAATGCGGCCACAATGTGACCATTCTGACCCGACAGGAACGTCTGGCGGAGGATGCCACGCCGGTGCACTACATCGAGACTTTCCAGGAACGCTGGGAGAAGCTGGATAATTTTAAACCCATTCTCCAGGCTGTGACCACGGCAGTAAGTGCTACGGGCATCGACTATACGGACGCTCAGGGACAGAGCCACCATCTGGAGGCCGACAGCGTGGTTGTGTGCGGCGGTGTTCGCTCGCTTCAGGAGGAGGCCCTGGCCTATGTGGGCGCGGCCGATCAGTTCTACCTCATTGGCGATGCCAAGAAGCCCGGCAACCTGCATTACTGCAACCGCAGTGCCTTTGCCGCAGCCTACTCCATCTGAAAAAACAGGAAAGACTGCACGCGCCGCTAAGGCAGGCACTGCAGATAAGTGAAACGTTTTAAGGAGAACACTATGTCTAATCGCTATGAACATATTCTCAGCCCTATTGCCATCGGAACCGGCGGCAAAGTTCTGCGCAACCGCCTTTGTCTTTCTAAGTGCGGCCTGGGCCACGGCGACATTGAAGAACATACGGAGTTTTATATCCGTACGGTGAAAAACGGTGCGGCAGTAGTGACTGTCTGGATGGGTATTTACCCGGGCCGGGAGTTGGATCCCCGGGGCTTCAATGGCGGCGGGGATGCGGATACGGCAGATCTGGGAGAAGACGAACATCCTCCCATGCTGAACATGACGGATCCCCGCACCCGGGCCGGCTTTATGGAGATGAACCGGCAGATCCATGCCATGGGCGGCCTGACCTCGGCGTCCATGATGGATATTGAACCGATGGATGTGGGTATTGCTGACATTCCAAACTGGGATGAGATTCCCCGCACGGGCGATTATAACTCCTCTGTGGATCGTCCGCTGCCCGGCATTTCCGCGGAACGGCTGGAAAAGCTGATCGAGGAATTTGTTTTCCGTGCTAAGGACTTCTACAGTCTTGGTTTTGATATGATCACGTTCTATATTTCCTACCGCGCTTCCATCCTGGCCAACTCCCTCTCTCCCTGCTACAACCAGCGCAAGGACAAATACGGCGGCAGCACCAACGAAGAACGTGCTTCCCTCTGTAAGGAAATCTTTAGCCGCATCAAGGAAGCCTGTCCGGGCATTCTCATCGAAGCTCAGGTTTCCGGTGAGGAAGAGGCTCCTGGTTATACTGTGGAGGACTGGCTGGATTACTGCCGCTGCTGGGAAGGCCTTGTGGATATGTATCAGGTCCGGGGTTATGATGGATCTTCCACCCATGTCAATGGACACAACATGAAACCCCATTGCCCCCCGAATCTGCGCTTTGCCGAAGCTTTTAAGAAGGCCGGCATCAAGGCGCTGGTGTCCCCGGTGGGCGGCTTTGGCAACCCCGACGATATCGAACGCTTCATTGCCGAAGGCAAAACGGATCTGGTTTCCATTGCCCGCATGTTCATTGCGGAGCCGGAATATGGCAAGAAGATCCAGGAAGGCCGGGGCAAGGATGTTGTCACCTGTCTGCTGTGCAACCGCTGCCACGGCATGCACCGCTGCGCGGTGAATCCTGCGTCTTTGAACCGGGATAACAGCTACGCCGAAACGCCGGCCCGCCGGAAAAAGGTAGCTGTTCTTGGTGGCGGCATTGCTGGCATGCAGGCGGCGGTCACCGCTGCCCGCCGGGGCCACCAGGTCGTTCTGTTTGAGAAAACGGAAAATCTGGGCGGCCAGCTGAAGTTTGCCGATTATCCCGAGCATAAATGGCCCATCAAGGAATACCGCGACCACATGATCCATCAAGTAGAAACCGCGGATGTGGAGCTGCACCTGGGCACAGAAGCAAGGCCGGAAGAGCTTAAGGGGGAGTCTTACGACGCGGTGATCTGCGCTCTGGGTTCGGTGGCCAAACATGTGGAGCTGCCCGGCCTGGAATCGGTCAGGGCCTGGAATGCTGAAGAGGTTTACGGCCATGAGCAGGACCTTGGTGAGCGTGTGGCCGTGATTGGCGGCGGCACCACCGGACGCGAAACGGCGGTCTACCTGGCGGAATGCGGCCACAAGGTCACGCTGATCTGCCGGAAGCAGGGTATCTTCTTCAGTGACCTGCACTCCCAGCGTGTGGAAGAGGACGCGGCTATGCTCAACCCCAACTTCAGCTATGTGGAACACGCTGCGGTGGAAGAAATCCGCGAGGGCGAAGTGCTCTGCAAGGTAAAAAAGGGCATTCCCAAGATCCCGGTGGGCTTCAGCGGCTATCGTGTGCCCGGCTACATTCATCAGCTGGAAGGCTCCGGCTTCCCGCCGGTGGCGCCTCCTTACGATGAGTCCAACGTGACGGTTGAAATGCAAGCCGTTCCCTTTGATAGCCTGGTGGTCTCTATGGGCCGCGTGGCGAACAAGGCCCTGGCAGAGCAGTTCCGGGATGTTGCGCCGGAGTTTTACATCGTGGGCGACAATACAGAGCCCTGCGACATCAAGCAGTGCAACACGGAGGCCTATGATGCGGCCATGAAGCTGTAAAAAGCAGGAATTGATAAGAAAGCCGTCCGTTATGGTTTTTCCATAACGGGCGGTGATACCATGTCCGTGCCGTCAAGGGACGGATTTTGAGCGTTTTGCAAGGCAGCCTGGGATGACTTCGGCGCGGGACAAACAGGAGATATACATGCAGCATTCAATTGTAACGGATTTTACCAAGGGAAGTATTTTTAAGCAGCTGATCATTTTTGCTGTTCCCTTTATGCTTTCCAACCTTCTTCAGACGCTGTACGGTACCATTGACACCATGGTGGTCGGACGCTTTGTGGGAAGCGCCGGTCTGGCAGGCGTATCCACCGGAACATCACTGACAGAGATCGTTACCCATGTGGTGATGAGCTTTGCCACCGCAGGGCAGGTGCTCATCAGTCAGTACATCGGCCTTGGAAGCCGAGAAAAGATCGAAAAGACCATTGGCATTATGATGAAGATGATCATTCTCATTGCCATGGCGTTTATGGTTTTGTTCCTGTTGGGTTATCCGGTGTTTCTGGACTGGATGCAGGTTCCGGATGCCGCCCGGACCGATGCCAGCATATACATGATCATCTGCAGCTTCGGGTTTATCTTTGTTTGCGGCTATAACGGCATTTGCGCCATTCTGCGGGGCGTGGGTGATTCCCGGCGGCCGTTTCTGATCATTGCCGTAGCGGCGGTGACAAACCTTGTGCTGGATCTTGTATTTGTGGTCTGGTTTGAGATGGGGGCGGCGGGGGTCGCCATTGCGACCGTCATCTCTCAGCTTGAGTCCATGGTGGTGAGCCTGGTGATCCTGTACCGCAACCGGGAGAGCCTGGGAGTGAGTTTTTCCAAAGAAATGTTCCGGCGGGACAAAGAAATCTCGGGCCTTATGCTCAGCCAGGGCATACCCTTGGCGCTGAAATCGGCGGCGCTGAGTGGATCGAGCCTGTTTGTGGCCTCCTGGATCAACTCCTATGGCGTGGAGGCATCGGCAGCGGTGGCGGTGGGCCGGAAAGCCACCATGTTCAACTCCATCACCTCCCAGGGCCTGATGAATGCCGGTACGTCCATGATCGGACAGAACTTGGGCGCAAAGAAGTTTGACCGCGTGAAGAAGATTGTTCGTATCAACGGTCTTCTGAGCTTGTGTACTTTCATCTTGTATTCCACGCTCTATATTCTGTTCATTGACTTCCTTTTTGGTCTTTTTACCACTGATCCCGGCGTTTTGGCCTATGCCCGTATTTTCCTGCCGGCTATGATCGTGGGTCTGGGCGCTAATGCTATTATGATCCCATTCTTTACGCTCGTGATGGGAAGTGGTCATGCAAAGTTCAATATGGCTATTTCGATCCTCGACGGCATCGTTCTTCGCCTTGGCCTGAGCATGTTTCTTGGTGCTGGACTGGGTTATGGCGTGACAGGCTTTTTCTGGGGCGATAACTTGGCAGCTTTGGGAACAGCCATTCCGTCCGTTGTTTTCTACTATTCCGGCTACTGGAAGAGGCATGTGTTGGTTGACGGTCCAGCATCTTCGAATGGATAAAAGAACAAACACCCCGGAGACTCTCCGGGGTGTTTTTGCTA
Organism: uncultured Oscillospiraceae bacterium; assembly: GCA_964605075.1. Classification (GTDB taxonomy): domain Bacteria; phylum Bacillota; class Clostridia; order Oscillospirales; family Oscillospiraceae; genus CAJOIG01. Next base: position 6,038 of record CAZSAX010000057.1, read on the forward strand.
AAAGAAAACTGCAGATCCCCGCTGGCGGGACTGTGAGGCGCTGCGGTGCCCCCTGTGGGGCGCGAGGAGCATTCAGGCCTTAGCCCCAGGCCTGGAGTTGCTTGTACATGTGCGTGGGGGAGACATAAATGGCGTTGACCGGGCATTCCTGCTCGCAAAAAAGGCAGACAATGCAGTCATCCGGATATTTTATAAAAGCCTTTTTATCCTCGCCCATGGCAATTACGTCGCAGCTGCATACAAGTTGGCAGTTGCCGCAGCCGACGCATTTTTCTTTATCGATTCTTTCAATGGCCATTGCATTTCACCTCGCATTTATCAGTTGGGGAGTACTTCCGGTTCAAAGGGGAATTCGTAAGGGTAACGGTAGGTGTAGGGCAGCGTGGAATCGGGGTGAAGCTCTTCCGGCACGGGGACTTTGGTGAAGGTCATCTCGCCGTCCACCTCCTGGATCTTAATCCAGCAGAGCCAGTTTTCATCGTCACGCAGCGGATAGTCCTGGCGGAAATGTGTCCAGCGGCTTTCCTTGCGCATCATGGAGGCTTTCAGCTTCATTTCCGAATGCAGAACGATGCTCTTTACCTCGTGACACTTGCGAAGCTCGTGAACATCCTGTGCCCAGAGCTTGGGAACCAGGTTGTCCCGGATGAATTCTATTGTGTTCAGAGCCGCAGCCATGCGCTTTTCATCTTTAAGCAGAAGAACCCAGTAGGGAACCAGTGTGTTTAGGATAACCTGGTTGACCCAGCCGGGGGTGAAGCCCCCCTTGCGGCGCATGGGTTCCCACATGATGTCGGTGACGCGCTTGACTTCGGTGGGGTCCAGCTCCGTGTCCTCGATGCCCTTGGCATAGATGGCGGCGTTGGTACCGGCCCGGGTGCCGGTTACGGAGGTATAGGCATAGGCAAAGCCGGCCATGGGATAGCCGGGGCGGCCGCCCAGGCAGTCACCCACGGCATAAAGGCCAGGCATACCTTCCACTGCGCAGCTGTAGTCGTTGGTGGGCCAGACACCGTCGGACAAGTGATGGGACTGGCCCATGGCACGGCCCATGGCCATGCGCACCTTGCCCTCTTTGCTTGCGTCTTCGTCGATCTGTTCCCGGGGCATGTCCTTGGGGCTGTGGTTCATCTGGCGGGTGTTTGGATCCCAGTCCACGGAGAAGTACACAGGGGCCCGGCCCATATGGGCCTCGTAGGCCATGCGGGCGCCGTCAAAGATCTGGCCGGTGGTGTATTTGGCGGCTTCCGGATCTTTGCGCATGGCATCTACGAAATCGCCTTCGTTGTTATAAACCAGCAGGCCGTGGTGTTTGGCGTTCTGATCCTTGGGCACAAAGTAGTCGCGGTCGATACCGCCGGACCAGGCATAGGCGGGGAAGTCTACCCGGGCGGGGTGATAGTCGCTCCATTCCTTACCGGTGACGGCGCAGCCGATGCGGTAGGCCATGGCCTGGGCGTCGCCGGTGGTGGTTACTGTGCGGAAGCCGGCATTCTTGATGCCGCCGTTGCCGGCGGCCAGAACGATTGCTTTGGCGTTGAAGATGTAAGTGTCGTTGTTATCGGCGGAGAAGCCCACCGCGCCGGCAATACGACCATTCTGCTTGATGAGGTCGGTGACCGTGAAGCGGTCCATGATGGTGATGCCCTTGTCTTTGCAGACTTTGCGGAATCGCCACTGCTGTCGGGAGCAGATGAAGCGGAAGCGCACGGGGGTGGGAACGCGGCCTTCGCCGGTGCCGCCCAGACCTTCTTCGCCCGGGGTATATTCGCCGGCTTCATCAGGCAGGGACATGGGCAGAATGACGACATTACCATCTTTGTCATAGCGGTAACTTTCATAGCCCCAGGAGGCAAGGTCTTCCCAGCACGCTTTGCTCTCCCGGTAGGTGATCTCCACCCACTTGGGGTCGTTGACGTATTCGTTTACGCCCCGGTCGCTTTCTACCCATTCTTTCAGGTTGTGCTTTTCAGGATCGAAGACGATCATGGTCTCCATGTTCTGGGTCTGTCCCGATTTTCCTGCGTAGCCCTTGTCCACCAGCGTTACCTTGGCTCCCTGGTCCGCTGCTTTAATAGCGGCAAAGAAGCCTGCGTTACCGGCGCCGATCACGAGCACGTCGGTCTTAATCAAGTGTTCCATTCATTACCTCCAATATGTTACCTGATGCATAAGTGAAACAGATACGCCAAATATTGTGCGTTCATATGGACCTTCCATGGTAACCATATCATTGGCTGAGGGAAATGTAAAATTGTTAAAATGCACATGGACAATTACAATCCTTCATGGCAAAACAGGTTTATGCCGGAGGATAAGGGCGGAGCACCGATGAGGCTGGGAGATGCTCTGCCAGTTGGCTGCATTATGATACCGCAGGCGTTTGTTAACCGTGGGTGCGGCAGGTGATGGCAGCGGTTATGGATGAGATGGTTGGTGATTTGATCCTCTTGTGGTTTGTCGGGGCATTGTTCGTAGCTGCCGCTGTGGATAGAGGTCAGATAGGCGTCGCAGGCGCTGTTGAAGCGGGAGCGTATGCCCGGTTTCACGTGTCGTGCTGGTGGCTTTGCTCTCCCGATAGACGGCGCCACCTTCTCCCGGTTTAGCAGATGATTGTCGGTCGGAGGGTCCTCTTCCATCCATATTGCTTGAGCTTTCTTTTCGGGGCAAACAGATTATGCAGGTTATATTCCAGGACGGACCAGCCTTTCCGGCGTGAGATTTTTTGCCATAACCAGTTTGGTTGACATTCCATTTTATAAGTTATAAAATTGCAAAAACGGATCGATTTTTTCAGCGGCAGAATCGATATTTCTGCGGAGGCAAAAGCTATGACCTTTAACCAAATCAATTATTTTCTCGCGGTGGCAAACAGCTTGAACTTCACCCGGGCGGCAGCGTCTCTTTTTGTTACCCAGTCTACCTTGAGCCGCAGCATAGCGGCCCTGGAAACGGAACTGGGCGTGACGCTGCTGGAGCGTGATTTTCACAATGTGCGGCTGACCCCGGCGGGGGAACTTATGTATAAGGAAATGAAAAGTACTATGGACACGATCAATGGCATCATCCGCCGGGTGCAGGCTTTGGCCGATATCGTGAACGACCGATTTGTCATCGGTATCCTGGAGGGACAGTCGGTGGAAGCGGGGGTTTTGTTTGCTATACGCAATCTTTCGGACAAGTACCCCCAGTTGAGCGTGGATATTCGGCGGTTGTATCACTGCAACCTGGTGGATGATATCAAGGCTGGAACGCTAGATGTGGCCCAGACCATCATTTCCTCGGCTAGTGATCTGGATGAGGAACTTGACTACGTTCCCATCAAGATGCTGAACAACTTCCTCATGGCTCAAACGGACGACCCTGTCTGGAATCTGGAAAAGCCGGGCCTTGCTGCGGTGGCGGACCGGGTGCTGATTGCGCCGGAGAATTTCCATCCCGGCCTGGAGGTAGTGAACCGGAGTATCCTGGCCGCTGGTATTACCCCCACGGTGAAAAAAGGGCCGGATATGGAGACTCAGGCTCTGTGGCTGGAGGCGGGCATGGGAGTTTATATCGGCAACGAGGACAACGTCATCTTCACATCCCGTACCTTCCGCCCTCTAAAAGCGCAGATTCTGGAGGAGTTGCCCCAGCTGACGGAAGTGCTGATTTGGAACAAAAACCATTGTTCCGCGCTTTTAAAGCTATTTCTTGAATATATCCGCAGCCAAAGCCCTGAAGCGGGTTAATGAAACGGCGGCTCTCCTTTTTGGGGGGAGACGCCGTGTTTGTTCTGATAAGGAATTTTCTGGAATACTTAAGTCGATTCCAATTAGTGTTGAAAAATTCATATTTATCTGCGATAATGTGCGTATAATTCCCTAAGTATGGAAAGGAGAAACAGCATGAAACTTCGCAAGATCCTTGCTCTGGTTATGGTTCTGGCCATGATGATGAGCGTAAGTGCTCTGGCGGCGTCGGGAGAAGCTTCCGGCGAAGTCACCGGAGCGGCCTCCGGCGCTATGGGTATGCCTCCCGGCGGTCAGGTTTCCGAGCCTGATACCTATGCGGCAGTCATCACCGCGTCTGAGGATGCTGAGTACACCGGCAGCTATGCCTCTGTGACCGGCGAAGAGAACGTCATCCACGTGAACAACGGCGCCACCGTTACCGTGAAGGACGCTGTCATCACCAACGACGGTGAAGGCGGCGGCGGCGATGCGGCCAGCTTCTACGGCGTGGGCGCTTCCCTGTTCGTCTCCGACGGCGAGCTGTATGTCTCCGACACCGAGATCACCGGCACCACCGCCGGCGGCACCGGCGTGTTCGGCTATGACACCGGCGTGGCCTATGTCTCCAACGTCACCATCCGCAACTCCGGCTCCAACGCAGCCGGCGGCATCCATGTGGCCGGCGGCGGCACCCTGTATGCCTGGGACTGCGATGTTATCACCACCGGCGGCTCCTCTGCGGCCATCCGCTCCGACCGCGGCAGCGGCACCATGGTCGTTGACGGCGGTTCCTACATCACCGAAAACGGCACCGCTGCTGTGTACTGCACGGCGGACATCTCGGTGCACAACGCTTACCTCTACGCCGGCGCTTCCGAGGCCGTTGCCATCGAGGGCAAGAACACCGTTCGTCTGTTCGACTGCGACCTCACCGGCAACATGCAGCCCACCGAGCTCAACGACAACCGCGTCTGGAACATCATCGTGTACCAGTCCATGTCCGGCGACTCCTCCATCGGCACCTCCGAGTATGACATGATCGGCGGCTCCCTCACCTGCAACGCCGGCCCCGTCATCTTCAACACCAACACCGACAGCTACATCACCTTCAAGGGTGTGGACGTCTCCTACTCCGACGAGACCACCTACTGGCTGCAGGTCACCGGCAACTCCAGCTCCCGTACCTGGGGCACCGCCGGCAAGAACGGTGCGGACTGCATCTTCTCTGCTTACGAGCAGGCCATGCAGGGCGATGTGATGTATGACACCATCTCCAACCTGGACTTCTACATGCTGGACGGCTCTGTCCTGAACGGCGCCATCATCTGCGATGACAGCTACAACGGCGGCTACACCGGCGAGGGCATCATGAACCTCAGCATCGGCGAAGGCTCTGTCTGGACCGTGACCGGCGATTCTGTCATCACCGGCACTCTGGCTCTGGAAGGCAGCATCGAAGGCGCCAAGGTCGTTGGCACCGACGGCACCGTCTATGTGGACGGCGAAGGCTACACCGTGACCGTTGGCGCTTACAGCGACAAGGTGGATGCCTCCGGCGCCGGCCAGGTCCCCGTGTGGGAAGACTACGCGGTGGAGAACCCCCTTGCTTCCGCTTCCGATGAGCCCTCTGCCGAGGCTTCTGCGGAGATCGCTGCGGAAGAGGCTGCTTCCGTTGAGGCCATGACCATGGAAGACGGCTCCCTGCCTCCCGATCCTCCTGCGGATCTGGCGCCCGGCGAAGAGCCCCCCGGGGGCTTCGGCGGTATCGACTGATACGCAGCACTGAAATTGCATAGTTTATAGAAAGAATGAGCACCGGAAGATCTTCTTCCGGTGCTCAGACTGTCAAAGAAGTAAGATTTGCCCTGCGAAGCCCGGGCAGGGCGAGCCGCCCGGCGGGGCCGGGCGTAAATCCGGGGGGGGCCTTGGGCCCCAAGGATTATGCCGGCCGAATTCACTTCGGCCGAGCAGA
>CAZSAX010000058.1:0-11673 GCA_964605075.1 uncultured Oscillospiraceae bacterium
TTCAGCAGAGCCTGCTGCACACCTTCGCCGGAAACATCTCTGGTAATGGAGGTGTTTTCGCTTTTGCGGCCGATCTTACCCAGTTCATCGATATAGATAATGCCGCGCTCTGCCCGCTCCACATCGAAATCCGCCGCCTGCAGAAGACGCAGAAGGATGTTCTCCACATCCTCGCCAACGTAACCCGCCTCGGTGAGCGTGGTCGCATCCGCGATGGCAAAGGGCACGTCAAGCATGCGGGCCATGGTCTGGGCAAACAGGGTTTTGCCGCTGCCGGTGGGGCCCACCATGAGGATATTGGATTTCTGCAGCTCCACACCGTTATCATCCCCGGCGTGGAGAATGCGCTTATAGTGGTTGTAAACCGCCACGGAAATGGCGATCTTTGCCCGTTCCTGGCCGATAATATAGTCATCCAGGACCTTTTTGATCTCCGCGGGCTTGGGAACGCTGGCTTCCGTCAGTTCCGGCAGAATCCCTTCGGCCTGTTCCGGCAGGAAATCGTTTTCCGCCACGATGTCCATGCAAAGCCGCACACATTCATCGCAGATGAACGCATCGTTGCCGGCAATCAGCCGCTCCGCCTGGGACTGGGGCTTGCCGCAGAAGCTGCAGCGGATGGTTCTTTTCTCGTCCCCTCTGGACATGGCAGTTACCTCTTACTGATTACTTTGTCCACCAGGCCGTATTCCAGGGCCTCTTCTGCCGTGAGCCAGTGGTCACGCTCGCAGTCCTGCTCCACCTGCTCAATGCTCTTGCCGGTGTTTTCCGCCAGGATCTTGTTCAAACGGGCCTTGGTCTTCAGGATCTGCTCGGCCATGATCTGAATGTCGGTGGCCTGACCGCGGCTGCCGCCGGAGGGCTGGTGGATCATCACTTCCGCGTTGGGAAGGATGAGCCGCTTGCCCTTGGTACCGGCGGACAGCAGGAACGCACCCATGGAGGCAGCCATACCGATGCAGATGGTGGAAACATCACACTTGATGTACTGCATGGTGTCATAGATGGCAAGACCGGAGGTCACGGAGCCGCCGGGGCTGTTGATGTAGAACTGGATGTCCTTGTCGGGATCCTGGGCTTCCAGATACAGAAGCTGGGCCACGATCAGGGAGGCAGTGGTGTCGTTGACTTCCTCGCTGAGCATAATAATGCGGTCATTGAGGAGCCGGGAGAAAATGTCATAGGAACGCTCCCCGCGGGAGGTCTGTTCCACAACATAGGGTACTAAACTCATTGAATTCGCTCCTTTCCAATGGAAGCCTATCCAATTATCGGATGGATTATTCCGCCGCGGGAGCCTCGACTTCAGCAGCGGTCTCTTCCTGGGGCTCTTCGGCCTTCTTCTTGGTTGTGCGCTTCTTGGGGGCAGGTTTGGCCTCAGCCTCGGCAGCCTCATCCGCAGGAGCTTCGGCCGCTTCCTCGGCCTTGGGCTCGGCCTTCTTGGCAGCGGTCTTCTTCTTGGCCTTGGGCTTCTCCTCGGCCTTCTCCTCCGCCTCGGGAGCAGTGGCAATGCCGGTATTGTAGATCAGCTCGGCCGCCTTGCGAACGCGCATGTCGTCCTTCACCGCGTCCACGGGAACGTTCTTCTTCACGTTCTCCACGTCGGTGCTGTACTGCTCGGCGATCTTCTCGTACTCAGCCTCGACTTCCTCGTCGGTGCTGTCGATGGCTTCCACTTCGGCCACCTTGTCCACCAGGATCTGCATGCGGCAGCGGGCCTCAGCAGCAGGACGGTTGCTGGCGCGGAAAGCGTTCATATCCTGGTTGAGGTACTGCAGGTACATCTGCAGGCTCAGGCCCTGGTACTGCAGGTTCTGATCCAGCTCGTTGACCATGCTGTCGATCTGCTCTTCGATCATGCCCTCGGGGATCTCCACTTCCATGTTGGCCGCAGCCTTCTCCAGCAGCGCGGAGTGGAACTCGGAATCCGCAGCTTCGGCGGCGTTCTTTTCCAGACGCTCGCGGATGCTGGCCTTGTAGGCCTCCAGGGTGTCAAACTCGGACACGTCCTTGGCAAACTCGTCATCCAGCTCGGGCAGCTGCTCTTCCTGGATGCCGTTGCACTTGACGTGGAACACAGCGGCCTGACCGGCCAGGCTGGGCTCATGATACTGCTCAGGGAAGGTGACGTTGATGTCCTTTTCCTCGCCCACGTTCATGCCGATAACCTGCTCTTCAAAGCCGGGGATGAAGGAGCCGGAGCCCAGCAGCAGACGGTGGCCTTCGTCCTTGCCGCCTTCAAAGGGCACGCCGTTGACGCTGCCTTCATAGTCAATGATGGCAAAGTCGCCGTCCTGGGCGGCACGCTCCACATTCACCATGCGGGCGCTGCGCTTACGGGCGCGCTCCACCTCGGCGTCCACGTCCTCGTCACTCACGGCGACGACGGCGCGGGGCGCTTCCAGGCCCTTGTACTCGCCCAGCTTGGCCTCGGGCCAGACAGCGGTGAGGAAGCCCAGAGTCAGCTCCTTGGCGTCGTTGACATCAATGCTGCGAATGGTGGGAGTGCCCACGTTGCGGATCTTCTCTTCTTCCACGCCGAAGCGGAAAGCGGCGGGAGCCAGCTCGTCGGCGGCTTCATCATAAAAAACGTCCTTGCCGTACATGCCTTCAATGACCATACGGGGGGCCTTGCCCTTGCGGAAGCCCTGAACATAGATCTTGCTGCGGTTCTTGAGATAAGCAGACTGAACGGCCTTCTCAAATTCGTCCGCGCCGATCAGCACTTCAAAGCTGACGGTAGACTTTTCTTTCTTTTCGACATTCTTGACTTGCATCTGATTTACTCCTTCTGCATATTTACGCTAAATTTTATTATAACACAATAAATGTATCTTTTCAATAATTCAGAGAATCTTTACCGGCGTGAAATTCACCGCATCGGCACTGACGCAGATATGCCGCGTTCCTTCCCAGTCGCCGGTGAACGCCAGGCGCAGACTGTCGGCATGAAGATGCCCGCTGGCGCAGCATTTCACATCATAGGCCTTCAGAAGTTCCAGCAGCTCCCGGCACATGTACATGCCGTATTTGGGCGGGTAGTGAAGAAACACATATTTCTCCTTATCCCCCGCCGCTTTCAGGGAGGCTTCCAGCCGGAGCGCTTCCCGGTCGATCAGCTTCTTGTCGTGGGCCCCGCCTTTTTCCTCTTCATAAAACCAGCCCCGGGTACCGCAGATGGCGGCGTTTTCCCCGTAGAAAAAGCAATTATTATGAAGCATGGAAATGTTTTTGATATTGTTCTGCTCAAAAAAGGTCTGGAGCTTGGAGGCACTGCTCCACCAATAGTCGTGGTTTCCCTTAAGGATGATCTTTTTCCCGGGCAGAGCCTCGATGAAGCGAAAGTCTTCCGACGCATCTGCCAGGGACATCCCCCAGCTCAGATCGCCGCAGAGCACGCAGACATCCTCCGGCTGCAAATGGGAAAAGCCCTCTTTGATCTTTTCCACATAATTTTTCCAGCGACCGCCGAACACATCCATGGGCTTGTCCTGCCCGAAGGACAGATGCAGATCGCCGATGGCATAAAGTGACATTGTATAAATCCTCGTCCCCGGCACAGACTAGTGCCGAGGTGATAATGATGGGTGATCGTGAAATGTGCAGCGGCACCATCGGCGGCGTTTGCTGCAGCGTTGAAAGCTGCCAGTACCATGTCCGGGGCAACGGCTGCACCGCCGCTCATATCGACGTCAAGGGCGAACAGGCCTGCAGCAAGGCTCAGACCTTCTGCGGCACTTACCGTCCTCTGGACAAGGGCGGCTGCTGCACCTGACCTTAGGGGGCGGCTTGCCGCCCTCTACATATTTTACTGCAAAAATGCATCCACCGCGCCGATCATGTCTTCCGGCGCCACGCACTCCTCAAAACGCACGTCCCGCTTGTCCAGACCGCTCAGAGGTCCGGGGGCCGCAAGGCCGGTGAGCGCCGTCAGCTCTTCCACAAGCCTGGCGCCGTTTTCGTTGGAGGAAACGCCCAGCGCTTCCAGCACCGCGCCGCAGAACTTGAAGGGGCTGGCCGTGGACAAAACCAAGCAGGGCATAACATCCCCGGTTTTCACCCGGTAATCGTCCAGGACCTTGATGGCCACCGCGGTGTGGGTATCCACCAGGTAGTCCCCTTCCCGCCAGAGCTCGCCGATCACAGCCTTACTCTCGGCATCGCCGCAGAAGCCGGCGGCAAATTCGTCCCGGATGGCATCCATGGTCTCTTCATCCAGCGCATATTTTCCGTTCTGTGAAAGCTCTGCCATGCAGGCCGCTGTTTTTTCCGCGCCGCAGACGTAATACAGAAGCCGTTCCAGATTGCTGGACACCAGAATATCCATGGAGGGCGAGCTGGTGAGATAGAAGGGGCGGTTTTTGTCATAAACCCCTGTCTCAAAGAAGTCCGTGAGGACCTTGTTGTCATTGGAGGCACAAATTAGCTTGCGGATGGGCAGGCCCATGCGCTTGGCATACCAGCCGGCGAGAATGTCGCCGAAGTTGCCCGTAGGCACGCAGAAATCCAGTTCCTCGCCCAGATCAAATTCCCCGGTTTTGGCCATGTCGCAGTAAGCGGAGAAATAGTACACGATCTGCGGCAGGAGCCGGCCCCAGTTGATGGAGTTGGCAGAAGACAGGAAGTATCCCCGTTCATTGAGCTTTTCAGCAAAGGCTTTGTCGCCGAAAATGCGCTTGACGCCGGTCTGGGCATCGTCAAAGTTTCCGGTAACGGAAACCACCTTCACATTTTCGCCGGTCTGGGTGACCATCTGCAGCTTCTGCACATCGGACACCCCGTCCCTGGGATAAAACACCTGGATGCAGGTGCCGGGCACATCCTTGAATCCTTCCAGCGCCGCCTTACCGGTGTCGCCGCTGGTGGCCACCAGAATGCTGGCCGTGCGCTCCTCTCCGTTTTTGCGAAGAGAGGCCACCAGCAACCGGGGCATGATCTGCAGCGCCATGTCCTTAAAGGCGCTGGTGGGCCCGTGCCAAAGCTCCAGACAGCCCGTCATGGGATCCAGAATGGCCAGAGGCGCGGCCTCCGGGCAGTCAAAGTTATCGGCATAAGAGGCCTTGACCAGCTCTGCAAGCTCTTCGGCAGAGAATTCCTCCAGATAAAGGCCCATGATCTTCGCCGCCCGTCCCCGGTAATCCAGCTTTGCCAGCGCCTCGATGAATTTCATATCGATCCGGGGAATACTCTCCGGCACATACAGGCCGCCGTCTGGCGCCAGTCCCCGGATAATCGCCTGGGAGGCCGTGATCTTCGTCTTACCTTCTCTGGTGCTGATATATTTCATGTCTCAAACGCATCCTCAATATGATTGATTACAGGTTTTTCCGTCGCTGTCCCCTGGGGAGCATAGACTTCAATAACGTCAAAACGGGGCTGGGCCTTGGTGGGATTCGCCTGCAGCCAGAGTTCTGCTGCCGCAATGACCCGCTGCTGTTTGGCCTCGGTGACATATTCCATAGCCCTGGCAAAGCGGTCATTTTTGCGAAGCTTGACCTCGGCAAATACGACAAAATGCCGCTTCCGGGCGATGATATCCACTTCCCCCATACGGCAGCTGTAATTGCGGCCGATGATGCGGTAGCCCTTTGCTTTCAGATACTCCGCTGCCCGGTCCTCGCCCCAGCAGCCCAGAAGCTTATTTTCGTTTTTCATAGAATTTCTTCAAAAAGCTCATCCGGTGGATGGGGCTGGGCCCATGGGCCTCCAGGGCCGCATAATGCGCCTTGGTCCCATAGCCCTTGTGTTTCTGGAATTCATATTCCGGATATTTTTCCGCCATCGCAAGCATGAGTCTGTCCCGGGTGACTTTTGCCAGAATGGAAGCCGCCGCAATGCTGGCACATCGGGCGTCTCCGCCAATCACAGCCCGGGCCGGAACCTGGATATCCCGGGTCGTATTGCCGTCGATCAGAGCCAGGTCCGGCACCGCCGAAAGCTTCTCAATGGCCCGGTTCATGGCCAGAAGCGCCGCAGAAAGAATATTGATTTCTTCAATTTCCTCCACCGTGGCAAAGGCAATGCCGTAGCTGACAGCCTTCTCGCAGATCTCCGCAAAGAGCGCTTCCCTTTTCTTTTCGGAAAGCTTTTTGGAATCGTTCAGCCCGGGGATCTCCAGCCCCTGGGGCAGGATCACCGCCGCGGCACAAACCGGCCCGGCCAAAGGGCCGCGCCCGGCTTCATCCACACCGCAGACAAGCTCAAAGCCTTCATCGTGCACGGCGTTTTCATATTCCCAAAGATCAATTGGGTCTTTCAAGACTGATCCTCCCCAGCTTTCCGCCACGGAATTCATCCAGCAGAATGGCCGCCATGCGCTCAGTATCCACCTCGCCCCGGGCAATGAGGAAGCCGCGCTTCCGGGCACAGGCCTCCAGCAGCTGCCAGCCCTGGGCCTCGGGGTCAAGCTCGATCTTATAGCGCTCTGTGACCGCCTTGGGGTAATAATCCCGCAGCAGCACCAGAAGCTTCGCCGCCAGATCCTCGGTATCCACCACCAGATCTTTCACAGCGCCGGTATACACCAGCCGCTCCCCCACCGCCGGATCGTCAAAACGGGGCCAGAGGATGCCGGGTGTATCCAGCAGCTCCAGCTGGCTGTCCACATAGATCCACTGCTTGCCCCGGGTCACGCCGGGCCGGTCGGAAGCCGCTGCCGCTTTCCGGCCGCTGACTTTGTTGATAAAGGTGGATTTGCCCACGTTGGGTACGCCGGCCACCATGGCCCGGAGAGGGCCGGATTTGCCGGTAAGGGTGCGGATCTTCTGGGAAAATTCCTTCACGCCCCGGCCGCTGCGGGCATCGCATTCCATAAACATGACGCCGCTGTTTTTATAATGCTCCCGCCACAGGGCGGTGACCGCGGGGTCCGCCTGATCGGCCCGGTTGAGGACCAGCAGCCGGGGCTTACGCCCGGCGATTATATCGTCCAGATCCGGATTCCGGCTGGAATACGGGATGCGGGCATCCACGATCTCGCAGACGGCGTCCACCAGCTTGAGGCTGTCAGCCATCATGCGCTCGGCTTTTTTCATGTGGCCCGGGAACCACTGTACATTTGCCATTTTCTCTCCTGTTCTAATCCCACACCGGCCCTGCCGGTGATCTTATCGCGCTTACCAGCCGTAGATCGCGCCAAACTGGCTGAAAGGCAGAATGCGGAACACCACCTTGCCCAGAATATGGCGGGTATCCACCATTCCGATGCTGGACTCCCGGCTGTCCTGGGAGTTGTTGCGGTTGTCGCCCAGCACAAACACGCAGCCCTCCGGCACCACCTGCGGCCCCACAAAGTCCTCGGGATCATAGGTGGGCTCGTTGGTATAGGGCTCATCCAGCGGATGTCCGTCCACATACACGATGCCCTGTTCAAAGTCGATATCCACCGTCTGGCCTTCGGTAGCAATAATACGTTTCACGATGGGCGAAGAGCCGTAAGTGTTCTTCTGCAGAACCACAATATCCCCGGCCTCATAGTCCCCGGCCAGGCGGGTGATGATGATCTTATCGCCGTTCTGAAGCGTGGGTACCATGGAACGGCCCACCACGTCGATAACCCGGCCAAAGAAGGTGAAGAGCATCACGCAGGCGATCAGCGCCACGACCACGCACTGAATCCATTCATAGATCTCCTGTCCGGGTTTAACTTCTTCCTTATTATCAATCGCTTTGCTTTTTTTGCTCATGTTTGTATAAGCCCCCATATTAGTAACAAGGCATTATACAACATTTCCCTTTCACTTTGCAAGAATCTTTCCCCTTCCGCCATAAAATTAAAAGGGAGGCTCTCGCCTCCCCAACGGAAAAAGCAAAAGAAGAGGCCGAAGCCTCTTCTTTTCTTTGCTTTCAGATTCTCTCCTTGACCTTGGCAGCCTTGCCGACGCGGCCACGCAGATAATACAGCTTCGCACGGGCAACCTTGCCGCGACGAACGGTTTCCACGGACACGATGGTGGGAGAATGCACAGGGAAGACCTTCTCACAGCCCACGCCGTAGGAGATACGACGCACGGTGATGGTCTCGTTGATGCCGCCATGCTTCTTGGCAATGATGGTGCCTTCGAAAGCCTGGTTGCGCTCGCGGTTGCCTTCCTTGATGCGGACGACGACACGGACGGTGTCACCGACGTTCATGGCGGGCAGCTCGGGCTTCATGTACTGTTCAGTCAGCGCGTTGATGAGATTCATAACATACCTTCCTTTAAGTGACGTTCATACCGTATCATTTTCCCGGCAGCGGACCGCCCTGATAACTGTGCTCCATGGCACAGGCTCTGGTATGATACCACAGGAATATTGGAATTGCAAGACTTTTTTATCGGAATTCTTCCATATTTTCTGCAAATGCTGCCACCCGACGGAAGCTGAGGTACGCCGGGGCGTCCTCCCCCAGTGCCTTGACCAGCAGTTCCGGGCTGATGGTGGGCTCCTGGGCGCTGAGGATCACTTCGCAGCGCAGGCCATCCCCCGTCTCCGTAAAGACCGCTTTGCGGATATGGGGCGCAATGTTTTCTGTTTTCTCCCCCCGCTTGGTGCGACGGGTAACGGTGATATCCTCCCGGGTGAAAAATGCATTGTAAAACGCGGCGTCCCGTCCCCCGGTGAAGCGGCCTTCCAGGGCCAGCCACTTCAGTTCCGCCCCCTTCCGCTGGGCCGGATACACTTCCAGCGCCTCAATGCCCTCGGGCATCCCGGCGTTGAGCATGGCGGGAATCGCCGAAATGTCCACATCCTCCGTCAGCCAGAAGTCCATGTATTCGCAGTCACTGGCCACACCCACCTGCAAAGGCAGGATGATGGAGATGCGGGCATGGGGGTTAAAGCCCTCGGAATAGCGCAGGGGCAGTTTGGCCCGAAAAAAGGCCCGCTGCATGGTGCGCATCAGATCCAGGTGAGAGATATACACCGCCCGGCCCGTTTTCCGGAATTTCAAACGCAGCTTATCCACGGCATACCCCTCCTTCCAGCATGGCGGCAGCGCCGCAGCCGGTACACTGGGCCCGGCAGTCGGGGCTGAGCTCGGCCTTCAGAGCCTTCTGCCACTCCCGCTCCAGATGGGCCCGGCGAACGCCCATATCCATATGCTCCCAGGGAAGCAGTTCGTCCAGAGGACGTTCCCGGGTGGCATAAAAATCAATATCCAGCCCGCATTTGTCAAACGCATCCAGCCAGCGCTGCAGGCTGAAATACTCGCTCCAGCCCTCCAGCCGGCCGCCGTCCCGCCAGACCTGCTCGATCACGGCGCCCATGCGCCGGTCGCCCCGGGCAAGAGCAGCCTCGATCAGGCTCACTTCCGCGTCGTGCCAGTTGTAGGTGATGGCCTTGGCTTTCAAAGCGCCGGAAAGCACCGACACCCGGCGCAGATATTCTTCCCTTGTCACCTGGGGCGCCCACTGGAAGGGCGTGTGGGGCTTGGGAATGAATTCGGAGGTGCTCACCGTGATGCGCACGCCCCGGGACTTGTTGGAGGCGTTCTGCTTCCAGGTCCAGAGCACTTTCTGGGCAAGCTCCGCAATGCCCACCACGTCCTCATCGGTCTCCGTGGGCAGACCAAGCATAAAGTAGAGCTTCACGCCGTTCCAGCCGCCGGCAAAGGCCACCCGGCAGGATTCCAGCAGATCCCCTTCCTTCACATTCTTGTTAATGGCATCCCGCAGCCGCTGACTGCCCGCCTCCGGGGCAAAGGTCAGGCCGCTTTTGCGCACCTTCTGCACCCGGCTCATAATGTCCATGGAGAAGTTGTCCGCCCGCAGGGAGGGCAAAGACAGGCTTATGCCCCGCTTCTCGCAGTAATCCAGCAATCCGTCACAAAGCTCCGACAGGGGCTTATAGTCGCTGGTGCTGAGACTGGAGAGGTTCAGCTCCTGATAGCCGCTGTCCTCCAGGGCCTTCTGGCCAAGCTCCAGACACTTGTCCGCGCTGCGGTTTCGCACCGGACGGCAGGTATAGCCGGCCTGGCAGAACCGGCAGCCCCGGATGCAGCCACGGAAAAGCTCCAGGGAAATGCGGTCATGCACGATCTCCGTGGAGGGCACGATGGGCCTGGTGGGATAGAAGCTGTCGTCCAGGTTTTCAATGATGCGTTTGCGCACCCGGGCCGGCGCGCCGTCCCTGGGCGTCAAAGAAGCAAGGGTTCCATCCTCATTATACGCCACTTCATACAAAGAAGGAACATACACGCCTTCGATCTGTGCCGCCTGCCGGAGGAACGTCTCCTTGTCCCAGCCTTCCTTTTTGGCCCTGCGGTAGAGTTCCACCAGTTCCCGGTCCATATCCTCACCTTCACCCAGGAAGCAAAGGTCAAAGAAATCGGCCATGGGCTCGATGTTGCACACACAGGCGCCGCCGCAGACCACCAGCGGGCTCAGCGCCTTGCGCTCCGCCGCGCGGATGGGAACGCCGCCCATATCCAGCATGTCCAGGGCCGTGGTATAGGCCATTTCATAGCCGAAAGAGAAGCCGATGATATCAAAATCCTTCAGCGGGTCGCCGCTTTCCAGCGCCCAGAGAGGAATGTTCTCCTTCCGCATGGCCTCCGCCATATCGCCCCAGGGGGCAAACACACGCTCGCACCACACCCCGGGCATCTCGTTGAGAACACCGTAGAGAATGCGCATGCCCAGATTGGACATACCGATCTCATACGTGTCCGGGAAGCAGAAGGCAAAGCGCACATCCACTTCCTCTTTGTTTTTGATGATTTGGTTGTATTCGCCGCCGGTATAGCGGGCCGGACGCTGCACCTGCCGCAGCAGGGCGTCCATCTTATCTGTCATTTCCATACCGCATATTTTATCGCAAGCTTGGAAAATTGACAAGTAGCCCCAGCCAAATTCCTGCCGCCAAAAGTACGATCAACCGCAGACGCAGACCCAACAGAAAAAGAACCACCGCGCTCAGACAGCCGCAGAGCAGCATGACGCTTCGCCGCTGCCGCTCGGACAGAAAGCGCTCCAGCAGCAGCTCCAGCAGCCGCCCGCCGTCCAGAGGCAGCGCCGGCAGCAGATTAAAGCCGGTGGCTAAAAGAGCGGCCAACCCGGTATAATGAAAGAAGTCGTCCTCCATGCGCAGACACAAAAGTCCGAACAAAAGACCCGCCAAAGGCCCCGCCGCCAGGATCAGCGCCTCTCCCGCCGCCGATGGGACCATGGCATAATCCAGAACACCGCCGCCCATGCCCAGCCGCAGCCGCTGGGGCCTCGCCCCCGCCAGCTCCATAGCGGCCAGATGCCCCAGCTCATGCACCGCCGCCGCGGCAAGCAGCGCACAAAGGGCGCTCAGACCCCCCAGAAAATACAGCGCTGCCGCCAGCAAAGCGAAATCCGCCCCCGGCTGTAGCCGCAGCTCAGTCATGCATTTCGCCCCAAAGTTCTTCCAGCGCCGCCGTTTCCTCCGCGGTTATCGAAAAGCCCTGTTTGTCCAGCGTATAAAACAGCGGCTCCCTGACCGTCTGCGCCCAATGTGGCAAGAACAGATGGATGTAGACCGCCGCAAACAGCAGCACCGCCGCCGCACACAGTCGTCCAAAGGACATATCATCGCCTCCCGGGACAAGTTATTCGCCGGAAATAAAATTTATGCTTGCTTTGTGGCCGCACGGGTGGTATAATTCCATAGCTTGCAGGTGTAGTTTAATGGCAGAACATCAGCTTCCCAAGCTGAATGCGAGGGTTC
>CAZSAX010000059.1:0-4886 GCA_964605075.1 uncultured Oscillospiraceae bacterium
AGCCTCTGGATGTGCATAAGCTGTATTCCAACCGCAAGGAGCGCCGGGAGAAGATCCTGGAGCTGATGGAGTATGTCGGCCTCAACGCCGAACACGCCACCCGCTACGCCCACGAGTTCTCCGGCGGCCAGCGGCAGCGCATCGGCATCGCCCGGGCGCTGGCGGTGGACCCCCAGTTCATCGTCTGCGACGAGCCTGTGTCCGCCCTGGACGTTTCCATCCAGGCCCAGGTCATCAATATGTTCGAGGAGCTGCAGGAAAAGCTGGGCGTGGCCTATCTGTTCATTGCCCATGACCTGCTGGTGGTGCGCCACATTTCCAAGCGGATCGCCGTTATGTATCTGGGCAAGATCGTGGAGCTGGCGGATGCGGATGAGATCTACGATCATCCCCAGCATCCCTATTCCCAGAGCCTGCTGTCGGCGGTGCCGGTGCCCGATCCCAAGATCGCCCGGGCCAGCAAGCGCATCGTCCTCAGCGGTGATATTCCCAGCCCCCTGAATGCGCCCTCCGGCTGCGCGTTCC
The DNA here is from genome assembly GCA_964605075.1 of uncultured Oscillospiraceae bacterium. Classification (GTDB taxonomy): domain Bacteria; phylum Bacillota; class Clostridia; order Oscillospirales; family Oscillospiraceae; genus CAJOIG01. Next base: position 526 of record CAZSAX010000059.1, read on the forward strand.
GTACCCGCTGCCGCTATGCCACGGAGCAGTGCGCCGCGGAATGTCCCAGCCTGCAGGACCGTGGAAATGGTCATTTTGTGGCCTGCTGGAATAAGTGAAGTTAACAAATCTAACAAATCTTACAAAAAGGTTTTTTCTGCCTTGTTTTTCCGGTTGGGCTGTAATATAATGTTGCCGCTTATATCCGAAAATTTGGAAATTGCCAGGAGAGCCGGCTCTCCTGCGTCATGACAGGTCATGACGATGAACACTCAGAAATATAACAGAACCCTGTTGTATTAATATTTTAGGAGGAAAAAAGAATGAAGAAGATCATTGCCCTTCTCCTCGCTCTGACCATGGTTTTCGCTCTGTGCGCCTGCGGCGCCAAGACCGAAGAGCCTGCCGTCGAGGAGGAAGCTGTTGAAGAAGTTGCTGAAGAGTCCGCCGTCTCCGCGGCCGACCTGGTGAGCGACGCCTTCATCGACCCCGTGAACGACTGGGCCCAGTACGACGCGCTGATCGCCGAGATCAAGGCGACCACCGACTTCGAAGCCCGCGTTGAGCTGATGCACCAGGCGGAGGACATCCTGATGTCCAACTATGCCGTCATCCCCGTGTATTACTACAACGATATCTACATGCAGAAGTCCTATGTTGACGGCATCTACGCCAACCTGTTCGGCAACAAGTTCTTTATGTATGCCACCATGGGTGAAGACGCTCCCAGCACCACCACCCTGCGTCTGAACCTGGCCTCTGAGCCCGACTACCTGGATCCCGCGCTGAACTCCTCCGTGGACGGCGCCTGCCTGGCTGTCAACTCTTTCTCCGGCCTGTACACCTACAATGAGGAAGGCGTCTGCGTTCCCGCCTGCGCCACCGGCTACACCGTGTCCGAGGACGGCCTGACCTACACCGTGACCCTGCGGGAAGGCCTGAAGTGGTCCGACGGCTCCGACCTGACCGCCGCTGACTTCGAGTACGCCTGGAAGCGTGCTTCCTCCAATGTCACCGCCGCCGACTACGGCTACATGTTCTCCGGCTTCGAAGGCTACTATTCGGAAGACGGCGAAGTTCTGGCGGGCGACGATCTGGCTGTTACCGCCATCGACGACGTGACCCTGGAGTTCGTTCTGAGCGCTCCCTGCGCTTACATGGAAGACCTGATGGCCTTCCCCACCTTCTTCCCTGTGAAGCAGTCCGCCGTGGAGGCCGCTGCTGAATGGGAAACCAACCCCGGCGCCTGGTGCACCGAGGCCGGCTTCGTTTCCAACGGCGCTTATGTCTGCACCAGCTGGAACCACGATGTCTCCATGACCTACACCAAGAACCCCTACTGGTACGATGCTGACAGCGTCACCATCGAGACCCTGGAGTTCATGCTCTCCGCCGATGACACCGCCATCTATGCCGCTTACAACGCCGGCGACGTGGACTTCATCGACAGCATTCCCACCGACGAAGTGGCCAGCCTGCTGGACAACGAAGAGTTCTACATCGTTGACAACCTGGGCACCTACTATGTGGCCTGGAACGTCAACAGCGAGCTGTTCGACGGCAAGACCGCCGAGGAAGCTGCCTGCATGCGCGAAGCTTTCAACCTGCTGATCGACCGTGACTACATCTGCGAGAACATCGGCCAGACCGGCCAGGTTGCTGCCAACGCCTACATCCCCCTGGGCATGGCGGACGGCAACGGCGGCATCTTCAAGTCCGATGCCATTGAGGAAGGCTACTACAACCCCTACGCCATCAACGAAGACTATGAAGGCACCGTGGCCAAGGCCGTCGAGCTGCTGACCGCTGCCGGCTTCAAGTTCGACGAGGACGGCACCCTGTCCGACGAGACTCCCATCTCCATCGAGTACCTGACCAACGAGAGCACCCTTCACGTGGCTGTCGCTGAGTCCATGCAGCAGGACTTCGCCACTGTCGGCATCGAGATGACCATCGCTATCCAGGACTGGAACGTGTTCCTGGAGGAGCGCAAGAGCGGCAACTTTGACATCGCCCGCGAAGGCTGGATCGCTGACTTCAACGACCCCATCAACATGCTGGAGATGTTCAGCACCGCGTCCGGCAACAACGATCCTCAGTACGGCCGTTACGAGGGCTGGGACGCCTGAGTTCACTTAGGCTCCATAGCGTAAAAGCAAATAAAAAAACATCCGGCGACCGCCGGATGTTTTTTTGCGTTTCAAGCCGGATATACGGCAGTCCGGCGCGCTGGCTCAGCGCTGCTCCAGAAGGTTCAGGGCGTTGGCCAGCATGGTGGCGGCTTCGGCCCGGGTGAGGGAGGCGTCCAGGCTTTCGTATTCTCCCAAAACACCGCAGGCGGAGAGGTTGGCCACAGCCTGGCTGCCCAGTTCCGCGCCGAAGTTGCTCACATTGGTGATGCCGAGAACGGCGTCCAGAATGCTGCAGGCATCGCCCAGGCGGATGTCGCCGGAGGCTTCAAAATTTGCGCCGCCGGTGGCGCTCATGCCGCTGATATAGCCCTCCATAAGAGCGGTGGATACATAGGGCTTGAGCCAGGTGTCGATGCTTTCGTCATCCAGAAAGCCGGTGTAAAGTGCGCCGGAGAGGATGTCCTCGCCGGTCAGGACCATGCACATGGAAAGGAATTCGCCCCGGCTGACCGGCTGTTCGGGATGGAACACATAGTTGCTGCCCACGCGCTCGCCCACAAAAATGCCGGTCTCGGCCAGCAGGGTGGCGCTGTAGGCACAGGGATCGCCGTCAAGGTCGGAGTAGCTGACCTTGCGGCTGGAGCGCAGAAGCTGGATGATGACTGTGCCCTCCTGGGAGCTGTTGCCCTGCTCGTCGATGGCCCGGAAGCCAAAGTAATCCTTGCCTCGCTTGCCATCTTCCGGGGTGTAGACGAAATAGCCGTCGGACGACAGCTCCACGCTGCCTTTCATGGGCTCGGTGGTCAGCTCATAGCGGAGGGAGCCGCCTTCCGGATCCCGGGCGCTGAGGCGTCCGCCTACGGAGACGCCCCGATAGGTCTGGATCTCCTGATTCTCCGCTACCGGGGCCATGCCGCCGGGGCTGGGGCTTGCTTCGGTGTTGGTGCTGCTTTCGCTGACGGACTGACTGACAATGACCTGGGTGATCCGGTCGGAATAACTGCTGACGGTGCCGCTGTCGGTCAGGGGCGCTGTGCCGGTGTCATAGTCCGCCAGGGCGGGGGTGGAAAGAACGAACAGGATGGCCAGTACGCCGGCCAGAAGCGTGTGCTTTTTCATGTAAATAACCTCCATGCAGATTGTATGGCTATTTTGCGCGGCGGTATTCCTTTTTATTCTGTTTTTGCGCCGGTCGGCGGGGCGCTTTTGGCCGGGCTGTTCAAAAGCGGCAGGGCTGTGGTATAGTGGGAGAAAAAACAGGAGGATGGACCATGAAACAGGTTCTGGTGACGGTGCCGCTTTTGCCGCGGCACAAAGAAGCGCTGGAAAAAGCGGGGGAGGGCTGCCGCTTCACTTACTGCCCGGCGGCACAGGTGACAAAGGAAATGGTGGCCGGGGCAGATATTCTCATCGGCAATGTGGCACCGGAGCGGATCGGCGCATCGGAAAAGCTGGGCTGGGTGCAGCTGGCTTCTTCCGGGGCGGATGCTTATGTGAAGCCCGGCGTGCTGCATGAAAAGACCCTTCTGACCTGTTCCACCGGGGCTTACAGCAAGTCCGTGGCGGAGCACGCCTTTGCCCAGACGCTGATGCTGATCAAGAAGCTTCATCTTTACAGAGACAACCAGAATCAGGCGCTCTGGCGGGATGAGGGGCCGGTCACGGCCATCGCCGACGCCGTTGTGACGGTTGTTGGGCTGGGGGAGATCGGGCTGCATTATGCCCGCATGGTCAAAGCGCTGGGGGCTTATGTCATCGGTGTGAAGCGTCGGACGGGGGACTGCCCCGAGGGGGTGGACGAGCTTTACACCATGGAGGGTCTGGACGAAGCCCTGGCCCGGGCGGATGTGGTGTTGAGCGTGCTGCCGGGCACGGCGGAGACCTATCATCTTTTTACAAGAGAACGCTTTGCCCGGATGAAAAGCAGCGCGGTGTTCATCAATGTGGGCCGGGGGGATGCCGCGGCATCGGATGTGCTGGAAGAGGTGCTGACCCATGGGGTCATCACGGCGGCGGCCATCGATGTGACGGAGCCGGAGCCTCTGCCGGCGGATAGCCCCCTGTGGGCGCTGCCCAATCTTGTTATCACGCCCCATGTGGCCGGGTGGTTCCATCTGGCGGAGACCCAGGATCGGGTGGCCGCCATTGCCGCGAAAAACCTGAAGGCCTATCTGGCGGGTGAGGAGCTTGTCAACCCCGTGGATTTTGAAAGCGGCTATCGAAAATAAAAACGGTCTTGGGCCCGGATGC
>CAZSAX010000059.1:4986-11556 GCA_964605075.1 uncultured Oscillospiraceae bacterium
CCCGTGGATTTTGAAAGCGGCTATCGAAAATAAAAACGGTCTTGGGCCCGGATGCTGTGCGTCCGGGCCTCAGCTTGTCAAAAAGCCCGCCTGCGGGCTTTTTTCAAGCTTGATTTGATCTGCTGGGCCGAAGTGAATTCGGCCGGCATAATCCTTGGGGCCCAGGGCCCCCCGGATTTGCGCCCGGCCCCGCCGGGCGGCTCGCCCTGCCCGGGCTTCGCTGCGGTGTACCCACTTCCTTGACAGTCTCGGGCCCGGATGCTGTGCGTCCGGGCCTTTCATAAAAAATTTTTCCCGGAAAAGTTGCGCTGCGCAATTATTGTATTGCAAATTGGTTTTGACTGTATCAGAATGCCCTAAACGCCCTGCCGGGCGGTGTACAGCACCCATGGCGGCTGTGCTTCATACGATGATAGCGCCCGGAGTGAGCCGGCTTGCCGGCGCCTTCTTCGCTCCCGGGTCTCTGGGCAGGGCGAAACCGAAGAAAGGAGCGATGCAGATATGATGCAGGGCGATTCTTATTCGCTGAAGATTTACATTACCCAGGAGGGGCTGCCGGTGACGCCTGACGAGGCGGAGGCTGTGGAGATCACGCTGGGGCCTTACAGAAAGAATTATCCGGGGGAGATTGTCCATCGGGACGGTTTCTGGCTGTTTCCCCTGAGTCAGGCGGAGAGCATGGAAATGATGTCGGGGCAGCAGCCCTGCCAGGTGCGGGTGAAGTTTGAAAGCGGTGACGTGCTGGGCACGGATGTTGGGATGCTGGATGTGAGTGACAGTTTGTCCCGGGAGGTGCTGTGATGGCGGGCATTGAGGCGGTGCTGACGCAGAGCCCGGTTTTGACGGCGGCGCTGGAGGGGCTGGCGGCCAACGGCGGTGAGAACGGCGCCACTTTTATACCCAGCGTGGCGGCGGACGGCACCCTGTCCTGGACGAATGACAAGGGGCTGGAAAACCCGGAGCCGGTGAATATCACGGGGCCGGCGGGCGCGGACGGCGCCAAAGGCGACAAGGGCGATACCGGCGCCCAGGGCGCAGCCGGTGCGGCGGGTTCGGATGGTGAGCCCGGCTCCTGGCACCGGAATCTACTGGACAACTGGTATTTTGCCGATCCCATCAACCAGCGGGGCCAGACCGTCTATACCGAGGGCTCCAACCGGGACACATACTTCCTTGACCGTTGGGAAACCCGGCGTGGGGATGTGGAAATCGTGGACGGCGGTATCTCGGTGACGACCAACAGCGTGGGCACGGACGGATATATTTTTCAGCAGATCGAAATGCCGGAGCTGGTGGGGCAGACGATTACGATCTCTGCGATTGTGGATGGAGAGCTGCTTTACGGAAACGGCATATTCCCGGCGTTGGGTCAGAATTCTGTGATCAAGTTCGGCGATGTTAATATCTTTATGCAGTGGACAAACGCAAGGCCGTATCCGGTTGCCGGTGTGGGCTGGAGTGATGAAGGGCCTCATATCATCAGTTCCATTAAACTGGAGCTGGGCTCTGTCTCCACCCTGGCCGGGGACCCGCCCCCCAGCAAGGCGCTGGAGCTGGCGAAATGTCAGCGGTATTTCCAGGTGATCAAAAACTACTCCGGCATGGTCAAGGCATACAGCACCACCGTGTGTTATGCCCTTGTGCCCCTGGCCTGTCCCATGCGGGAGGCTCCGGCCATCGGCTCCGGCTCCACGGCCAAAGTGGCGCACATGGTCTCCAGCGCAGACGCGCAAATGGAAGCGAGTGGCATTGCTCGATATTCCTCCTGGAATACTGGCGGTAGTATCATGCTAAAGCTCACCCTTGCCAGTGCGTTTTTGACAGAGGGAGAAGTGGGGTATATATCGGAAGCTAATATCATTCTTGACGCCAATCTGTGAGGCGGGAATACCGTGGACGATTTTTACAACAAGCACTGCCGGATGAAGTCATAGCCGTGCCGGAGAAGTACGGCATAACGGAATAAGGCTAAAGTCCCCGGCGCGCTTTGGCGTACCATGCCGGGAGCGAAATATAAAAACAGGAGGTATATACATGAAAGAACGTCTTAACAAACTGCTGACGGTGAAAAGCATCGTGACCATTTCGCTGACGGCGGTGTTCGCTTACCTCGCCGTGACCGGCAAGGTGGACAGCGCACAGTTTACCGCCATTTTCACGGTGATTATCGGCTTCTACTTCGGCACCCAGACCAAGAAGGAAAGCAGCACCGAATGACAAAGGAGGACGGACCATTGGATATGGAGCAGCTGGCTCTTGCCCAGCAGAAGACGGAGGACCGGAGCGTTCGCAACGAGGGCCGCATCAAGAAGCTGGAGGAGGAGCACAAGATCCTTATCGATCTGGCGAAGTCGGTGGCCGTGATGGCGGAAAGGCTCCAGAACATGAACAACAGCGTGGACGGCCTGGCCGATAAAGTGGCGCGGCTGGAGGCGGTGCCGGGCAGGCGCTGGGAGGCCGTTATCGCGGCGTCCATCTCCGCCATTGTGGGCATCGTGATCGGGTATTTTATCTGAGGAGGAAATCGTATGGCATATAAAATCTGTCTTACGCCGTCGAATCAGACGGACAATTATTACGCTTCGGGCAACACCACGGAGGCGGTGCAGTGCGGGCGGATTGCGGCGGCGGCGGAAACGGCGCTGAAACGCTGCGGCTTTGAGGTGCTGACCGTGCATTACCACACCATGGCCCAGAAGGTGGCAAAGTCCAATGCCTTTGGCGCGGACCTTCATGTGCCCATCCACACCAATGCGTTTAACGGCAAGGTCAGCGGTACGCGGCTGTTTGCCTACAACACCACCGGCGCGGGCTACAAAGCCTGTAAGGCCATTTACAATGTGTTGGCTCCGCTGACCCCCGGCACCAGCGAGAGCATTACCGCTTATCCCGGCCTGTACGAGATCAAAAACGCCAACGCGCCCACGGCCTATGTGGAGGTGGATTTCCACGATGTGGCCAGCGTGGCGGCGTGGATCGTCGCCCATGTGGTGGATATCGGCGAGGCGATCTGCAAAGGCATCTGCAATTACTTCGGCGTGACCTACATCGCCCCGGCGGCGGCCAAGCCGGAGGAGGCCCCGGACAAGACCACGGACGAGGAAGAGGCCGAGAGCGACGAGGCAAAGACCAGCAAGACCTTTTACCGGGTGATCGTGGAAAAGCACGAGGAGGAACGGCTGGGGTCGTTCTCCGTGGAGGCCAACGCCGGGAATCTGGTGAAGAGCCTGAAAGATTTGGGCATTGGCTGGGTGAAGATCGAAAAGACGGAGCTTTGAAGCAAAAAGCCCGGCCCGGAAATCTCCGGGCCGGGTGAGTCTGTAAAAGAAGCAGGCATATCGCAGCGAAGCCCGTGCAGGGCGAGCCGCCCGGCGGGGCCGGGCGTAAATCCGCGGGGCCCTGGGCCCCAAGGATTATGCCGGCCGAATTCACTTCGGCCGAGCAGATCAGATCAAGCTTGAAAAAAGCCCGCAAGCGGGCTTTTTTGACAAGCTGGCCCGGCCCGGAAATCTCCGGGCCGGGCCTTCTGCTTGCGGAAAGAAAAAACCCCTGAACGCTTTCGCGTTCAGGGGTTGGTGCGGGAGATGGGACTTGAACCCACACGTCTATGGTTGGACACAGGCACCTCAAGCCTGCCTGTCTGCCGATTCCAGCACTCCCGCAAGGCACTTGCCCATTATAGCAGATTGCTTGGATTTGTCAACTTCAATTTTTTGCAGGTCTCCAGCCGGGCTGCCAGGAAGATCACCGACAGCGACAGCGCAAAGAGCATGGCAAAGCCGCCGTATTTCATGGGCATCAGGTAGCGCAGCTTCAGATAGGCGTGGTAGCCCAGGAAGGAGCCGAAGCTCACCAGGACCGGGATCAGGCTCTCCCAGGGGAAGACCACGGCCAGGACAAAGCTCAGGATATCCGCCAGGAAGAAATAGCGGTCGTGCATGTGGGGCAGGAAGAAGGGAATGCCCAGACACAGTACCAGAGCCGCGGCGAGAATGACGCTGTTGTCAATGTCCTTGCGCCGGCGCAGGAGCCAGACGTACACCACGGCGCAGAGGCCGAAGGCCAATACGATGCCGATGGCGCTTGCCAGATCTGTGGGCAGAGTGGGGAATTCCGAGATGGAATACATGGATGAGGAGTTGTAGTTCACGCCGGTGCCGATGGAGTCGGTATTATTATAATAGAGAAGCAGAAGATCCACAAAGCTCCGCCCGGCCAGAACGGCAGGGAGGATGGTGACAACATAGGTCACGGGGAAGGCGAACAGGTGCCGGAATTTCATCTTCCGGGCGATGATGAACACCAGAAATACCGGCATCATGAAAATGGCCTGCAGCTTGAGGGAAAAGCTCAGTGCGTAGACAATGACGGAAGCCAGCGGCCGGTCGGACAGGACCAGATACAGGCTCAGAATGCAAAGGGAAACGTACAGGCTGTCGCACTGGCCCCAGTAGGCGCCGTTGAGAAAAACGGTGGGGAGCCAGAGAGTGCCGATGAAGGCGATCCGCTTCCGCTGGGCGCTTTCCGTGAAAAGCCCCACCAGCTTCATCACCCAATAGGCCATCAGTACATCAAATAGGATGGACAGGAGCTTGACGGTGTAGAGGTCGTAGATCTCAAGCCGGGAGAAAATGGCCAGGAAGTAGAGGTAGGGGACGTTGTAGTTGCAGGCCCAGATCTCCATGCCCAGGCCCTTCCAGGCGCCGTTATCACGGAAATGCTGCACCCAGCGGGAGATCCAGTCGATATAGTCGTAGGTCTCGTGATCCATACAGAGGTAGCGCAGGACAAAGGTGGCGGCTACCAGGAGCACGGACAGCCACAGGGTCCGCCGCTGCTTCAAAAGCCCCTCTTTCCACAAAAGCCCCAGAGCCAGCAGCAGCTCGATATACATAAGAACAACGGCAGCAAAGCTTCCCATAATGTCACCTATAAAAAAACGGCGGACCGCGCCCGCCGAAAAAATCTGCCAAGATGGTCTTGACAAGATAAAATATTCAATGATATAATCAATTGCTTTATGCTCAGAAAGATGGGCAAATAGACCCATCCTGACTACGGTTTTATTTTACCACGGTCTGACAAAAAATCAAGGCAATACAGGCAAAAACAAACAACACGCCCAGGCGTATCATTTTCCGAAGGAGTGATGAACCCCCATGCCAAAGGACGTATACTACGGCAAAACGCTCCGCAAGAGCTTTGCCCGCACCCCCGAGATCCAGGAAATGCCGAACCTCCTGGAGATCCAGAAAAACTCCTATAAGTGGTTCCTCGAGAGCGGTCTGCGGGATGTCTTCCGTGACACCGCCTCCGTCACCGACTATTCCGGTAACCTGGAGCTGAGCTTTGTGGATTACTCCATGAACGAGCAGCCCAAGTATTCGGAGCTGGAATGCAAGGCCCGGGACGCCACCTATGCCGCGCCGCTGAAGGTTTCGGTCCGCCTCCGCAACAAGGAGACCGGCGAGATCAAGGAGCAGGAGATCTTCATGGGCGACTTCCCGCTCATGACGGCCGGCGGCACCTTCATCATCAATGGCGCCGAGCGCGTCATCGTGTCTCAGATCGTCCGTTCGCCCGGCGTCTACTTTGACCGCCGCACGGACAAGACCCAGACCAGCATCTACAGCGCCACCACCATCCCTTACCACGGCGCCTGGCTGGAATATGAGACCGATGTCAACGACATTTTCTATGTCCGCATCGACAAAAACCGCAAGCTGCCGGTGACCTGGCTGCTGCGGGCCCTGGGCAAGTATGACCCCGCCAAGCCCTATACCTGGCTGACCTGCGTGGCCGACACCGAGAGCGGTGCGATCACCGACGAGGACATCCTGGCCATCTTCGGCGAAGATGAGCGCATGGTGGCGACGCTGGAGCGGGATACCTGCCACAACCGCGATGAATCTCTGCTGGAGATCTACCGCAAGCTCCGTCCCGGCGATCCTCCCACGGTGGAGACCTCCGAGAACCTGCTGGACGGCCTGTTCTTTGACCGCCGCCGCTACGACATGAGCAATGTGGGCCGCTACAAGGTCAACAAGAAGCTGGCGGTGTGGAGCCGCATCATCGGCTGCACCCTGGCTGCGCCCATCGCCGATCTGCAGACCGGTGAGATCGTGGCCGAGGCCGGGGAAGTGATGACCCGGGAGCGGGCGCTGGAGCTGCATAACCGCGGCCTTCTGGAAGCCTATGTTCTCAACGAGCGGGAAGAGCCCATCCGTGTGTTCGGCAACGGCATGGTGCCCATGAACGCATTCGTCAGCTTCGATCCCGAAGAAGTGGACGTGAAGGAAAATGTCCGCTGGCTCATTCTGCGCCAGCTGCTGGAGCAGTTCGGCGACGATGAGGAAGCCCTAAAGGACGCCATCCGGGACAACATCGACATCCTCATCCCCAAGCATGTTATCGTGGATGACGTGTTCTCCTCCGTCAACTATCTGAACAATATGGCCCACGGCGTGGGTGAGCCCGATGACATCGACCATCTGGGCAACCGCCGCGTGCGCAGCGTGGGCGAGCTGCTGCAGAACCAGTTCCGCATCGGCTTCTCCCGTATGGAGCGCG
>CAZSAX010000060.1:0-11551 GCA_964605075.1 uncultured Oscillospiraceae bacterium
GTCGTTTCCGGCATGAGCATCAACCGTTTCTGCTCCTCCGGCCTGCAGGCCATCGCTCTTGCTGCCAACGCCATCGCTTGCGGCCAGGGCGACTGCTACTTCGCCGGCGGCATTGAGGCCATGAGCCTCACCTTCGGCGTGTTCCCCTCCTACCAGGGCGCCTGCAACGACCACTGGCTGGAGAAGAACTATGTCGGCGCTTACATGTCCATGGGCGTCACCGCTGAGAATGTTGCCAAGGCTTACAACATTCCCCGCGAGCGTATGGATCAGATGGCCGTTGACTCCCACGCCAAGGCTGCCAAGGCCCAGGCGGAGGGCAAGCTGGCTCCCTCCATCATCCCCGTGAAGGTCACCGACTCCGACGGCAACCCCGTTCTCGACGCCGAAGGCAACGAGATCTGGTGCACCCAGGACGAAGGCGTCCGCCCCGGCACCACTCTGGAGAGCATGGCCAAGCTGAAGACCTGCTTCATCCCCGAGGAAGAAGGCGGCCTGGTTACCGCCGGCACCTCCTCCCAGACCAACGACTGCGCTGCTTACGTCTGCCTGATGAGCGCTGAGATGGCCGAGCGCAAGGGCATTAAGCCCATCGCCCGCCTGAAGAGCTTCGCCGTGGCCGGCTGCGACGCCACCATGATGGGCCTCGGCCCCATCTATGCCACGCCCAAGGCTCTGGACCGCGCTGGCATCACCATCGATGACCTCGACACCATCGAGATCAACGAAGCCTTCGCTTCCCAGTCCCTGGCCTGCATCGACACCCTGGGTCTGCCCATGGAGAAGGTCAACCCCTACGGCGGCGCTATGGCTCTGGGTCACCCCCTGGGCTGCACCGGCGCTATCCTGGTGGGCAAGGCCATCGACCGTCTGAAGGAGATCAACGGCAAGTACGCTCTGGTCACCATGTGCATCGGCGGCGGCATGGGTGCTGCCGGCATCATCGAGATGTGCTGATCTGCGGTTTAAACCGTAGCCGAATAAACAAAAAACCCGCCATCCGGCGGGTTTTTTTCTTTTTATCTTGTGAGAACCGGGGAAAAGGCCTATAATAAAGAAAAAAGCGAAAGGATCATGACCATGGACGAAGAAAGAGTGGAGCAGCAGGCCGAGGATCAGCCCCTGACCTGGAAGGAAAAGATATTTTCCGAGAAATTCATGAAATACATCAACGGCCTTTTCATCCTCATGATCATTTTGGGGATACCGTTGGTGACGGTGATCGGCTACAGCCTGTGGCTTGTGTATCTGATTTGCGGCATCCTTATCCGCAAAGAGACCTCTTTGCGCATTGCTTATGGCATTTTGAGTGTTTTCGCCGTTGTGGTCATTGTTCTGAACCTGATCCGTCTGTTCTGAGGAAAGTCAAAAACCGGCCTGCTTTTGCAGGCCGGTTTTCCGTTTGTCAAAAAAGCCCGCTTGCGGGCTTTTTCAAGTTTGATTTGATCTGTTCGGCCCGGGTTTCGCTGCGACATACCTGCTGCTTTGATATTCTCAGGAGGGAGGAGGCACTGCGTCACGCGCGGGGCGCCGAAAGACTTACGGCTGAAAAGAAAGGGAGCTTTCAAATTCGGTCCAGGGCCAGAGCGCGGGGGGATTTTGTGCGGCTTCAACGATCTGGCCGGTGATGGGATGGGGGAAGGCCAGGCGATGGGACCACAATGCAATGGGGCATTGGACAGGGCTGCCATACTTTCGATCGCCAAGCAGGGGCATTTTCCGGCTGGCAAACTGCACCCGGATCTGATGGCTGCGGCCGGTCTTCAGCCGGATGCGGATCAGGGAGATGTCGCCTTTTTGTTCCACCAGTTTATAATGCAGTTCCGCTTCCTTCACGCCCCGGCGGGGCCGCTTGACCACATAGGACTTGTTTTTCCGGGCATCTTTGAAAAGAAGATCCCGGTAAACGCCTTCCGGGGCTTCCGGCGTGCCGGATACCACCGCCAGATATTCCTTTTCCATGCGGCGTTCCGACACCGCGGCGGAAAGGGCCGCGGCGGCATTTTTTGTTCGGGCGTAGACCATCGCGCCGCCCACATCCCGATCCAGGCGATGCACGGGGAAGACCTCTTTTCCGCCGTTCTGCGCGGCCAGAAGCTCCGGCATGCCGGGGGATTCGGAGAGAATGCCCGCCGGCTTGACGCAGAGGAAAAAGGCCGGATCATCGGTAAGAATGGCGGGCTCCATCAGAGGCTGCGGTAAATGTCCTTGCGCAGGAGGCTCTTGTCCTCCCGGGCGATGATGTCGTCCAGCATTTTCAACATCTTTTCCTTGTCCTCACAGAGGGTGCCCTTGAGGGGCACGTAGTTGGAGGCGTGATTGGAGGTGAAATGCAGGCCCTCCAGTTCGATGCCGGCGATAAGCTGACGGACTTCGTAAAGGCTTTCAAAGGGATTCTGCAAAATGAGCTTGCCCTCCTGCACTTCCTTATAGAGGGGGGTGCCCTCGATGGCCATCAGGGTCATGGCGGACAGATGCTTGGGCTTCATTTTGTTGATGATATCCGCAGTCATGGAGGCGTTGCGCAGAATGGCCTCTTCCCCCGCGCCCTCCAGACCTACGATGACGATGCACCAGAGGTCAAAGCCTGCTTCCACCAGCATCTGGCCGGCCTTGAGCATGCCTTCGGCGTCCACGCCCTTGCGCACATGCTTCAAAAGCTCGCCGTCACCGGTCTCCACGCCCAGATAGCAGCGCTGCAGCCCCCGTTCCCGGATCTCCCGGAGCTCTTCCGGGGTCTTTTTCAGGGTGGAGATGGGGCCGGCGTAGGTGGTCACCCGGCGCAGGCGGGGGAAAGCGGCGTAGAGGGCGTCCAGCACCGCGAACAGATAGTCCTTGGGCAGATTGATGGCGTCGCCGTCGCAGAGGAACACGGTCTCCGTGTCCCGGTAATAGGTTTTCTTGGCCATCTCGATGTCTTCCAGCACTTCCTCCAGCGGCCGCACGCGGTAACGCTTGGACTTGTACATGGAGCAGAAGGTGCAGATGTTGTTGGAGCAGCCGATGGTGCACTGGAGCAGATAGCTCTTCCACTCCCCGGGGGGTCTGTAAATGTCGCCTTCGTATCGCATGAATTTTCCTTCCTTTCCCAGGGCATACTGGCCCTGAGGAGATGATTGTTTTGACTACACAGTTGACCGCGGTCTTTGACGACCGGGACGGAGCGGATCTGGCGCTGATGCGGCTTCGGCGCAACGGCATCGATTACTCCGTAGCGGAGCTCAAGGCTCCGGAAAAGACGCCCGAGGGCAGTCTTGGGGTGTCGGATATGTCGCCGGGCTACGGACTGCCTGCGGGCACTGCCGTATCTGCCGGGCAGATGTATTCGGCGGTGCTGGGCAGCCGGGCGGTGATGCAGCGAACGGCGGTCACACGGGGGCAGGCGAAGCTGACCCTGCATGTGAATTCCGATCAGGTGCTGCGGGCCCGGGCCATTATTTGTTCGGTGAAGGGTCGGATCCTTTGACGGCGTCCCAATAGCGCCGGGCGGCCTGTTCCACCTTGTTGTCGCCGTATTCATAATACTGCCGGTCCTTCAGCGTGTCTGGCAGATACTGCTGCTTCACCCAGTGGCCGGGGAATTCATGGGGGTAGAGATAGCCCTGCTCCCGCTCGAAGCCCGTACCGTCGGCGTGAACGTTCTGCAGCTGGCGGGGGATGGGTCCGGCCTTGCCGGCGCGAACGTCCGCCAGAGCCGCGTCCAGGGCCATGTAGGCGGAGTTGGATTTGGGGCAGGTGGCCAGGAAAATGACCGCCTCTGCCAGCGGAAGCCGTGCTTCCGGCAGACCCAGCTGCAAGGCGGAATCCACGCAGGCCTTCACGATGGGTACGGCCTGGGGGTAGGCCAGGCCGATGTCCTCGCTGGCGGAGCAAAGGATCCGCCGGCAGGCCCCCAGAAGATCCCCGGCTTCGATGACCCGGGCCAGATAGTGAAGCGCGGCATCCGGATCGGAGCCCCGCATGGATTTCATCAGGGCGGAGAGAATGTCAAAGTGCTGGTCGCCGTCCCGGTCATAGCGCATGGCGCTGCGCTGGGAGACGGTCCTGGCGTCTGCCATGGTGAGCTTCAGACCCTTTTTGCCGGGCACAGCGGTGTTATACAGCAGCTCCAGGGTGTTGATGGCCTTGCGGGCGTCGCCGCCGCAGCTTTGGGCCACGTAGTCCAGAACGCCGTCTTCTGCGTCCACAGCCAGGCCGTCCCGGTCCGAGAGAATGTTCAGCACCCGGTCGGTGGCCTTGCGGATGGCGGCGGGGGAGAGCTGCTTGAATTCAAAGATGGTGGAGCGGGACAAAATGGCGTTGAACACACAGAAGTAGGGGTTCTCCGTGGTGGAGGCCACGAGGGTGATCTTGCCGTTCTCGATGAACTCCAGAAGGCTCTGCTGCTGTTTTTTGTTAAAATACTGGATCTCGTCCAGATACAGAAGCACGCCGTTGGGGTTGAGGAAGGTGTCCAGCTCGTCGATGATGGCCTTGATGTCCGCGATGCCGGCGGTGGTGGCGTTGAGGCGGCGCAGGCTGCGGTTGGTCTTTTGGGCGACGATGCGGGCCACGGTGGTCTTGCCGGTGCCGGAGGGGCCGTAGAAGATCATGTTGGGGATGCTGCCGCTGTCCGCGATGCGGCGCAGCATGCCGTCCGGGCCCAGAATGTGTTCCTGGCCCACCACATCGTCCAGGGTCTCGGGCCGCAGTTCGTCAGCCAGGGGGCGGTACATAGGATTCACCTCGAATCGTGAAGGAGATTACTCGTCGTCTTGTTCCAGGGCCGCGAATTTGGCGGCCATGGTGGGGTTGTTGCGGGTGAGACGCTTGATGCTCAGATCCTCGGCCTTGTTGTTGGCAAGACGGAGATTGTTCTCCGAGGAGAGCAGGGCGTCCTTGATTTTCTGCAGGTGATCGATGGATTTGTCGATCTCCTCAATGGCCTTGCGGAATTTCTCGCTGGCAAGGCGGTAATTGCGGGAAAATTTGTCCTTGAACTCGTTCAGATCGGCCTCAAAGTGCGAGATGTCCAGATTCTGATTGCGGATCTCAGCCAGCTCCCGGCGGTACTGCTGGGCGTTGGCGGCGGCGTTCCGCAGGAGGCTGATGATGGGAATGAAAAACTGGGGCCGGATGACATACATCTTCGGGTAGCGGTAGGAGACGTCCACGATGCCGTTGTTGTAAAGGTCGTTGTCCAGCTCCAGCAGGGACACCAGAACGGCGTATTCGCAGCCCTTTTCCCGCCGGTCCTTGTCCAGCTCCCGGAAGAAGTCCTCGTTTTTCTTTTTGGTGGCGGTCTGATCCTGCTCGTTTTTCATCTCAAACATGATGGAGATGAATTCATTGCCGTCCTCGTCATAGTCCCGGAAGATAAAGTCGCCCTTGCTGCCGCTGCGGGCGTCGTTGTCTTTTTCAAAATAGGCATGGGGAAAGGCGGCGGTCCGGAGCTGGTTGAACTCCGTCAGGCAGTGCTGCTCCAGACTTTCGCCCACCATTTTGGTGGACTGGCGGGCTTTGAAGTCCCGGTAGTAGCTGATCTGCTCGTCTTTGTCCCGGAGCTTTTCCTCGTAAGAGTCCTTCAGGCTGCGCTGAGCGGTCTGGGCTTCCTGCTGCTTGCTCTGGTATTCGATCTGCAGGCTGTGCAGCTGCATTTCCAGCTCGTGCAGGGCTTCCTCTTTTTTCGCCAAAGCCTCCTGTACGGCCAGCTTTTTGACGGTTTCTCCGGCTTCCAGCCGGCTCTGCAGCTCGGTGATGGCCCGGTCCTTTTCTGCCAGGGACTGGGCATGCTGCCGGTCGGCCTCGGCCTGGGCCAGACGGAGCGCGGCGGTCTGCTCGTTTTTCAGATGCGTCTCCCGCAGTGCCAGTTCTTTCTGGAACTGTTCATCCCGTACCTGCTGAACAATGGCGGCATAGCCGGATTCATCCACCTGGAAAACCTTCCCGCAGTTGGGGCATTTGATATCCTGCATCTCGGACTCCTTTCCGGGTTCTCTTTCTGATTAATTATATAAAATCGTCTTGGAATTTGCAACAGGGCGTGATAAGATAAGCCCATGAGAACGAAAGAACAAATCGACGAAATACTGGCCTGTCTGGAGCGGGAATACCCCCTGGCGGACTGCACGCTGGACTATGATGAAGCCTGGGAGCTTCTGGTTTCCGTGCGTCTGGCGGCCCAATGCACCGATGAACGGGTGAATAAGGTGGTGCCGGCGCTGTTTGCTGCCTATCCCAATGCCGAAGCCATGGCGAAAGCCCGGCCGGAGGACATTGAACCCTACATACACTCCTGCGGTTTTTTCCGGGGCAAGGCCCGGGATATCGTGGGAGCGGCCATGATGCTGGTGACGGAATTCGGCGGGAAGGTGCCGGATAACATGGAAGATCTTCTGCGCCTGCCCGGCGTGGGCCGGAAGAGCGCCAACCTTATTCTGGGGGATGTTTATAACATTCCGGGCAGTGTGGTGGTGGATACCCACTGCATCCGTCTGTCCAACCGCCTGGGGCTGGTGGACGATCTGAAAGACCCGGCGAAGATCGAAACGATCCTGCGGGCGCTTCTGCCGCCGGAGAAGTCCAACGACTTCTGCCATCGGGTGGTGCTTCACGGCCGGGCCGTCTGTGACGCCAGAAAGCCGAATTGCGAAAGCTGCTGCCTGCGCCATGTGTGCCGGAGCTGCAGCGGCTGAATACAAAAAACCTTCTGCTTCGGCAGAAGGTTTTTTCAGCAATACCCCGTGCAGTTTTTTCCTGCGCAGAGCGTGTTTTGTCTATTGTCTGTTTTTCACGGACCAATCCAAAGCTTCGTTTTTTCGTTCGCAGTTCTGACGGGCTCTGTTAGGATGCTCCGTGCAGAAAACCGGCTGGTACGAACCAGCCGGTTTTTTGTTATTTGGTTTTGACTTTTTTCTTGAAGATAAAGCGCCGGAAGAGGATGATGTTATAGATCACAAAGAGGACGGCGCAGATGATCATGCCGATCACGGCGTTGGAAACGCTCTTGGGGAAGAAGCCCATGAGCAGCATGAAAGGCAGACCGAAAACGATGCCCCAAAGCTGGTGATACACGATGTTGTCCGCGGCCTGGGTCTCGAAGTGGGGATCCAGCTCCCTTAGGAGAATGGTGCCGGTGGAGGCGGTGCCGGTCTGCATGCCGTACAGGGAGATGAAGGCTTCGTGCTCATACTGGGGGAAGATGCGCTTGCAGCAGAAGCGGTGGTAGACATAGGTGACCACCGTGCCCAGGATGGAGATCACGGTCAGCGGCACAACAAACTCCGGTTCTTTGAAAGCGGAGAGGTCGATGGCGGCGATGGAAGCTACTACCATCAGGTCAAACATGAAGCCTGCGATGCGGTCCTGCATGAAGTTGTTGGTGTATTCCCGCTTGATGATGCCCTTGTTTTTCAGTTTCCGAAGAACCATCTTCATCAGAATGCCCATGACGGAGGCGAACAGGAACTGGAAGCCCCAGATCAGGCTCTGGAGCGTACCGCCCAGGCCGCCGAAGATGCCGGTTTCAATGAGCAGATTAAAGCCGGCCATGAACAGATAGGACAGGAAATAGGCGATGAAGACCAGGGCCACCTGGATGGTGAACTTATCCAGGGATTCGCTCACGGGGATCTCGTCCTTACCGGTAAAGTCCTGCAGCTGCAGCTCTTCGGTGACGATGTTGCCGAAATCCCGCTTCAGAATGCCCTTGCGGCGCAGTTGGATCAGACAGAACACGCCGCCCACGCTGGCGGAGACAAAGCCCATGGCCGCCACGGCCAGACCGAAGCTGGTGCCGTGGGTGAAGCCGTAGCCCACTTCGTAGTTGTGACCCCAGTTGTAAGCCTGGCCGGGGCCCTGGCCGAAGCCCATGGGAAGCAGGGCGCCGGAGGCATAGAAGCTGCCCATGACCTTGAAAAGGATGAGGGTGGCGGCGAGGCCTACGATGGCCTGGATCAGGTAGCCGCTGATGACCTGCACGCCGCAGTCAAAGGCGCCGGTTTTGGAACGCTTGTCCTGCTTTTTGTCCACGTTGCGCAGGGCCATGGCCGCAAAGCCGAGACCCAGGCCGTGATAGGTGAGGATCTCCAGCTGGTTGCGGGTGACCAGGGGGCTGCCGGTGAGCTTTTCCACCGCCCACAGAACGATCAGAAGCAAAAAACCGCCCAGCACGGAGCTGGGGATCATCATCTGGCGCAGAAGCTTGCTGCTGTTGCGCAGGGTGTTGGCCACCAGCATGGCGATCAGCAGGGCGGCCATGGTGATGACAAAGGACCAGACATTGCTGTCCCAAAGGTTCATTCCTGTTGTCATATGTTTTTGTCTGCCTTTCCGAATTTAGTTTATGGCGCCGCTCAGGGCGTGAAGAATTCGCTCGAAGCAGTCCAGCTCATCTTCGGAATACTGGCTCCGAAGGGTCTCTACCGCGTCGGCAAAGAAGTCGCACTTGGTGTCGTAGTATGAATAGAATTTGTCAGCCACGGATACCCGGCACTCCCGCTTGTCATCGTCCGAAGCGCTGCGGGTCACATAGCCTTTGGCGGAAAGATTGTTGATTTTGTAGGTGGCGTTGGGCTGGCTGATGCCCAGCGTGTCTGCCAGGGTGGAAACCGTGGGGTTGCCCAGCAGATATACCACGTCCGCTGCGAAAGCTTCGGTGGCGCTGAGCGAACCGTCTTTCTCCCGGAACTTCCCGAAAAGCTCCCGGTAATGACGCAGACGCAGTTTGCGGTAGAATGCCTCAAGTTCCTGTGAAAGCATAATATCACCTGCCAAATACATAAAATTTTAAATGCGAAACCATTCTATCCTGTTAGGGCTTTGTTTGTCAATCCCTGGGGCGGATTATGATTTACAAATGGAAAGAAGATGGTATAATATAGGACAATATCCCGAAAAATGAGGTATTTTAGCCCCGGGATATAAACGGCCGAAAGGAAGGCGAGCGATGAAAGAGTCCCTGATTCTTGCCTTTGATGTTGGCACGCAGAGCATGCGTGCCAGTCTTGTTACCCCGGCGGGGGAAATCGCGGATACAGAGCAGCTTGTATACGAGAAGCCGTATTACTCCCGGCATCCCAACTGGGCGGAGCAGCGTCCGGATTTCTATTATGAGGCATTGTGTGAAACGGCCGGCCGGCTGCGGACGCGGCAGGAAGAGGCCTTTGGCCGGATCCGTGCCGTGGCGCTGACGGCGTTTCGCAATACCTGCGTGTGCGTGGATGAAGAGGGGAGACCGCTGTGTGATGCGATCCTTTGGCTGGATCAGCGGCAGGCGAAACATCCCAAGCCCATCCCCCTGTGGCGGAAGATCGTGTTTGCTGTGGCCGGCATGACCGACACAGTGAATATGCTCCATCACACCTCCTCTTGCAACTGGCTGGCGGAGAATGAGAAGGAACTGTGGGCCAAGACGGACAAATATGTCATGCTCTCCACCTATCTCAACTTCCGGCTCACCGGTCGTCTGATTGACAGCGCGGCCTCCATGACCGCGCTGATGCCCTTTGACTATAAGCGGCGCCGCTGGAGCAAGCGCGGCCTGACCCGCTGCCTTTACGATATTCCCCAGGAAAAGCTTTGCGACATTCTGCCCTCCGGCGACATCGTTGGCTACATTCAGCCGGAGGTCGCCGCCCTGAGCGGGATCCCGGCCGGCCTGCCCCTGATCGCTACCGGTGCGGACAAGGCCTGTGAGACTCTGGGCCTGTCCGTGATGGAACCGGGGAAAGCGGCCATCAGCTTCGGCACCAGCGCCACCGTGGAGTTTGCTTCAAAAAAGTATTTTGAGCCCACGCCCTTTATGCCGGCCTATCCCGCCGTGCCCAACGACCTTTACAACGGCGAGATCCAGCTCTGGCGGGGCTACTGGATGCTCACCTGGTTCAAGCAGAACTTCGCTCAGGAGGAATGCCGCCGGGCGGAGGAGCTGGGCTGCTCGGCGGAGCAGATTCTGGATGAGCATCTGGCGGAGATCCCTGCGGGCTGCGAGGGACTTCTGGTTTTGCCCCACTGGACACCGGGCCTTGCCACGCCCCGGGCGCGGGGGGCCATGATCGGCTTTTCCGATGTACATACCAAATACCATATTTACCGGGCGATCATCGAAGGCGTGAATTTTGGCCTGATGGAGGGCCTTTATGCCATGGAGAAATCCTCCGGGCAGCACATCAGCAGCCTTTATGCTGCCGGCGGCGGCGCCAAAAGCGACGCCATTTTGCAGATCACGGCCAATATGTTCGGTCTGCCGGTGCACCGCATCCAGACCAACGAGGCCTGCTCCCTGGGGGCGGCCATGTGCGCCTTTGTGGCCACGGGGGAATTTGCCTCTTATGAGGAGGCGGCCCGGAGCATGGTGCACGGAAGGGATGTGTTTATGCCGGATGCGGCAGAGCATGCCCTTTACAAGAAAATTTATGACCAGGTTTTCCGCAAATACTATAAAACCCTGCAGCCCCTGCACCGGGGGCTGATCCGGCTGACAAAGCCTGCGGACACCGTGCCGGCGGAGCCGGCGCGGGAAATGAGCCTGGTATGACAGGGAATCATTATGACAGAATGCCTTGGTGTGTTTGACAGCGGCTTCGGGGGCCTTAGCGTCCTGAAGGAACTGCTGAAAGAGAATACCTATAAGAAAATCATATACTTTGGCGATACCGGCCGCGTTCCCTACGGCACCCGCAGCCGGGAGACCATCGTGCGCTATGCCCGGCAGGATATGCGCTTTCTGCTGTCCAAGGGAGCACAGGAGGTGGTCATTGCCTGCAACACTGTCAGCGCCAACGCTATGGAGGAGCTTCAGAGGGAATTTGCTGTGCCCATCCACGGCATGATCGAGGCCTCCGCTCCGGCGGCGGCCCGGGCCACAAAAAACGGCCGCATCGGCGTGATCGGCACGGCGGCCACGGTGCGCAACGGCGCCTATGAGCGGGCGCTGAAGGCCATAAACCCGGCGCTGGAGGTACGAAGTGTGGCTTGTCCGCTGTTCGTGCCCCTGGTGGAATACGGCTTCACGGAGCCGGAG
The DNA here is from genome assembly GCA_964605075.1 of uncultured Oscillospiraceae bacterium. Lineage (GTDB taxonomy): Bacteria > Bacillota > Clostridia > Oscillospirales > Oscillospiraceae > CAJOIG01. Next base: position 11,003 of record CAZSAX010000060.1, read on the forward strand.
AATGCCATCACGGCGGCGGCCTGTGAGCATTATCTGAAAGAGCTGAAGGAGGCGGCGGTGGACACGGTGATCCTTGGCTGCACCCATTATCCCGTGATTGAGGCGGCCATTGCCCGGTATCTGGGGAAGGGGATACGGCTCATCAACAACGGCGTGGAGCTCAGCCGCAGCATGGACCGGGGCGATGCGCCGGTATGCACGCCGAAGCTGGAGTTCTATGTCAGCGACGACCCGGCGGATTTTGACCGGAACCGGGCCCTGTTTATGCCCGGGCCCTATCCCAGCGAAGCCCATAAGATCGACATTCAGATCTATGAATAAGACAAAAAGCGTCTGCCTGAGGCAGACGCTTTTTGAGGCTGTCAAAGAAGTAGGTATATCGCAGCGAAGCCCGGGCAGGGCGAGCCGCCCGGCGGGGCCGGGCGTAAATCCGCGGGGCCTTGGGCCCCAAGGATTATGCCGGCCGAATTCACTTCGGCCGAGCAGATCAAATTCAGCTTGAAAAAAGCCCGCAAGCGGGCTTTTTTGACAAGCGGACAAAAAGCGTCT
>CAZSAX010000061.1:0-6740 GCA_964605075.1 uncultured Oscillospiraceae bacterium
CATTTCGTAGTACAAGTATTTTACCATACTTGTCTAACAAATGGGGTGCAGTTCAAATCCAGCGTCCTTTCTCTTTAAAACAACCTCATCCAAACAGGCTCATCTGGCTCTCTTCCGGCATACTGCCGAAAGCGCCCAGATCTTTGAGCACGGCAAAGTGGCTCTGGCTGACCTTGGTGCAGGCCGCCGCGATCTCCTCCACGGAGACAAAGTCCTTTCGCTGATCCCGGGCTCTGGCCAGATCCAGCGCCGCCGTTTCGCCCAGGCCCGACACTGCCACGAAGGGCGGCCGAAGCTGCTTGTCCCCCACGGGAACAAAAAGCTTGGCGTCGGATTCATACAGGTCGATGGGCGCGAAATCCAGCCCCCGCATATAGAACTCATACACCATTTCCAGGGTTATCAGCAGATCCTCTTCCTTGGCGGTGGCATTGGGGTTGGCCTTGATCTCCCGGATCTTGGCCCGGACCTTGTTGATGCCGCCGGTCATCATGGCCGCATCGAAGGAGTCCTTCTGGCTGCGGCGGTAAAACAGGGCGGAATAGAAGGCCAGGGGGTAATGCACCTTGTACCAGGCGATGCGGAAGGCCATCAGCACATAGGCCACCGCGTGGGCCTTGGGGAACAGGTACTGGATCTTCTGGCAGGATTCGATGTACCACTCCGGCACCTTCAGATCCCGCATGGCCTGCTGCTGCTCATCGGAAAGGTATTTGTTCTTCTTTCGCACCGTCTCCATGATCTTGAAGGCGGGGTTGGCCTCCATGCCCATGTTCATCAGATAGATCATGATGTCGTCGCGGCAGCCGATGGTCTCGGACACCGAAGCGGTGCCGCTGCGGATAAGATCCTGGGCATTGCCCAGCCACACGTCCGTGCCGTGGGAGTAACCGGACAGGCGCACCAGCATATCGAACTTGTCCGGCTGGGTATCCACCAGCATCTGGCGGGTGAAAGATGTGCCAAACTCGGGGATGCCGATGGAGCCGGTCTGGCCGATGATGGGATCGTCGTCCGGCAGCCCCAGGGCTTTGGGGCTTTTGAAGATGCTCATGGTCTCCGGATCGTCCAGGCGGATGAGCTTGGCGTCCGTGCCGGTGAGCTTTTCCAGCATGTTGATCATGGTGGGGTTATCGTGGCCCAGCTCGTCCAGCTTCAGGAGATAGTCCTCCATGAAGTGATATTCCAGATGGGTGGTGATGATACCGGAATCGGCGTCATCCGCCGGATGCTGCACGGGGCAGAAATCCGTCACGTCCATGTCCTGGGGAATGATGACCAGGCCCCCGGGGTGCTGTCCGGTGGTGCGCTTGACGCCCACCAGCCCCTGGGCCAGGCGGTTCATCTCCGCCGAGTTCAGGTTCAGCCCCTTTTCCTCGGCATACTTTTTCACATAGCCAAAGGCGGTCTTGTCCGCAATGGTGCCCACGGTGCCGGCCTTGAACACATGGTCCGCACCGAAAAGGGTTTTGGTATACTCATGGGCCTTGGCCTGGTATTCGCCGGAGAAGTTCAGGTCGATATCCGGGACCTTGTCGCCCTTGATGCCCAGGAAGGTGGCAAAGGGGATGTCAAAGCCCTCCTTGCTCATTTCCGCGCCGCAGTGGGGGCAGACTTTGTCCGGCATGTCCGCACCGCAGCCGAAGCCCTTGCCGGACTCAAAGTCCGTGTAATAGCATTTCGGGCAAAGGTAATGGGACGGCAGACTGTTGACCTCCGTGATGCCGGACAGATAAGCCACCAGCGACGAGCCCACACTCCCCCGGCTGCCCACCAGGTAGCCGTGCTCGTTGGAATCCTTCACCAGCATCTGGGCGGACATGTAGATCACGTCGAAATGGCGGCCCAGAATGGTGTTCATCTCCAGCTCCACCCGGTCGGTGATGAGCTTTTCCGGGTTGGGGCCGTAAAGCTCGTGCAGACGGTTGTAGACCAGCTCCTTGAGCCGGCCGTCGGAGTTTTCGATCACCGGAGGATACAGCCGTAGCTCCGGCAGAAGGTCCACCTGGCCCTCCACCATATCCGCCACGGCCCGGGTGTTGGTGACCACCACCTCCATGGCCTTTTCCTCGCCCAGATAGGCAAACTCCGTGAGCATCTCATCGGTGCTGCGGAAATAGAGGGGCATGTCCTTGTCCGCGTCGGAAAAGCCCTTGGTGTTCAGAAGGATGTGGCGATAGATCTCGTCCTCCTCATCCAGAAAATGCACATCGCAGGTGGCGCATACGGGGATGTTCAGCTCCTCGCCCAGGGCCACGATCCGCCGGTTCATGTCCCGAAGCTCCTCTTCGGTCTCCGCCTGGCCATTATCCAGCATGAAGCTGTTGTTGGCGACGGGCATGATCTCCAGATAGTCATAGAAGCTCGCCAGCCGCCGCAGCGTGGCCTCGCCCTGCTTGCGCACCACCGCCTGGAACACCTCGCCCGCCTCGCAGGCGGCGCCCACGATCAGGCCCTCCCGGTGCTGCATCAGCAGACTCTTGGGGATGATGGGGCTTTTGCGGAAATGCTCCAGATGACTTTTGGAGATAAGCTCATAGAGATTCTTCAGGCCCCTGCGGTTTTTCACCAGAAGGCTGATATGCCGGGTACGGGGCGCCTTGCCGCCCTTGCGAAGCTCAATGCAAAGGGCGTTGGCTTCCGAGAATCTATGGATGCCCCTTTCGGCAAATTTTTCAATGAATTTTTCCAGCAGCCGCGCGCAGACCGTGGCATCGTCCACCGCCCGGTGATGCTGGAAGGGGGGCAGCCCCAGATGATCCGCCACCAGATTGAGCTTATGCTTCTTCAGCTCCGGCAGCAGGCTCCGGGACATGGCCAGAGTATCGCAGTAAAGGGGATCAAAGGGCCGGCCAAGACGCTTGGCAGCGGCAGTGATGAAGCCCACGTCAAAATCCGCATTATGAGCGCAGAGAGGCCGGCCGCCCACGAAGTCCAGGAATTTCGCCAGCACCTCCGCCTCCTCCGGGGCGTCAAACACATCCCGGTCGGTGATGCCGGTAAGGCGCTGGATGTCCGGGGGGATAGGCTTGCCGGGATTGGCAAAGCTCTGGAAGTGGTCGATCATGCGGCCTTCCTTAAAGATCACGGCGCCGATCTCTGTGATCCGGTCGTCCCGGTCGGAAAGGCCGGTGGTCTCAATATCGAACACACAGATCTCATCCGTGAGCAGCGCATCGCCGGGGCCGCGCACCGCGGCGTATTCGTCCACGTCGTTGACGTAGTAGCCCTCCAGACCGTAAATGACTTTCACGCCGGCCTTCTTGGCAGCGGAAGCCGCATCCGGGAAGCCCTGGGCCACGCCGTGGTCGGTGATGGCCACCGCCGGCATCCCCCAGGCCGCCGCCCGGTTCACCAGGGCTTTGGGATCCGTGAGGGCGTCCATGGAGGAAAAACGGGTATGGGCATGCAGCTCCACCCGCTTGACCTCAGCGGTATCCTTCCGCAGCGCCGGAGCCGGCGCCGTCTGGATGTGCCGGGGCTCCAGATGCACTTCCTTATCGTAAGTGTTGAATTTCATGGCGCCGGACACCGTGAGCCACATGCCGCTGCTGATCTTTTCGATCACGGACTTGTCGTCCTCCCGGGAAAAGAATTTTGACACCCGGATGCTGTTGGTGCCATCGGTCATGTCAAACTGCAGCACCGTGGCGCCCAGGCGCTGGATCTCCCGGCTCTCCACCGCAAAGACCCGCCCGGTGACATTCACCCGGGTCATATCCGCCGCGACCTCGGCCATGGGCGTGGAAGCGCCCTTGATGGCCTTGCCGAACAGCACGGCCCCGCCCTTTTTGTCCCCCGCCGCGGCTTTCTTTTTCTCCTCCGGCAAAGGGAAGCTGGCCTGGATCTGCACCCGGGCCAGACCGAAATCCACCGCGATGCACCGCTCCAGAGCGTTCAGGTCCGCCGGGGCAGGCATGACGGGAAACCATGCCGCGATCTCCAGCGCCATGGTCTCCCGCCGCAGGGTGGCGGAGGTGATATAGGCCTGTTCCAGCCCGCCGCAGTAAGCGCTCAGCTCCTGACAGCAGGGGAACATATCCAAAAACTCTGTCTTGTCCAATCTATGTATACCTCAGTTGTTGTTGATAAGCTCCAGCAGCGCATCCAGAAGCTCTTCCTCCGGAATACGGGTGCGCACCACCTGTCCTTTCACAAACAGGCTGCCGAAGCCTTTTCCGCCGGCCACGCCGAAGTCCGCTTCCCGGGCCTCACCGGGGCCGTTGACCTCGCAGCCCATCACCGCCACGGTGATGTCCCGGTCCAGCCCGGCCAGCCGCTGTTCCGCGGCCTGGGCCAGCCCGATCAGGTCGATGCGGGTGCGGCCGCAGGTGGGACAGGAAACCAGCTTCACGCCGCCCCTGCGCAGTCCGGCGGCTTTCAAAATGGCAAGACCCGCCCGCACTTCCTCAATGGGCTGCGCCGTAAGGGACACCCGGATGGTATCGCCGATGCCCTCGGAAAGAAGTGTGCCGATGCCCACAGCGGAATTCACCAGGCCGGTATAGCTTGTCCCGGCTTCCGTCACGCCCAGATGCAGCGGGCAGTCAAAGCTCTCCGCCGCCAGGCGATAAGCTTCGATGCATTTCTGCGGGTCGGAGGCTTTCACGGAAAGGGCAATGTCCTCAAAGCCGAATTCCCGCAAAGCCTCGATCTCCCGCCGGGCGCTTTCCACCAGCGCCTCCGCGGTGGGGCCGCCGTACTTTTCCAGCATGGCCTTTTCCACCGAGCCGGTGTTCACGCCGATGCGGATGGGGATCTTCCGCCCGGCACAGGCCCGGGCCACTTCCCCCACCCGCTCTTTGGAGCCGATGTTGCCGGGGTTGATGCGCACGGCGTCCACCCCCGCGTCGCAGGCCATAAGGGCCAGGCGGTGGTCAAAGTGGATGTCCGCCACCACGGGCATGGGCGCCTGCTTCATGATCGTCCGCAACGCCTCCGCCGCCTCGGTGTCGGGCACGGCCACCCGGATGATATCGCAGCCGGCAGCCTTCAGCTCCCCCATCTGGCGGAGGGTCGCCTCCGCATCCTGTGTCCGGGTGTTGCACATGGACTGCACCGTCACCGGCGCACCGCCGCCCATGGGGATGCCGCCCACATAAATGCGTTTTGTATTCTCTCGTTTCATCGCGTCCTCCTCAGCCGGTGACGATGCGGGTAATGTCGTTGTACATCACATACACCATCAGGCCCATCAGCAGCATGAGCCCGGCAGCGTTGATGAAGCCTTCGTATTTGGGGTCGATCTTCCGGCGCAGGATCTTCTCCAGACACCAGGTCACACCCAGGAAAAAGATCCGGCCGCCGTCCAGCGCCGGCAGCGGCAGCAGGTTCATCACGCTCAGGTTCACCGCAATAAAGGCCGCCAGATACGCAATGTTCAGAAATGCGTCATAGGTGGTGGGAGACGCATTGCCGGTCTGGGCAATGATGTCCACAATGCCCACAACGCCGCTCATCTGGTCAACGCCCACAACCCCGGTCACGATATCCCGCAAGCCCTGCCATACAAGGCCCACAAAGATCTTTGCCTGCAGCCAGCTGTATTTCAGCTTCGCTTCCAGCCCTGTTTTCCGGCTGCCGAAGTAAAAGCCGTATTTCATTTCGGTCTCGCCGGTCTCTTCGTTCACATACGCCTGCAGCGGCATATAGAAGTTTTCCAGCTCCACCTTTTTACCGTCCCGGATCACGGTGATATCCACCACATCCGTACCGTCGTTATCCGCCAGCGCTGCCGACACGTCGGAGGACAGCACGATCCGATGGCCGTTGATGCTTTTGAAAATGTCGCCCTCCTGCAGTCCCTGCGCGCTTTCATAGGGACAGCCCTCCATGAAGTCCGTGATCTGGGGCGCCACGGCAAAGCGGGAGAAGAAAAGCAGAAGGATCACAAAGCCAAGAAGAAAATTCATCAGCGCTCCGGCCGCCAGGATGATCAGCCGTTTCCAGGCCGCCGCATTGGTAAAGGCCCGGGGATCGTCACTCCCCTCATCCTCCCCTTCCATGGCGCAGAAGCCGCCGATGGGAAGAAGGCGGAGGGAAAGAAGGGTGTCCCGCTTGCTCCTGCGCTGCCACAGCAGCGGCCCCATACCCATGGAAAACTCCAGTACCTTCACTCCGCAGGCCCGGGCAGCCATAAAGTGCCCAAGCTCATGCACAGCGATAAGAATACCGAAGATTAGGATTGCTATCAGAATATAAAGGACGGTGCTCATGGATTCTCCTTAAAACTTGGCGCTCATAACAAAGTCCCGGGCAGCCCGGTCTGCTTCTAGTATATCCTGCAACGTGGGATTCTTTACAAAATTTATCGCTTCCACCGCCGCGGCCACACGATCATAGATCGCATTGTAGCTCAGCTGGTGTCCCAAAAACAGGCCAACCGCCGCTTCGTTCGCCGCCGACATCACCGCCGGGGCGCTGCCGCCTTTTTTCGCGCAGTCCATGGCAAGGCCCAGGCAGGGGGTCTTTTCCAGATCCGGCGCCTCAAAGTGGAAGTCTTTCATCTTTCGCCAGTCCAGCCGCTCATAGGGGCTGGGGGCCCGCTCCGGCCAGCTCATGGCATACTGGATGGGCAGTCCCATATCCGGCACCGCCAGCTGGGCGATCACAGAGCCGTCCGCCAGCTCCACCATGGAGTGGATCACGCTCTCCGGATGCACCACCACCTCGATGTCCTCCGGCTTTACGGCAAACAGATGCATGGCCTCGATGAATTCCAGGCCCTTGTTCATCATGGT
>CAZSAX010000061.1:6750-11461 GCA_964605075.1 uncultured Oscillospiraceae bacterium
TGCCCTTCATGGCGATCAGGCCTGCAGCGGGGTGGAAGGTGTCGGCGAGGGAGGAGAACTGTCGAGCCGCGCCCATGCTCCAGTTGGGATGGCGCACCGCCATCTCCGGGGTCACATCCGCCGTCTCCGCCCGGCTCTTGCCCCGGAAGGGACCGCCGGAGGCCGTGAGCAGAATACGCCGGAGCTGCGCCCGGCGTCCCTCCAGACACTGGAAGATGGCCGAATGCTCCGAGTCCACGGGCAGGATCTCCGCCCCCTGCTTTGCCGCCTCCCCCATCACGATCTCCCCGGCGCAAACCAGGGTCTCCTTGTTGGCAAGGCAGATGCGCCGCTTGAGGGCAATGGCGTCCAGGGTGGGGATCAGGCCGACGGAGCCGGACACCGCCGTGACCACTGCCTCGCAGTCGGCCACTGCCGCCGCCCGCAGGCCCTCCAGCCCGCTGAGCACCTTCACCGGCGTATCCGCCAGGGCGATCTTCAGCTGTTTCGCCGCCGCCTCGTCGTACACCGCCGCAATGTCCGGCCGGAACTGCCGGGCCTGCTGCTCCAGGCGATCGATATCCCGGTTGGCGCTCAGGGCCGCCACCCGGATGCCCAGACGCTCCGCCGCCGCCAGAGACTGGCGGCCGATGGAGCCGGTGGAGCCCAGAACGGAAATGGTTTTGACCATAGTTTATCCTTTCGCTGTCACATCCCCGAAGCGGCGCTGCCGGGCACTGTAGGCCCGGATGGCTTCGTCGATGTGCTGTTTGTCAAAGTCCGGCCAGAGGGTGTCGGTAAAATAGAACTCCGTGTAGGCCAGCTGCCACAGAAGGAAGTTGGAAATGCGCTTTTCCCCGCCGGGACGGATGAGAAGATCTGGATCGGGCACGCCCCCGCTCCACAGATACTTCCCAAAGCTCTTTTCATCCACTTCCGGACAGCCCTCCGCCGCCCAGGCTTTCGCCGCCCGGACGATCTCGTCCCGGCCGCCGTAGTTCAGGCAGATGTTCACCTGTCCGTCCGGATAAATGCTTGAGCGCTCCTCGCACTCGCGGCAAAGCTTTTGCAGCCGCGGGCTCAGAACGCCGATGTCTCCGAATATTTTCACCCGCCGCTGGTCCTTTTCCAGGCGCAGCATCTCTTCCAGCAGATACTTCTCCAGCAGGCGCATGATCCCGGCCACCTCTTCGGCCGGCCGTTTCCAGTTTTCCGTGGAGAAGGCATAGACCGTGAGGTATTCCACGCCGATCTCCTTGCAGTAAAGGGCCACCCGGCGAAAGGCCTCCGCGCCCTCCACATGGCCGGCGCTGCGGCTGAGCCCCCGGTTTTTGGCCCAGCGGCCGTTGCCATCCATAATGATGGCGATATGGCGGGGGAGCTTTATGGGCTCCTCCGCCGTCACAGGTTGTTTATTCACGCTCATCCGATCTCAAACAGCTCTTTTTCCTTGCTGTCGGTGAGCTTGTCGATCTGCTTGATGCTGTCGTCCGTGAGCTTCTGCAGGTCCTTCTCCAGGATCTTCATATCGTCCTCGGTGATCTCGGAGGCCTTCTGCTGCTTCTTGAACTTATCCATGGCGTCCCGGCGGATGTTGCGCACCGCCACCTTGGCGTCCTCGCCGTACTTGCGGACCTGCTTCACCAGCTCCTTGCGGCGCTCCTCGGTGAGCTGGGGAAAGACCAGACGGATCACACGGCCGTCGTTCTGGGGGTTAATGCCGACCTCCGAGGCCTGAATGGCTTTTTCGATGCCCTTGAGGACGCTGTTGTCCCAGGGGGTGATAAGCAGGGTGCGGGCGTCGGGGGTGGAGATGGCCGCCACCTGGTTCAGGGGGGTGGGGGTGCCGTAGTATTCCACCTGGATGCCTTTGAGAACCGCGGCATTGGCACGGCCGGCGCGAACGCCGTCAAACTGAGCCGTCAGGAACTCCTGGGCTTTGAGCATTTTGGCTTCAAATTCTTTCAATTCGGACATGGCTCTTCCTCCTTGTCTTGATTCCTGTAATAAAATTTAATTGCAAACGATGGTGCCGACCTTTTCGCCGCAGACGGCCTGCACGATCTCCTCCGGGCTGAGGCGGAAGATCATGAGCTTAAGGTCGTTGTCCTGTCCCATGCAGGCGGCGGTGGAGTCCACCACGGCCAGATGATTGGACAGAATGTCGTCATAGCGGATAAAGTCATAGCGGGTGGCGCTGGGGTCTTTCTTGGGATCGGCGGTGTAAACGCCGTCGATGTTTTTGGCCATAAGCACCACATCGGCGCCGATCTCCACACCCTTAAGCACCGCCGCGGTGTCCGTGGAGAAATAGGGGGAGCCGGTGCCGCAGCCGAAGATGACCACCCTGCCCTCTTCCATGTGCCGGATGGCCTGATCGTGCTCGTAAAGCTCGGCCACAGGCTCCATGCGGATCATGGTCATGACCCGGGCGGGCGTTCCCTGCTGGATAAGAACATCCTGCAGCGCCAGACTGTTCATCACCGTGGCCATCATACCCATCTGGTCGGCCCGGGTGCGCTCCATTTTGCCGCCGCCGTCTTTCACGCCGCGCCAATAGTTGCCGCCGCCCACCGTGATGGCCACCTGCACGCCCATTTTGACGCACTGGCCCACCGCCGCGCAGACCTTATGGATCAGTTCGAAGTCCAGACCTCTGCCTGCTTCGCCGCCAAGGGCCTCCCCGCTGAGCTTCAAAAGCACGCGGCGGTAGGCCGGATTCATCTCACTCATATCCCATTTCCCCTTCCGTGTATCCAAACATATATTTTATCCCTGTTTTTCTGGAAATTCAAGCGCGCCGGCCCGAACTTCACAGTGTCAAAATTCTACCATATCTACAAGCCGATTTCAACCGGCTTCGCATCCAAACTGGATTATATTTTCCCCATGAGAACCGTTTATCTGGATGAGCTGTTCCTGCTGAACACCGCCATCGACTACTTTCTCCTTCTGGCCACCGCCAAAGTCTGCGCCCTGCCCTACCGCCGGGGCCGCTTCGCTCTGACGGCGGCCCTGGGCGGGCTTTGGTGCTGTCTGTCCCTGCTGCCGGGACTGCCCTGGCTGAAAGGGAGCGTGATGAAAACCGTGCTGGCTCTTCTGATGACCCTGCTGGCTTTCGGTCCGGAGGCAAAGCTCGGACGCTGTTTTGCCGCCTTTCTGGGCATATCCGTCATGTTCGGCGGCGCGGTCTACGCCGCCGGGCTCTGGCGGGGCACCTGGAGCCCCGGCGGCCGGCTGGTGCAGCTGGACATGCGGGTACTGATCCTTTCCTTCGCCCTGTGCTGGGCGGGGGTAAGCCTGGTGTTCCGGCACAGCGTAAAAAAAGCGGAGCGGGAATTCTGGGACGTGACCCTGACCCGGGACGGCCGGAGCGTGAGCTTCCGGGCTCTGCGGGACACCGGCAACAGTCTCACCGATCCCGTCACCGGCTGCCCGGTGCTCGTGGCAGAAGCCGGGGCTCTGGCCGGCCTCTTTTCCCCGGAGCAGGCAAAAACGCTGGCTGGGGGCGCCGTGGAGGCCGCAGAGAGCATCCGGGGCCTTCGGCTCATCCCCTACCGGGGTCTCGGCACTCAGGGCGGCATGCTGGCCTGCTTTCGCCCGGAGCATATCCAGGTAAACGGAAAAGGCCGAAGCGACCTGATCGCCGCCATCGCCCCGGGGACACTTTCCGCCGACGGCAGTTATCAGGCCCTGATCTGAATGGAGGTCTTATGAAATCACTGCACTCACTCCTTCTTCGCATCCGTCTGGCGCTGACAGCCCGCGGCTTTGCCCCCCGCATCTTCTACATCGGCGGCAGCGACAGTCTCCCCCCTCCGCTGGAGCGCCCGGAAGAGGAAGCTGCCATCCACGCTCTGGCCCAGGGGGACAAGGAGGCCCGCCAGACCCTCATCGAGCACAATCTGCGTCTGGTGGTCTACATCGCCCGGCGCTTTGAAAATACCGGCATAAATCTGGAGGATCTCATCTCCATCGGCACCATCGGCCTCATCAAAGCCGTGGGCACCTTCAAAGCGGACAAAAACATCAAGCTCGCCACCTATGCCAGCCGCTGCATCGAAAATGAGATCCTCATGTACCTGCGCAAACTCAGCGCCCGCCGGGGCGAACTGAGCTTTGACGAGCCCCTGAACACCGACTGGGACGGCAATGAGCTTCTGCTTTCCGACGTTCTCGGCACCGACGGGGACGAAGTCATGCGCCCCATCGAGGACGATGTGGAACGCCAGCTTCTCATGCAGGCCGTGTCCCGCCTCAGCGACCGGGAGCGCAGCATCATCCTCATGCGCTTTGGTCTGGACGGCCACACCGAGCAAACCCAAAAGGAGGTGGCCGAGGCTCTGGGCATCAGCCAAAGCTACATCAGCCGCCTGGAAAAACGCATCATCGCCCGGCTGCGCCGGGAGCTGGTGCGGCAGTTCTGATATATTGACACCCCGACTTCCATCCTCTAAAATGGGTCGGGGTGATTGTTTTGCGATTTGTATCCTGGAACGTAAACGGGCTTCGGGCCTGTGTAAAGAAAAATTTTGAAGAGGCCTTCTGGGCCCTGGACGCAGATTTCTTCTGCCTGCAGGAGACCAAGCTCCAGGAAGGCCAGATCGAGCTGGACCTGGGGGCCTATCAGGGCTACTGGGCCTACGCGGAGAAAAAGGGCTATTCCGGCACCGCCATCTTTACCCGGCACCAGCCGCTGGCCGTCACCACCGGCATCGGCGTGGAGTGGCTT
>CAZSAX010000062.1:0-11363 GCA_964605075.1 uncultured Oscillospiraceae bacterium
CGCGATATCCGTGGGCATCTTGCAATAGTACTTCACCGGCTCCAGGGTCTCCGGGTCGCGGAAGAGACCGATGTGACCCACCTTGATGTTGGGGATCATGTCGCAGATGCCGTCCACCATGCCAAGGCCCGCCCGGAGGATGGGAACGATGGCCAGCTTCTTGCCGGCGATGCGGCGGCAGGTGGTCACCTGCAGGGGGGTCTCCACCTGGACGTCTTCCAGGGGAAGATCCCGGGTGGCTTCGTAGCACATGAACTGGGCGATCTCGCCCACGAGCTCCCGGAATTCCTTCACGCCGGTGTCCTTGTCCCGGAGGATGGAGAGCTTGTGCTGGATCAGCGGATGGTCGAAAACGTAGAGTTTGCTCATACCGGTTCTCCTTTTCTTTTTATCGGGCTGCCATGCGCTCCTGCCGCTCCCGCTCCGCCTGGCTCAGGCGAAGATAGACGGGCAGAAGATCGTCGGCGCTGTGGGGTTCTTTTTCCAAAGCGGCCAGGCCCACGCCCCGGGCGCACTGAAAGCGAAGGCCTTCCGGCGCCAGATGCAGGCGGACTTTGTCTTTTTCCATTGTATTATAGCACAGCTGCGCCCCGTCTCCAAGCAAAATCCAGCTTTTTTCCGAGGCGATCAGCTCATTTTGCAGCTCCGCGATGGAAATGGCCCGGTCGGGGCAGCGGCGGCAGGGTTTGCCGTTTCTGATCTCAAACAGGGCGTTATAGACCTGCTGGCGCCGGGCGTCCATGACGCAGCAGAGCAGGGCGCCCTCCATGTCCGGCCCGCCGTAAGCCATGGCCTCCAGGGTGGACACGCCCACCGTGGGGATCTCCAGGGCCCAGGCCAGACCCTTGGCGGCGGCCATGCCGATGCGCAGGCCGGTGAAGCTGCCGGGGCCGTGGGCCACGGCGATGAGGCCCAGGTCTTTCATTTCGTGCTCCGTGTTTTTCAAAAGGGCTTCCGCCATGGGCAGCAGAGTGCGGCTGTGGGTGAGGCCGTCGGCCTGAAAATACTGGCCCAGGAACTTCTCGTCCTCAAACAGAGCCGCCGAGGCGGTTTTGGCGGAGCTTTCCAGACAAAGCGTCAGCATGCGGCAGGCCCTCCTTCCAGGGTGATGCGCCGGGCGTTGTCTCCCAGCTTTTCAAAGCGGAGGATGTATTCGTCCCCCTCAAAGGCCTCCTCCACGTTCTCGCTCCATTCCACGGCGCAGATGCCGCCCCGGGCCAGATAGTCCTCCCAGCCGATGTCGTAAAGCTCGTCGGCGGAGCCCAGGCGGTACATATCAAAGTGGAACAGGCTGCGGGGGCCGAGGTATTCGTTGACGATGGTAAAGGTGGGGCTGTTGACCAGGGCGCGGATGCCCATGCCCCGGGCCATGCCCCGGACAAAGGCGGTCTTGCCGCTGCCAAGCTCCCCATAAAAGGCCAGAACCGACCCATCCGGCAGCGCTTCCGCGATGGAAGCCCCCAGGGCTTCGGTTTCGGCTTCGGAATTTGTTATGTAAACCATATCTCACAGCTCCATGGTGGCGTAGGCGTTCAAACCGGCGTCGCCTCTTGTGCCGGCCAGGTATTCATAGTAGCCCTGGGCGGCGATCATGGCGGCGTTGTCGCCGCAAAGGCGCAAGGGGGGGATGAAAAGTTCACAGCCGGCTTTTTCCGCCGCGGCGGTGAAGTCCCGGCGGATGCGGGAGTTGGCGGCCACGCCCCCGGCCACGGCGATTTTTTTATAGCCCAGCTCTTTGGCGGCCTGCATGGTGCGGCCAACCAGAGACTCGGACACCGCCCGGCAGAGGCTGGCGGCCAGACCCGGCTTGTCCAGCGCTTCCCCGGTTTGCTCCGCGTGATGGGCGATGTTGATCACCGCGGTTTTCAGGCCGGAAAAGCTCATGTCGTAGGGGTTTGAGCCCACATAGGGCCGGGGCAGATCGTAGCGGTGATCGTCGCCCTTCTGGGCCAGGTCGTCAATGGGCTTGCCCCCGGGATAGCCCAGGCCCATCACCCGGGCGGATTTGTCAAAGCATTCTCCGGCGGCGTCGTCCCGGGTCTGGCCCAGGATGCGCATGTCGGTATAGTCCCGCACGTCCACCAGCATGGTGTTGCCCCCGGAGATGGCCAGGCACAGGAAGGGGGGCTCCAGCTCCGGATAGGCCAGGTAGTTGGCGGCAATGTGGCCCCGGATGTGATGCACCGGGATCAGGGGAACGCCCAGGGCCAGCGCGGCGCTTTTGGCAAAGTTCACCCCCACCAGCACCGCGCCGATCAGACCGGGCGCGTAGGTGCAGGCGATGGCGTCAATGTCCCTGCGGGAAACGTTGGCGTCCGCCAGGGCCCGGGTGGCCAGCCGGGAGATGACCTCCAGATGGCTCCGGGCGGCGATCTCCGGCACCACGCCGCCGTACACCGCGTGCAGGTCGGCCTGGGAGAAGATCTGGTCGGTGAGGACCTTGCGGCCGTCCTCCACCAGAGCCACGGCGGTCTCGTCGCAGCTGGATTCCACAGACAGTATCAGCATATCAGTAAAACCTCGTCATAAGGATAGCGTCTTCTTTGGGTTTTTCGTAATAGCCCCGGCGCAGGCCCACCCGGGCGAAGCCGTGCTTTTCATACAGGCGGATGGCGGGCTCGTTGCCGGCGCGCACCTCCAGGGTGATGAAGGCAAGGCCCAGACGCCGGGCCTCGGCTTCTCCGGCGGCCACAAGGGCCTCGGCGATGCCCCGGCGGCGCTGTTCGGGGGCCACGGCGATGTTATCGATGCTGCCCTCGTCCAGCACATGGCTCAGGCAGAGATAACCAAGGAGAGCTTCGCCCTCCCGGGCTATGAAAAATTCGTTGATTTTATAAAGGATGGTCTCCGCCGGCCAGGGGTCGGCGGGAAAACAGCGCGCTTCCAGCGCGGCGATGGCCGGCGCCTGGGCGGCGGTGGCTTTTTCAATGCGCATCGGCCCAGCTCTTTCCGGCCTTGGCCTCGGCAAGGAGGGGCACCGCATAGGCCGCCACGCCCTGCATCTCTTCCACCAGGATGGTCTTGGCGGCTTCCGCCATGGCCTCCGGGCATTCCACGATGAGCTCGTCGTGGACCTGCAGGAGAAGCTTTGCCTCCGGCAGCTCCCGGCGGAGCCGTTCGTCCACCCGGATCATGGCCAGCTTCATCACATCGGCCGCCGTGCCCTGGATGGGCATATTCCGGGCCACCCGCTCGCCGAAGGCGCGGAGGTTGAAGTTGGAGCTTTTCAGCTCCGGCAGGGCCCGCCGCCGGCCGAAGAGGGTTTGTACATAACCCTGCTCCTTCGCTTCGGCAATGGTTTTTTCCATATAAGCGGCCACGCCCGCATATTTGGCCAGATAGGTGTCGATGTAGGCCTTGGCCTCGTTGGGGAACACGCCGATGTCCTGGGACAGGGAGAAGGCGGAGATGCCGTAAACAATGCCGAAGTTCACGGCCTTGGCGTGGGATCGCATGAGGGGGGTGACCGTTTCCAGGGGCACATCAAAGACCTGGCTGGCGGTGATGCGGTGCACGTCTTCCCCGGAGAGGAAGCCCGCGATCATGGTCTCGTCGCCGCTCATGTGGGCCAGCAGCCGCAGCTCGATCTGGGAATAGTCCGCGTCCACCAGACACTGGCCCGGGCCCGCCACGAACATGCGCCGGATGGCGGCGCCGGATTCTTTTCGGATGGGGATGTTTTGCAGGTTCGGCTCCGTGGAGGAAAGGCGGCCGGTGGCGGTGACGGTCATCTGAAAGCTGGTGTGGATGCGGCCGTCGGGGCCGATGACTTTCAAAAGCCCATCGGCATAGGTGCTTTTGAGCTTGGTCAACTCCCGGTAGTCCAGCACCATCTGCACCATGGGGTGCAGGCCCCGGAGCTTTTCCAGGGTGTCGGCGTTGGTGGACCAGCCGGTCTTGGTCTTTTTCCCCGCCGGGAGCATCAGCTTTTCAAAGAGGATGACGCCCAGCTGCTTGGGAGAGTTGATGTTGAATTCCTCCCCTGCCAGATCCCAGATGGCCTGCTGCAGGCGGGCGATGTCCCCGGTGAGACCCTCGCCAAAGTCGTAAAGGGCCTTTTTGTCCACCAGAAAGCCTTCCCGCTCCATCCGGGCCAAAACCGGGCAGAGGGGCAGCTCGATGTTGTAATAGAGGTTTTCCATGCCAAGCTCTTTCAGTTTGGCATCCAGAGCGGGCTGCAGGGCATAAAGCGCCGCCGCGCCGGAGAGCTCTGCGCCCAGATATTTGGCGGATAGCTTTTCCGCAGAATAGTCCGAGGCGGTGGCGTCCAGCAGATAGCCGGCGAGGGCGGTATCAAAGACAAAGCCCTCCGTGTCCAGCCCCTCTTCCAGACAAAGGCCCAGCAGCTCCTTGACGTTCTGGGCGATTTTTTCCACTTTGGCGGAAAACAGGGCGCGCAAAAGCTCGTTGTAGCCCTCGCCATCGCCCCAGCGCAGGGTGTAGACCGCCGTTCCGTCGCAGAGCTCCAGCGCGTCCAACCCATCCAGCGGCATCACGGCCACCCGGTCCGCAGCGAGGATCCGCGCCAGGGCCTCCGGAGCGGACAGGGACAGGGACTCAAAGCAGGCGGCGTCCGTGCAGACCGGGGCGCCGGCGTCGGGCTCCAGGCCCCATTTTTCGATGAAACGGCCAAAGCCCAGCCGCTTACAGATGTCATACAGTGCGCCGCTGGGCCGAAGCTGCCAGAGCGCCTCTTCCGGCACAAAGTCCATGGGCGCCTCCGGCACAATGGTGGCCAGGGTGTAGGAAAGCCTGGCCATGTCTGCGCCGGTCTGGAGCTTGGTGCGCTGGCCGGGCTTGATGGCAGGGTCGGCGATGTTTTCGTAAACGCCTTCCAGGCTGCCGAAGCGGTGTAGCAGGTCCATGGCGCTTTTCTCGCCGATGCCGGCCACGCCCGGGATGTTGTCCGAGCTGTCGCCCATGAGGGCCTTCAGGTCGATCATTTTCTTCGGCTCGAAGCCGTATTGCTCCCGGAAAAGCTCCGGACTGTAGTCGATGGTCTCGGTGGCGCCCATGCGGGTTTTGATGAGGATGACATGAGTCTGGTCGGTGATGAGCTGCAGGGAGTCCTTGTCCCCGGTGACCAGGCGGCAGTCCCAGCCGGCAGCCTCGCTTTTTTGGGCGATGCTGCCCAGCAGGTCATCGGCCTCCCAGCCCGCCAGCTCATAGCGGCGGATGCCCATGGCGTCCAGCATGTCCTTCAAAATGGGCATTTGCTGCCGCAGCTCCTCGGGCATGGGCTTGCGCTGGGCCTTGTAGCCGTCGTACATCCCATGGCGGAAGGTAGGGGCATGCACGTCAAAGCAGACGCAGAGGCCGTCGGGCCGTTCCGCGTCCAGAAGCCGCTGCAAAATGGCCAGAAAGCCATAGACCGCATTGGTGGGGGTGCCGTCGGGGGCGTTGAGCATGCGGATGCCGTAAAAGGCCCGGTTGACAATGGAGTTGCCGTCCAGGACCATCAGTTTTTTCTTCGTCATGGCAAAAAATCCTTTGGGGCGTCTTTTTAATGAATATACCACGTTTTGCCGGAAAAAGAAACGCCTATGGGCCCTAAAGACAAGAAAAAAACGGGAGAGCATCCCGCGGGCATCGGTTGACAAGACCCCCGGCAAAATGGTATATTGAAGGGCACAAGTGAAACAGGGAGATGTATCGAAGTGGTCGTAACGAGGCTGACTCGAAATCAGTTGACGGGTAACACCGTCCGGGGGTTCGAATCCCTCCATCTCCGCCATAACTCCATGGGAAGTCTGTCCGAATTCCCGTGGAGTTTTTTATTGTACGGATTATGGGACTTCTTATATGATAGATTTTAAGAGAAGGAGGCGGATCGAATGAATTGTTTTGATGAGGCTGTATGTTTTGCGGTAAAGGCCCATGAGGGCATGACCCGAAAGGGAGGAACGATTCCCTATATCGTGCATCCCCTGGAGGTGGCGGCCATCGCGGCCGGGTTTACGGATGATCCGGAGGTGCTGGCGGCGGCGGTTCTGCACGATGTTGTGGAGGACACCGGTTGTTCCATCGGTGATATTCAGAAGACCTTCGGCAAAGGTGTTGCTGCGCTGGTGATGTCCGACAGCGAAAATAAGCGGGCGGATCAGCCGGCGGCGCATACCTGGAAGATTCGGAAGCAGGAAGTACTGGCGTATTTGCAAACGGCATCGAAGGAGGAAAAAATCGTTGTATTTTCGGACAAACTTTCCAATCTGCGTGCTCTGCACAGGGATTATTTGACGGTTTGGGAATCCGTCTGGGAAAGATTTAATCAGAAGGATCCCCGGGAACAGCTCTGGTACTACGGCAGTTTTCTGGATATCTGCCGGGAGTTTCAGGATGTTCCCGCGTACCGTGAATATGAGCGCCTTTTCTCCGAGATCCGGTCCCGGGTGCAGGAGTATGAGGACTACGGTCGGCACGGCAGTCAATGGATGGTCGTTTCAACGCCGGAATCGGGGCTCTGGGTCTTGAAAAATGCTATGACAGGGGAGCTCTGTTCCTTTACGCAGGAGGAGTTTTCTGCCCTTATCGGGGAAACGCCTGACCTGTGAGGGTTCAACGGCACGGAGACGGAAAAAGTTCTGCTCCGTGCCTTTTTGTGCTTCGGCTGTATTGCCAGAGAGCCTTCTCTGCGCTATACTGAAGCCACCGGCACCGCCGGAATCTATGTATTGGAGACCGCTGTTTGAAACAAAACAACACCTTGGAGATTGTGGGCTGAGCCGGGAGGCGGCACACAGTCAACACGCCTCCCGAAAAGGATAACGACAATTTTCAGGAGGAACGACCCATGCAAAACATCATCATTCGCAAAGAGACCCCGGCCGACTACCGTACCGTCGAAAACCTTGTCCGCGAGGCGTTCTGGAACGTCTATCGTCCCGGCTGCCTGGAACACTGCGTCCTGCACAGCCTCCGCCAGGATCCCGCCTTCGTGCCCGAGCTGGATCTGGTGATGGAGCGGAAGGGCGAGATCATCGGTCATATCCTGTATGTCCGCTCCGCCATCCGTACAGAGGACGGGCGGGAGATCCCCATTATGACCTTCGGGCCCCTCAGTATCGCGCCGGCGTTTCAGCGCCGGGGCTATGGAAAGCGCCTTTTGGACTGCTCCATGGAAAAGGCGCGGAACATGGGGGCCGGTGCGCTGGCTATCACCGGCGACATCAGCGTTTACGGCAAGAGCGGCTTTGTGGTTTCCAAGACCCGGGACATTCGGTATGAGGCGGACCCCGAAGCGGATTATTTCCTGATCGCCGAACTGGAGCCTGGCTTTCTGAACGGGATCACCGGCACATACAGAGAGCCTGCCGGCTATTTCGTGGATGAGGCAGAGGCGGAAGCCTTTGATGCCCGGTTCCCGCCCAGGGAAAAGAAAAAACTTCCCGGCCAACGGTTCTGAGCAAAGAGGTGCGCCCCGGCGAGACAATGCCGGGGCGCATTTCTGCGGGATGTGCTATAATGAGAAAAAGGGGCGATGAACGGATGAAACGATTCCTTATTTCCGTCCTTCTCCTTATGATGCTTCTGGCGGCCTGCGGGCCGGCGCAGCAGGATCGCCGCCGGGGTGCTGGCAGAGCTGGGCTATACCAACATTTATGAGTTTGGCGGCCATATAAGGTGGAGAAATAAACAGCAACAGGCCGGAAAAGATGGCGAGATGCTGTTATGTAAACTTGTTATGGGCACACCGGGCAAAGGAAGGGTTTGACAAACAAAGCCCAAACAAGATACTATACAATTAATCAAGAATGGAGGGAATCCTATGTTTAAGAAAACTCTGGCCTTGCTTATGATTTTTGTGTTTGCGCTGAGCCTTGGGGCGGCGGCCTTTGCCAGTGCGGAAGCCTCCGGCGATCCTCCCGCGGCCAGCGGGGAACCGGCGGTGGATGCCATGATCGTCATTGACGGCTGCGCCATTGCCCATGATCTGAGCGCGGTGCCCGTGGACGAGATCGGCGACGAGGCCGAGTATATCTGGTCCGTCTCCAACGGCGGCGGCATCACCTACACCGACGCGGAGGGCGTGGTCTGGGGCATTTACCGTGCCGGCCAGGCGGGCGTGTTTGAGATCGTTGTATCCTGCGAGGACGACCCCAGCCCCTGGACCGTGGAGGAGCAGATCTGGGTGGGCGGCTCGAAGATCGTGGAGCTGTGCGTGGACGGCGGCAAGCTGACCCATGTGCTCACCGATGAGCTGCAGACCGGCCCCGCCTTTGATGCGGAGATCCGGGAGGTGGAAGAAGATCCCCTGGCGCCTCCCAGCTTCCCGGCGGACGCTACCATCGTCAGCGCCACCATGTACAGTGTCTATACCAAAACCGCCAATTCCCTGCAGGACGCCGTGATCCAGGCGACCCTGTACTGGGATATGACCAACGATGAGGTCTATGCCATCCGCTTCCTGCAGCCCATGCTGCCCTGGGATGACAACGGCGCGGCCATGGGCTGGGCCTGTGTGACGGACGAGGCGCTTCTGGCGGCGCTGACGGCGGGCGACGGCCTGGTGGAGTTTGCCGAAGGCATTAACTATGCCAAGTATCTGGAGATCGGCGGCATCCTCTGGACCGGCGAGATCGGCTCTCACCCCGCGGCGGCGGTGGCCATGGATTACTGCGCCGAGATCGACGGCGTGAAGACCACTCTCAACGAGTATGTGCGCAGCCAGGAAGGCGGAAAGTGGTATGTGGAGGCGGCCGCCCAGCCGGTGAAGATCCTCACGGCGGCGGGGGACGTGGTCTCCGAGTATCAGATCACCTACAAGGAGAACAACGGCCACGGCGTGTATTTCTGGATGAGCGACATCACCTTCCCCGGCAACATGGAAGCCATCAAGGCGTTTGTTGCCGCGAACGGCTTTGACTACGGCTATTATGCCGACGGCGGCATCACCAAAAACGAGGCGGGCTACTGGCAGACCGTGGACGCCGTCACCGGCGCCACCCTGGACGAAACGCCCACCTATCTGGATGTGCTGAAGACTCTTTATAATGAGATCCAGGCCGGCAACTACGAGGTCGTCAGCGAAGGCACCGCCTCCGCCGAACCCTCCGGGGAAGCCTCTGAGGGCTGAAAACGCAAATCTGCAAACGAAAACAGGCACGGAAATGACTTCCGTGCCTGTTTTTGATTCCGGTCTTGCTATCGGATATGGGGAGGCCTATAATGGAGAGAGCAGAAAGGACCGGTGATTTGCCGTGAAATTGGATCCGAAGCTGGTGAAATATATACAGTCGCTGGGCATGGATTTTGACTTTGAGCATCTGACGGATAACGACTGGTACATGATCGAGGAAATTCTGGGCGAGGCTCTGCCGTTTGACCGGTATGACGAGGAGCCGGAGGAAGGCTTCTTCGGAGAGGAAATGTTTTTTTAAGGACAGAGGGATTTCTGACAAAGAGAAGAATAAGGACCGGATCTTGGCGGCAAGATCCGGTCCTGATTTGGTCCGAGTGACAGGATTTGAACCTGCGGCTTCCTGCTCCCAAAGCAGGCGCGCTACCAACTGCGCCACACCCGGATATTCAATTTGTGCTGCGGGCTTATAAAAACAGAGCAACATCGGCCTGCTTTGTCCGCCCGCCTTGCCGCCAATGGAGCCATGCCCGGCCGGGTGCCCTTGTGGGCATGGATAATAATAACTTGCCCGTCTGTCGGTGTCAAGGGAAAGTGGCTTGCAAAGGGGCCGAAGAGCCGATATAATGTTGGCAGAAACAAAAAGAAAGCTGTGGGCAGAGCCTGCGGCAAGAAGGAGTAATTTTATGAAAGATAAAGTAGTCATCGTGACCGGCGCCGCCACCGGCATGGGCCGGGAAACCGCTCTGGAGCTGGGCAAGCTGGGGGCAAAGGTCGTCTGCGTCACCGGGCGCAACATCGCCGGAGCCGAAGAGACGGTTGCGCTTATTAAGCAGGCCGGCGGCGAAGCCGTGTTCTGCCAGTGCGACGTGTCGGACGAAGCCCAGGTGAAGGCCATGGTGGATTTCACCGTGGAGACCTATGGCCGGCTGGACGGCGCCTTCAACAACGCCGGCATCGGCCCGGACGGTGTGCGCATCCCCTTCCATGGGCTGCTGGAGCTGCCGGTGGACATCTGGGACAAGACCATGGCGGTGAACGCCCGGGGCTGCTTCCTCTGCATGAAATATGAGATCCCCGCCATGCTGCAAAACGGCGGCGGTTCCATTGTGAACACGGCTTCGGTGGGCGGCCTTCGCATGGCCCCCGGCTTTGGCGCTTATGGCCCCAGCAAGGCGGCGGTGATCGCCGTGACCCGCACGGCGGCGGTGGAATTTGCCAAGGCGGGCATCCGTGTCAATGCGGTCTGCCCCGGCCCCACCCTGGGCACGGAGCTGATGAAAAACTCCATGGCTACCGGCTCTTCCGCAGCGGCCGGGGAAGACGATCATGCGCCTCCCATTCCTATGGGGAAGATGGGACAGACCCAGGACGTGGCCCAGGCCACCATCTGGCTGCTGTCCGACGCTTCCGGCCACATCACCGGCCACGCCCTGTCGGTGGACGGCGGCATGGCGGATATCGGATGATGCCGAGGAGATAAAAATATCCTATAAGGAAAATCCCGGGTGTTTCGGCACCTCGTCGGCACAAGCTGCACCTGCGCGCTTCCGCCGAACGGCGAAAGCTTGCTGGTTCCGCTGCGCCTCCTCTTCAAACCGGATCCGCTTCGCTGGGTTCCGGTTTGAGCAAAAGAAGAAGCCTGGATGTTTCGGCACCCGGGAGTTCTGAAGCGAAGCCCGGGCAGGGCGAGCCGCCCGCCGGGGGCGGGCGTCATCCGCAAGGGCGATGCCCGAGGATGATACCGGCCGGATTTACTCCGGCCGAGGAGATAAAAATATCCTATAAGGAAAATCCCGGGTGTTTCGGCACCCGGGATTCCTTATAGGAATGAGGACAAAATGAAAAAGATGAAATCGTCTCTTGCAAGTATTACGATACCAGCAAGATGTTACAGAAAAAAGGGGCAAGAGATTTCAAAAGTATTAAATCGAAGAAAAAATTTCGGAAAATTGCCTTAATTCTGCTTGAAATCCCGCAGGACAAGCCCCGGGTTCTTTTCCTCGGCCCAGCGGATGGCCCACTGGCCGCCGAAGAGCAGAAGGTTGTTGCCCCGGAAATCCTGCACCCAGAGGGTGTCGGAGGCCAGGTTCAGGCCGGCGGGGTCGATGTCGGAGTCGATCCAGCGCACCAGCTGATAGGGCAGACCCCGGCGGCGCACATCCACGCCGTATTCCGTTTTGAGCCGGTGCTCCAGCACTTCAAACTGCAGCACGCCCACCACGCCCACGATGACTTCTTCCAGGCCGCTGTGCGGGGCGCGGAAGATCTGGATGGCGCCCTCCTG
>CAZSAX010000063.1:0-11263 GCA_964605075.1 uncultured Oscillospiraceae bacterium
TCTCCTTACAGAGACCCACCGTTTTTTGGGGGACGTTATTTTACAGCCCCTTTTCATGCCCCCAGAAGGGCAAAGAGGTATTCTTTATAGGCTTTGGCATCCACCCGGGCCACGATTTGGGCATTGGGCTGCCGGGAATCCCGGACCATGGTCATGGCGCCATAGTTTTCTCCAGGCTCGCAGCAGATCTGGCAGCGGGCCGAAAATTCCTCCGTCGCCAGCGACGGCCGCAGAGCGCACAGCATAAGGACGCTGTCGATCACGGCAAGACCTTCCCCGCCGTGCTGTTTTTTATAGTAGTCCCGCATCTGCCGGATGCAGCGCTCGCAGAAGCGGGCCGCCTTGCTGTCGCTTCGGGCCAGGCGGGCCAGATTTTTGTCGGAAAAAGCAGCCGCTCCCCCGGCACAGTCCCAGCTTACCCACACCGCATCCAGCGCCGAATCCAGCACGATCTGTGCCGCATCCGGGTCCACATAGACATTATACTCCGCCCGCTCCGTCATATTGCCCCGGCCGCCGGCGGCGCCGCCCAGGATGTAGATGCGCTTCACATTCCGGGCAAAGCTTTCATCGGCCCGGCAGGCCCGGGCAATGTTCGTCAGCGGGCCGCAGGTGGCGATCTCCAGTTCCCCCGCATACCGCCGGGCCAGCTCCGTCAGCGCCGCCACCGCCGGCTTTTCTTCCCGGGGATATGCCGGCTCCGGCAGCTCCATACCGCTGAGCCCGTCTGGGCCATGGCAATCCCAGGCATAGAAGGGCCTTTCGTTTTTCAGCGGCTTCTCACTGCCTTCAAAGACCGGCGGGTCATAGGTCCCCGCCGCCCGGACCGCCAGCTTTGCGTTTTTCACGCACAGCGGCAGCGGCAGGTTGCCGCAGACTGTAGTGATGGCCTCCACCCGGATCTCCGGGGCCCGCAGGGCCGCGATGATGGCCCAGACGTCGTCGCTGCCGGTGTCGGTGTCGATAACAAAACGCCGTTTATCCATCAGTCCTCAAGATAATAGCAGACATTCTCCGCCGGGATGCGCACCCACACCGACTGCCCCTCCTGCAGCGCCTCCGCCGCCGGGCCCAGCGCCGCGATCTCCAGCGGCTGGCCGGCCAGCGAGCCGATGAGTTTCCAGGTAACGCCGGTAAATACCTTTCGATCCAGCCGAAAGAGGTTGGCGCCTTCCTCGTCCTCCCGGCAGAAGCGGAAATGCTCCCCCCGGGCAGCCAGACGCAGCCGGTCTCCGTCGGCACCGCCGCAATGGCGCAGGGGCAGGCACAGCGCGCCTTCCTCCGCCGTCCAGCGGTCGCCCGCCCGGCGAAGGGTGGCCGACAGCAGATTGGCCTTGCCCAGGAAGTCCGAGGCAAAAACGCTGGCCGGCTGATTGTAAATCTCAAAAGGACGGCCCTGCTGCTCGATCTGCCCTTCGTGCAGAAGGATGACCTTGTCGCTCATGGTAAGGGCTTCTTCCTGGTCATGGGTGACAAACAGCGCCGTGATGCCCACTTCCTGCTGGATGCTGCGGATCTCGTACTGCATCTCCCCCCGGATCTTCCGGTCCAGGGCAGACAAAGGCTCATCCAGCAGCAGAATGCTGGGCCGGATGACCAGCGCCCGGGCCAGGGCCACCCGCTGCTGTTCGCCGCCGGAGAGCTGCCCGATGCGCCGGTTTTCATAGCCCTCCAGCTTCACAAGGCGCAAAGCCTCATGCACCCGCTCCGCCATCTCGTCGGCGGGGGTCTTGCGCAGCTTCAGCCCGTAGCCCACATTTTTGGCCACATTCATGGAGGGAAACAGGGCATAATTCTGGAACACCAGACCGATGTTCCTCTTTTCGGGCTTCCGCCGGGTGATGTCCTCCCCCTCCACCAGAACGCTTCCTTCGTCCGGACTTTCCAGGCCGCTGATAATGCGCAGAATGGTGGTCTTGCCGCAGCCGGAAGGACCCAGCAGGGACACAAACTCCCCGCTTTCGGCGGAAAAGCTGATGCCTTTGAGCACCTCTTTGGGCCCAAAGCTTTTTTTCAGGTTCTGAACTGTCAATCCGCTCACGGCTTATTCTCCTTTCTTCGCCGGCTTTTTCCCGGAGCTCAGGCCAAACAGGCTCCCCGCGGAAAAGCCCATGCGGGAAATGAGCATTACGATCAGGACGGCAACCAGCGTGATAATGGCGCTCAGGGCGTTCAGATCGGCCTGATAGCCGCTTTTGATGCGGGTAAAGACCGTCACCGGCAGGGTATCCACCGCGATGGGGGACAGATAATATTGCAGGCAGAAATTGTTGAAACAGACGATCAGGGCCATGATGCCCCCGGCGAGAGCCCCCGGAGCGATGGCCGGCAGGGTGATATCCCGGAACACCCGCAAAGGCGAGGCCCCCAGAAGCCGGGCGGCGTCCTCCGGCCGGCGGTCCAGCTCCTCAAAGCGGGCGTTCACCAGCATCACCACATAGGGCAGAACGCAGATGAGATTTCCCAGGAACATGGTCCCATAGGACCGCCCCGAGCCCACAAAGGTAGCCAGAAGAAGAATGGAAACACTGGTCACCAGCCAGGGGATGATGATGGGCAGGCGCATGAAGAAGTTGAAGCTCCGGGCCGCTTTGGGGGCAAAATACTGCAATCCATAGGCCGCCGCCGTTCCGATGACCAGGGCCGCCGCCGCCACCAGCAGGGAAAACTTCAGCGACAGCCAGCAGGCCGCCGGAAGATTGCTGGTGGTAAACAGGGTCTCATACCACTGGGTGGTGAACACATAGGGAAACATGCCGTAGGGCGTGGCGTTGAAGCTCATGCCGATGATGGTGAGAATGGGGATATACATAAAGGCCAGAACCAGCCAGAGAATGGCCAGCATCACCCGGTCGAAGCCCTTGTTCATTCCGCCTCACCCCCGATCTTCGTTTCCGCCCGCCGGGCCAGAAAGCTCACCAGAGCCATCACCAGGCAAAGGACGATGAGCAAAACACAGCTCATCACCGCGCCATAGCCCATGTTCAGGTTGTCTTTGTACTGGGAGTTGATGAGCGAGCCCAGCATCATGCCCCCGGAGCCTCCCACCAGCGCCGGCTCGGCGAAGCTGCCCACCACGGGCACAAACACCAGCAGAATCCCGCTCAGAAGCCCGGGCAGGCTCATGGGAAACACCACATTCACGAAGGTCTGGGCCCGGTTCGCCCCCAGGCTGTGGGAAGCCCGGAGAAGATTGTCCTCGATGCTCTCCATAGAGGAATACAGGCACAGGATCATATAGGGCAGGTACTCATACACCAGCACCAGGATGGTGGCTTTGTTGGTATAGAGAATAGAATCCCCCTCGATGCCCAGGCTTTTCAGCATAGTCATAAGGAGGCCGCCGGACTGAATAAGGTTCATCATGGCATAGATGAGCAGAAGCTGGGAGGTGAAAAAGGGAAGGATCACCAGCATCATCAGCATGCTGCGATGCCGGGGCGGGACTACCTTGGCAATGGCCCAGGCTGCCGGATAGGACAGCAGAATGCAGATGACCGTCACCACCGCCCCGATGCCCAGACTCTTGCCCAGCAGCATCCAGAAGGTCTCGGACTCCATAAGTCTTGTAAGATTGCCCAGGGTCCATCCGGGCCAGGGCTGACCGGCGAAGATGTTGCGGTCCATAAACGAGAACACCAGCAGCATCCCGATGGGCGCAATGGTCAGGCACAGCAGAAGCCCCGCGCTGGGCAGCGCCCACAGACGCCCCGCCCGCAGGCGGCCCTTTTTCTCCATTGCACTTCACATCCTTCCGGCAAAAGTTCCAATTTTATTTATTGTATCACCCAAACGCCTCCGGCGCAATGAAAGGGGAAAAAAAGACAATAAAAATGGCTTTCTCCTGGGAGAAAGCCATTGATTTTTCCTATATCAGCCCACAGAGGCCATGAAATCGTTCCAGACCTCGGTCCAGGCATCCCGCTGCTCATCGGTGAGATAGTTGAGCATACAGATCTTGGTGGGCATGGGATCCAGCCCCAGAACCACCTTCTGCTCATCCGTCAGACCCGCCAGCGCTTCGGCGTTGACCGGAGCATAGCTGGGATAGTCGCCGGGGTAATCGGTGCCTTCGCCGGTGGCCATGGTGTACTGCTGCTCGTAGCTTTCGATCCAGTTGATCCACTGGCAGGCCAGCTCATACTGGTCGGTGCCTTCCACCACGCACCAGTAGTCCAGATAGCCCACCGTGCCTTCCGCAGGGTGGACATATTCCACCTCGATGCTCTCGTCCGTCATCAGCTCCGCATAGGGGCCGGACCACATATTGCCGATCCAGAACTCCCCGGCCCGGTAGGGCATGAGCTGGCTGTCGTTGGAGTCCCAGAAGGACAGGATCTGAGGCTTGAGCTGGGCCAGGGTCTGGGCCACAAGGTCCAGATCCAGATTCTCCACATCGCTGGGATCCTGACCGCTGATAAGGGCGGCAATGATCATGCCGTCGCCATAGTCGCTGAACATGCACACATGCCCGGCATAGTCCGGATCCAGAAGATCCGACCAGCTGGTGATCTCTTTGGTGACGTATTCGGGGTTATAGCCGATGGAGGTCACGCCGGAGGTCCAGGGGAAGGCAAAGAGACGGCCCTCATCGTCCACGGCGTAGGGATAAAGATCCTTGTACACCGGGTCCACCCCCGCATAGTTGGGCACATCCGCCGGGTCCACATCCATCAAAAGGCCCTTTTCATGGAACAGCTGGGTGTAGTTCTGGGAAAGGACACAGGCATCGATGGTGGCATTGCCGCCGGTCATGAGCGTGGTCATCAGCTCATCGTAGGAGTTGAAGTACACATGCTCCACCTGGCAGCCGAAAGCGTCTTCAAAGGCCTTTTCGCAATAATCCTCGTCGGAGTTATAGGCCTGCCAGTTGGCCACATAAAGCACGGGCACATCGCCGGCCGTCTCTCCGGCGGGCGCTTTCTGCCCGCAGGCACACAGAACCAGAGCCAGCATCAGCAGGCTCAGACAAAGAACAACTCTGCGTTTCATGGCAATCCTCCCTTTATCCACGGGTCTCCCCGTCCGGGTAAGAAAATCATTTTTACTTTTTATTAAATAATATTAGTCACATTGCAGCCACAAGTCAAGAAAAAATAATTCTGTCACAAAGACATACTTCCATTGTAATTTATGTGATTTTTTACCAAAATTCTCTCGTCCTCTCATTTGTTTATTGCGAAACAATAAACAATGTGTTAGAGTTTAATTAATTAGCGCAAAAAACAAACTGAGAGAAGGTGCACGGCATGAAGCTGCGGGATATCGCTGCGGCCGCCAATGTTTCCCTTACCACAGTCTCCCTTGTTTTAAACGGGAAGCGGGGCGTGAGCAAAGCCAAACGAGAGCTCATCACCCGGCTTCTTCTGGAAAACGGCTATCTTCTTACCCCGGAGGCCGCCGCCCCGGACAGCGGAAAAAGCATCTGCTTCATCCGCTGCATCCGCCACGGCTACCTTGTTAACGGCAACCCGGGCTTCACCACCCAGATCCTGGACGCCGCGGAAAACCAGTGCCGCCTCAATGGCTATTCACTGCGGGTCGTCAGCCTGCAGAAGCAGGAAACCGGCGACTGTGTTCTGGAAACCTATCTTCGCTCCGACGCCATTCAGGGCGCCGTCATCCTCGCCACCGAGATGAGCGAGTCCGACAGCCACGTCCTGCACGAGCTGAGCAAGCCCATTGTTATCGTGGATAATCTCCTGCCCGGAGCTGATCTGTGCTGCATCACCATGAACAACCGGGATTCTGTGCTGGAGGCCATGCGGCACCTGCGGGATCTGGGCCACGAGAACATCGGACTGCTCTTCAATTCCCTGCCTGCCTTTAACGATAACCATCGCCGGCGGGCCTATGAGTACGCCCTGAACAAACTGGGACTGCCGCTGCAGAATGAGCTTATCTATTCCGTGTTCCCCAGCATGGACGGCGCCTATCGCTCCGTAAAGGATTATCTGAGTCGGGGCGTATGCTTCCCCACCGCGCTCATCGCCGCCAACGACTGCATCGCCATCGGCGCCATGCGGGCCTTCCGGGAGGCCGGGCTCCGCATCCCGGAGGACATCTCCGTCATCGGCTTTGACGGTCTTCCCTTTGCCGAAGCCTCCGATCCGCCGCTGACCACCATCTCCGTGCCCTGCGCCGAGATCGGCAGGCTGGCCGTGGATATGCTCATCAACCTGATCGACCGCCGCCTTACCACCAACATCAAAGTCATGGCAAACACGAAATTCCTTCTCCGCGAAAGCACCGGCTCGCCGGCAAACGCCAACCATCAGCACCCCAATCTTCTCTGATCCTGCCCTATGGAGGCACTTTTATGACCAACAAACCCCAGGCCGCCTTTTTCGGCGGCCTTCTTTTGGACCGCTATCTGGAGCTGGACCGCTTCCCCGTCCGGGGCGGCGACGCCGTCATCCGGAAGGAATACGATTTCATCGGCGGCTGTGCCATCAACATGGCCGCCGCCTTCCGCAATTTGGGCGGCGAGGCCCATCTGGTGGCGGAGCTGGGACCCGGCCCCGTGGGCCGGCGCATCGGCGGCTATCTGGATGCCCACGGCTTTTCCCGCCGCTTCATCGCCGCCGGAGAAAACGACAATGGCTACTGCTTCGTATTTCTTGAGCCCGACGGAGAACGCACCTTCATGACCCGGGACAGTCTGGGCCGCTATCCCCGGCCGCTGGTGGAGGAGCACTGGCAGGACATTTCCTGCGCCGCCGTCACCGGCTATTATCTGCTGGACGAGCCGGAGACCGTGAGCCGGAGCCTGGAGCGCTTTGCCCAAAAGGGCGGGCTTCTGCTCTATGATCCCGGCCCCCTGCTGGACAAGCTGGACGAAGATGCCCACCGCCGGGTAATGGCCGCCGCCCGGGTCATCACCATGAACGAAAGCGAAGCGGCTGTCTGCGGCCTTCCGGACCCCGAAAACAAGATCATCGTCATCAAAAGAGGCGCCCGGGGCGGCCGTGTCTATTCCGGCGATCAGTCGTTTGACTATCCCGCCGTCCCGGCCGTGCCGGTGGACGGCACCGGCGCCGGAGACGCCTTTGCCGGGGCGCTTCTGTACGCACTGGCGGCGGACCTGCCGCTGAAAGACGCGGTGGCGCTGGCCGCCCGGGCCGCGGCCATAACCGTGGAGCGGCAAGGCCCCCACAGCTTCTGGACCATGGAGGAACTATGAACACACACCCTTTTGACCGGGCCTGCGGCGCCCTGCTGGGCGGAGCCATCGGCGACGCCATGGGCATGCCCGCTTCCTTTTTCACCCGGAAACAGATCAAAGAACGCTACGGCTTCATTCAGGACTTCCTTCCCCCGGGGGAGGGCCAGGAGGCCCACGGCGCGCTCAGCGCCGGCGACGTGACCGACGACACCCAGGAGACACTGATCCTGGCCCGGAGCCTCTGCGGGAAGGGCACATTTGACCGGGAGGATTTTCTGCAGCGCATGGCGCAGTGGGCCAGGGACAGCGGCATTCTGGACACCACCGTCATCGGCCCCTCCACCCGCCGTTTTCTGGAAGCGGTAACCCAGGGCCGGGACCCGGCGCCCGGAGCCCGGGAGAGCCGTACCAACGGCAGCGCCATGCGGGTGGCTCCGGTGGGCATCCGCTTCCGGGACGATCACGACGAATGTGCCCGCCAGGCCGCCGCAAGCTCTCTGCCCAGCCATGGCAGCGCCCCCTGCGCGGCAGGCGCCTGCGCCGTGGCCTGCGCCGTGGCGGCCGGCATCCGGGGCGGGTACCGGCCGCAGGAAATCATGGACTTTGCTTACCGGGGCGCCCTGTACGGCGAGTCTGTCGGTTATGATATCCCGGCCCCCAGCGTAGCCCGGCGCATCCAGCTGGCCCGGGAGATCGTGGATCGCCGCCGGCCTTTGGGCTTGGAAGCCTGCATCGACGAGCTCTGCGCCGTGATCGGCGCGGGAATGGAAGTCTATGAATCCGTTCCCTTCGCCCTGGGCATCTTTTACGCCGCCGACGGCGACCCCTGTCAAACGATCCTGGGCGCCGTGAACGCCGGGGACGACGCGGACACCAACGCCTCCATCGCCGGCGCGGTGGCCGGCGCCTTTGGCGGTGCCGGACGTCTGCCGGACACCTGGCGAAGACAGATCCGGCAGGAAGAAACGCTTGTCTTGTACGCCCGCCAGCTTCTGGCATAAAAAAAGAGTTCTGCTCCACGCAGAACTCTTTTTCAGCTTGTCAAAAAAGCCCGCCTGCGGGCTTTTTTCAAGCTGGATTCCATCTGCTCGGCCGAAGTGAATTCGGCCGGCATAATCCTTGGGGCCCAGGGCCCCCGGATTTACGCCCGGCCCCGCCGGGCGGCTCGCCCTGCCCGGGCTTCGCTGCGATATACCTGCTTCTTTGACAGTCTTAAAAAAACTCTTGTACGCCTGCCAGCTTCCGGCATAAAAGAAGAGTTCTGCTCCACGCAGAACTCTTTTTTATGAAAGCTGTTACTTGCCCAGATATTCATTCACAATGGCCTGGGCCGCATCGGCATCCGCCGAAACCACGAAGATCACATACTCGCCGGCCGTCTCCAGCACCGCGCTGTTCAGCTTGGGCACCTCCGCCGGCACATAGTTTTCGTAAGACGCGATCTGGCTCTGGATGCGGGCCTCCGCACCGGCCTTCACGGTAGCCACGGCCTCCTCGCTGGCGCACTGAGCCACGAAGATCTCTTCCGCCGCCGCCGCGGTGGACTGGTACAGCACGCAGCTGACAACATCGCCCTCGGCGTAGCCATAAAACACAGGGGCGGCCACCACCGGGATCTCGCTGAGGATATCGTCATAAATATCGGCTTCGTAAAGCGCCGCCGCCAGGGCGGTCACGTCAATTTCCACCGGCGCCTCTTCCTTGGCACCGCAGGCCGCAAGACCACACAGAGCCGTCAGCGCCAGCAGCAGGGCAATCAGTTTTTTCATTGTTTTCCTCTCCATTTTATGCTTTTATTTTAGTTCAGTCGCTTCCGCCGGAATGCTGGTCCGGAAGCTCCTCTGCTTCCGACTCCGGCTCCGACAGGCTTTCTGTCTCGGCCACCGGCTCTTCCGCCGCCGGCTCCGGCAGGCTTTCCGACTCGGCCACCGGCTCTGCCACCGCCGGCTCCGGCAGACTTTCCGCCTCGGTCACCGGCTCTTCCGCCGCCGGCTCCGGCAGAACATAGTTGTTTTCCAGGTAGTCAAACCAGCGGGTATAATACTCCTGCGTGAAGTGAACGCCGTCCTCCGTGACGTCGGAGGGCAGATAGCCATCCTCTCCGGCCAGCACGGGGATCAGGTCCATATAGTAGCAGTCGTTCTGGTTTGCCAGATCCCGGAGCATCACGTTAAAGCTCTCCACATTGCGCATATTGTGCAGATCGCTGTTCTGATCCTTCCACTTGCTCACCGGGGTCACGGACATCAGATAGATGATGACATCCGGGTTGTAGCTGCGGGCCGTCTCGATCAGCTCGGCATACTGCTCCCGGAGCACGCTCTTGTCATAATCGATCTCGTTCATGCCAAGACCCACATACAGCTTTCCGATGCTTCCGTCCGCCAGATAGCTCATATAACTGTGGGCGTCGAAAATGGTAAGGCTGGTGCCGGTATAGTAGGCGGCGCCATCCAGATTGCCGTAGTAGAAATAGAGCTTCAGTCCGTCCACCAGGGAATTGCCGATGAACACCGCGTCTTCAAAATAGCCCTCCGGGGCCGGCTCGTCCTGCAGCGGGACATCCGGGAAGGGCCGGGGCGTGGCTGTGGGCTCCGGGGTAGGCTCCGGTTCCGGTGTGGGCGTGGGCTCCGGCGCGGCCGTGGGCTCCGGCGACGCCGTGGGCGGCGCTGTCAGCACCGGGGACTCCGTGGCTGACGGCGGATTCGTCTGTCCGATATCGTGAGCCTGCAAAAAATATGCCAGCGCGAAAACAGCAATGACCGCCAGCAAAAAAACAAGAAAAACGGTGCAAAGGATAGCTCGTTTGCTCCGCATGTAATTCACCTCCAAGGATCCCGCAGGACCTATCTTTTTCATAATAATGCCTGCACTGACCGAATGCAATTACAATTTGGCGACAAAAGTCGAAACCGGTCGAAATTCCATTCTCCGCCCCTCGTTGACCCAGGGGAATGGACATGCTATAATAGTTTGTCTTATTATATTTAGGGAGATTCAATATGTGGGTTTCTGATAAATGGAACGATTATGAACTGCTGGACGCCTCCCGGGGCGAAAAGCTGGAGCGCTGGGGCAGCCACATCCTGCTGCGCCCCGATCCCCAGGCCATCTGGGAAACGCCCCGGCTGGATCCCCGCTGGAAAAAACCGGACGCAGCTTACCGCCGCTCTTCTTCCGGCGGCGGCGCCTGGGAGAAGAACCGTCTGCCCGCCGCCTGGCAGGTGAAATACGGCGAGCTGACCCTGAATGTCAAGCCCATGAACTTCAAGCATACCGGCGTGTTCCCCGAACAGGCCGCCAACTGGGACTGGGCGGCGAAAAAAATCCGGGAAGCGGGCCGGCCCATCCGGGTTTTGAATCTTTTCGCCTACACCGGCGCCGCCACCTGCGCCTGTCTGGCCGCCGGCGCCTCCGTGTGCCATGTGGACGCGGCCAAGGGCATGGTGGCCTGGGCCAAGGAAAACGCCCAGAGCTGCGGCGTGGCGGACAAAAACGTCCGCTGGATCGTGGATGACTGCCTGAAATTCGTGCAGCGGGAGATCCGCCGGGGCAAGCGTTACGACGCCGTCATCATGGACCCCCCTTCCTACGGCCGGGGCCCCGGGGGCGAGGTCTGGCGGCTGGAGGATAACCTCTGGGAGCTGGTGCACACCGTGCGGGAGGTTTTGAGCGACGAGCCTTTGTTCGTTCTCATCAACTCCTACACCACGGGCCTTTCCGCCTCCACCATCACCTACATCTCCGAAAGCCTGTTCACCCAGCGCTTCGGCGGCCGCAGCGAGGCCCAGGAGCTGGGTCTGCCGGTGACGGCTTCGGGTCTGTATCTGCCCTGCGGGGCCAGCTGCCGCTGGGAGGCCTGAATGAACGCCATCCTTGAGATAAAAAACCTTACATACCAATATCCCGAGTCTGCCGAGCCCACCCTGCGGGGCATCGATCTTTCCATCGAATCCGGCCGCTTTGTGGCGGTGCTGGGTGCCAACGGCTGCGGCAAATCCACCCTGGCCAAGCACATGAACGCCATCCTCACCCCCACGGAGGGCAAAGTCCTCGTGGCGGGTATGGACACCCTGGCGGAAGAGCTTCTCATCCCCA
>CAZSAX010000064.1:0-11262 GCA_964605075.1 uncultured Oscillospiraceae bacterium
GAAGATCGCCAACGACGTCCGCTGGCTGGCCAGCGGCCCCCGCTGCGGGCTGGGGGAGATCACCATCCCCGCCAACGAGCCCGGCAGCTCCATCATGCCCGGAAAGGTCAATCCCACCCAGTGCGAAGCCGTCACCATGGTGGCCGTGCAGGTCATGGCCAACGATGTGGCCGTGGGCATCTCCGCCTCCCAGGGCAACTTCCAGCTGAATGTGTTCATGCCGGTGTGCATCCACAATTTCCTCCAGTCCGCCACCCTTCTGGCGGACAGCATGAAAAGCTTCCGGCTAAACTGTCTGGAGGGCCTGAAGGCCAACCGGGAGACGATGGAGCAGAATCTCCACAACTCTCTCATGCTGGCCACCGCCCTGAACCCCTACATCGGCTATGACAAGGCCGCGGAAACCGTGAAAAAGGCTTTTGCGGAAAACATTTCCCTCAAGGAGGCCTGCGTGACCCTGGGCTATCTGAGCCCGGAGCACTTTGACCAGGTCTTCCATCCCGAACAGATGATATAAGGAGCCGCACCATGGATTATGCAAGCGAATCGTTAAAACTTCACGCCGCCCTCCGGGGCAAGATCGAGGTGGTGAACACCGTACCCGTCACGGACCGCCAATCCCTTTCCCTGGCCTATACCCCCGGGGTGGCCCAGCCCTGCCTGGAAATTCAGAAAGACGTGAACAAAAGCTATGAGCTCACCCGGCGCTGGAACCTGTGCCTGGTGGTCACCGACGGCAGTGCCGTGCTGGGTCTGGGCAACATCGGCCCGGAGGCGGGCATGCCCGTGATGGAGGGCAAGTGCGTGCTGTTCAAGCAGTTCGGCGGCGTGGACGCCTTCCCCCTTTGCATCAAAAGTCAGGATGTGGACGAGATCGTCCGCACCATCCAGCTCATCTCCGGCAGCTTCGGCGGCGTGAATCTGGAAGATATCTCCGCCCCCCGCTGCTTTGAGATCGAGAAAAAGCTCAAGGAGTGCTGCGACATCCCCATCTTCCACGACGACCAGCACGGCACCGCCGTGATCACCCTGGCAGGACTGACCAATGCTTTGCGCCTGGTGAAAAAGGAAAAGGAAGATGTGAAGATCGTCATCAACGGCGCCGGCGCCGCCGCCATCTCCATCGCCCGGCTGCTTCTGGCCGCCGGCTTCCGCCACATCAGCCTCTGCGACCGCTCCGGCGCCATCTACGCCGGGCGGACAGAGGGCATGAACGCCGTGAAAGAGGAAATGGCCCAACAGACCAACCGGGAAAAGAAAACCGGCGGTCTGGCGGAGCTTCTGGCGGGGGCCGATGTGTTCATCGGCGTTTCCGCCCCCAACTGCGTCACAGCGGACATGGTACGCAGCATGGCCAGGGACCCCATCATCTTCGC
This sequence comes from uncultured Oscillospiraceae bacterium, assembly GCA_964605075.1. Taxonomy (GTDB): domain Bacteria; phylum Bacillota; class Clostridia; order Oscillospirales; family Oscillospiraceae; genus CAJOIG01. The sequence goes on from CAZSAX010000064.1 coordinate 1,377, forward strand.
CTGCGCCAACCCGGTGGCGGAGATCAGCCCGGAGGAGGCCAGGGCCGGCGGGGCCGCCGTGGTGGCCACGGGCCGCAGCGACTATCCCAACCAGATCAACAACGTCCTCGTCTTCCCCGGGGTTTTCCGGGGCGCCTTTGACGTGCGGGCCTCGGACATCAACGACGCCATGAAGCTGGCCGCCGCCCGTGCCCTGACCGAGCTCATTTCCGACGAAGAGCTTTCCGCCGACTACATCATCCCCGCCGCCTTTGACCCCCGGGTGGGTCCGGCGGTGGCCAGGGCCGTGGCCCAGGCCGCCCGGGACACCGGCGTGGCCCGGCTGTGAGGACGCCGTTATGGTAAAAACCGTTGCCATTGTAAGCCTTTCCGCCGGCATCCTGGGAGAGGATTTCGTAAAGCACGAGCTGGAACTGGGCCGGAGTCGGCTGGAAGCCTGGGGGCTGAAGGTCAAATTCATGGAAAACGCCTGCAAGGGCATCGAATACCTGAAAGCCCATCCCGAAAAGAAAGCTGCCGACCTGCTCCAGGCCTTCCGGGACCCGGAGGTGGACATGATCCTCTGCGCCATCGGGGGCGTGGACAGCTACCGCCTGCTGCCCTATCTTTTTGACGGAAACGAGCTGCAGCAGGCCGTATGCAAAAAAATCTTCCTCGGCTTTTCCGACACCACCATGAACCACCTCATGCTGCACAAAGTGGGCCTGAACAGCTTTTACGGTCAGGCCTTTCTGCCGGACATCTGCGAGCTGGGCCCGGATATGCTCCCCTATACGGAAGCGTATTTCCGGGAACTCATTACCACCGGCGGCATCCGGGAGATCCGTCCCAGCCCGCTGTGGTACGAATGTCGGGAAAGCTACGGCCCGGAGCAGCTGGGAACCGAACTGCGCTCCCATCCCGACCGGGGCTTTGAGCTTCTGCAGGGCGACGGGGTCTTTTCCGGAAAAATTCTGGGCGGCTGCATCAACACCCTGTTCGACATCTTCGATCCGGGGCGCCACCCGGACAGCCCCGCCCTTTGCCGGCAATACAGCCTTTTCCCCTCTTTGGAGGACTGGAAGGGAAAGATCCTTCTGCTGGAGTCCAGCGAGGAAAAAACCAGCCCGGAAAAATACGAAAAAATGCTGCGCACCCTCAAAGACAGCGGCGTATTTACCGTCATCCGGGGCCTGCTTGCGGGCAAGCCCATGGACGAGACCTATTATGAAGAATATAAGCAGCTCCTGGTCAAGGTCATCGACAATCCCGCGCTTCCCATCGTATACAACCTGAACATCGGCCACGCCCTGCCCCGCTGCATTATTCCCTTCGGCGTGGAGGCCCGGGTGGATGTCCCCCAGCAGTGCATCCGCTTTTCCAATTCCGAATAACAAAAAAGACAAGGCCAAGCCTTGTCTTTTTGTTGTTCTCAGTCCCGCTTTTCGATGGGGATATAATCCGATCGCTTCATCACCGCCCGGTAGGCCGGACGCATGATGCGGTCGCAGGTGATGACCTCCTCCATCCGGTGGGCACACCAGCCGGCAATGCGGGCGATGGCAAACAGCGGCGTATACAACTCCTCCGGGATGCCCAGCATCTGATACACGAAGCCGGAATAGAAATCCACATTGGCACAGATGGGGAAGCCCTGCTTTTTCCGGGCCTGGATCAGTTCGATGCCCAGCGTCTCCACCCGTTCCATCAGCTCAAACTCGGCCAGAAGTCCTTTTTCCTCCGCCATGCCCCGGGCATGCTTTTTGATGAGCAGGGCGCGGGGGTCGGACTGGGTATAGACCGCATGGCCCAGACCGTAGATCTTGCCGGAGCCGTCCCCGGCCTGGCCGGACAGGAGCTTTTCCAGAAAGGCTTTCAGCTCCCCGTCACTGGAAAGGTCGGTGACGCCCGCCCGGATGGCCCGGAACATCTCCATCACCTTGCCGTTGGCGCCGCCGTGGAGAGGGCCCTTCAGGGAGCCCACCGCCCCGGCGATGGCGGAATAGGTGTCCGTGCCGGAGCTGGACATGGCCCGGCAGACAAAGGCGGAGTTGTTGCCGCCGCCGTGCTCGGCGTGGAGGATGAGCATCAGGTCCAGAAGCCGGGCCTCGTCCCGGGTGTAGCTTTTGTCCTTGCGCACCATGCGCAAAAAGTTTTCCGAGATGGACAGCTCATCCTTGGGGTTATGGATGTAAAGGCTCTTGCCGTCGTAGGCATGGCGCTTGACATGATAGGCATCCGCCACAATGCCCGGGAAGCGGGCCACCAGATCGATGGACTGGCGCAGCAGGTTCTCCGGCGAGCAGTCGTCCGGGTTTTCGTCGTAGGAATACATGGCCATGACGCTCCGGGCCAGCTTGTTCATAATGTTGGGGCTGGGGGCCTTGAGGATCATGTCCTCAAAAAATCCCCGGGGCAGGGGCCGGGCCTGGGCCAGCAGGCGGCGGAACAAAAGACCCTCTTCGGCGTTGGGGAGCTTGCCCAGAAGCAGCAGATACACCACCTCTTCAAAACCGAAGCTGCCGTTTTCCCAGTGGTACTCGGCAATGTCCGTGACCCGGATGCCCCGGTAATACAGCCGGCCGGGCATAGGGATGCGCTCCCCGTCTTCCATATAATAGCCCATGACGCTGCCGATGCCCGTGGCGCCCACCATGACGCCGGTGCCGTCGGCATTGCGCAGGCCCCGCTTAACATTTATATTGGAATAAATATCGCTGTCGATGTGATACCGGGGCATCGCATCGGCGCAGAGATTCTTCAGCTGTTCTGTAAGGATCTGATCCATAAGCGTTCTCCTTCTCCGTGGTAGGCCTTATTATAGGGCCTGCAGCAATATTTTGCAAGTAAAATATTTCTTAAATTCATTAACACCGGTGCAATCCGGGACAAACCCGGATTTTTTGTGTAAAATTTGCAAGTTTAAAAAATAATTCGTGCATATTTTATTCTATTTCATGCTTCACATTCGTAAAGAGCCGTGCTATAATATGCGCAAATCGCTATGAATCTGCGAGGGACAGACTATGATCAAGCTGCACAACGAATCCGTCATGTGGTCCAAGGGACTTCCTCTGGCCCCCGGGCCGGAGGCCGACCGGACAAAAACCATCGCCGCGGGCATTCTGGAAAAGCACGGCGGCGAGCGCATCCGTTTTGACGCGCTCATCAGCCACGATATCACCTATGTGGGCATCGTGCAGACCGCTCTGGCCTCGGGGCTGAAGCAGTTCCCCGTGCCCTATGTGCTCACCAACTGCCACAACAGCCTCTGCGCCGTGGGCGGCACCATCAACGCCGACGACCATGTTTTCGGTCTGTCCGCCGCCCGGCGCTTCGGCGGCGTGTATGTGCCGCCGAATCTGGCCGTCATCCACCAGTACGCCCGGGAGGAGCTGGCCGGCTGCGGCAAAATGATCCTTGGCTCCGACAGCCACACCCGCTACGGCGCGCTGGGTACCATGGGCTTCGGGGAAGGCGGCCCGGAGATCGTCAAGCAGCTTTTGGGGGATGAATACGAGATCCCGGCCCCCCGTGTTATATTGGTATACCTGAAAAACAGCCCCCGGCCGGGCGTGGGCCCCCATGACGTGGCCCTGGCCCTTTGCGGCGCGGTGTTTGAAAAGGGCTTTGTGAAAAACGCGGTGCTGGAATTTGCCGGCCCGGGAGTGAAAAACCTCTCCATGGACTTCCGCATGGGCATCGACGTCATGACCACCGAGACCGCCTGCCTTTCCTCCGTGTGGCAGACGGACGAAAAAACCGAGGCCTGGCTGGCCCTCCGGGGCCGCCTGGGGGACTATAAACGCCTGGAGCCCGGGGAAGGGGCGCTGTATGACGCCATGGTGGAGATCGACCTTTCCGCCGTGGTTCCCATGGCCGCCCTCCCCTTCCACCCCTCCAAGGCAGTGCCCGTGGCGGAACTGGCAGGAAAAATGGCCGGCCAGGGCATCATTGCCGGCTGCGCCGGCGGCCTTCTGGAAAACATCACGGAAGCGGCGGCGATTCTCAAAAACCGCAGCACCGGCAGCGGCTACTTTGAGCTGTCGGTCTACCCCGCCAGCATGCCCGTGAACCTGCAGGCCATGCGCCTGGGGGCCATCGAGACCCTGCTGGAAGCCGGCGCGGTGCTGAAGCCCTGCTTCTGCGGCCCCTGCTTCGGCGCGGGAGATGTGCCGGCGAACAAGAGCCTCAGCCTCCGCCACGCCACCCGCAACTTCCCCAACCGGGAGGGCTCCCGCCCGGCGGACGGCCAGAGCGCCGAGGTCGTCCTCATGGATGCCCGCTCCATCGCCGCCACCGCCGCCAACGGCGGCATCATCACCCCCGCCACGGAGATGGATTACGATCCCCCCGTCACCCCGGACGCCTACGACCCCACGCCTTACGAAAAGCGGGTCTACCAGGGCTTCGGCAGGCCCCTGGCGGACGAAGCGCTGCGCTACGGCCCCAACATCAGCCCCTGGCCGGCGATCCCCGCACTGCCGGAAGATCTCCATGTGACCCTGACTGCCGTCATCCAGGACGAGGTCACCACCACCGATGAGCTCATCCCCTCCGGGGAGACCTCCAGCTACCGCTCCAACCCCCTGCGCCTGGCGGAGTTTGCCCTGAGCCGCCGGGTGCCGGAGTATGTGGGCCGCTGCAAGGCCCTGGCCGCGGAAGGCAAAGCCTCCGCCATCTACGCCAGAAAGCCCGGCGACGGCTCCGCCCGGGAGCAGGCCGCCTCCTGCCAGCGGGTGCTGGGGGGCGGGGCCAACATCGCCGTGGAATACGCCACCCGGCGCTACCGGGCCAACCTCATCAACTGGGGCATCCTGCCCTTCACCTATGCCGGCGAATTCACCTGGGCCCCCGGGGATGAACTGGTCGTCCCCGGCCTCCGCCGGGCCCTGCTGGACGGAGCGGACGAGATCACCGGCTACATCGGTGACACGGCGCTGGATCTGAAATTCGGCCCGCTGAGCCCGGAGGAGAGAGAGATCCTCCTGGCCGGCTGTCTGATGAACTGGTATCGGGAGAAAAACACATGAACAAAATACCCATGACCACCCCCATCGCGGAGATGGACGGGGACGAGATGACCCGCATCCTCTGGAAGCTCATCAAGGACGAGCTCATTCTCCCCTTCGTGGACCTGAAAACCGAATATTACGACCTGGGCCTTCCCAACCGGGAGGCCACGGACGACGCCGTGACCCTGGAGGCCGCCAAAGCCGTGCGCCGGCTGGGTGTGGGCGTGAAATGCGCCACCATCACCCCCAACGCCGCCCGCATGACGGAATACCAGCTCTCCCGGGCCTATCCCAGCCCCAACGGGACCATCCGGGCCCATCTGGACGGCACCACCTTCCGCAGCCCCATTCTGGTGAAAAACATAAAGCCCCGGGTCTCCGGCTGGACCAAACCCATCACCCTGGCCCGGCACAGCTACGGCGATATTTACAAGGACACGGAGCTGCGCCTGGAGGGGCCCTGCGAAGTGAAGCTGACGGCCTCCGACGGCCAGGAAAAAACCGTCTTCCGCTTTGACGGCCCGGGCGTGGCCCTGGCCATGTATAACGCCGACAAGAGCATCGAAAGCTTTGCCCGGAGCTGCTTTGCCTGCGCCCTGGAAAAAAAGCAGGATCTCTGGTTTTCCTGCAAGGACACCATCAGCAAAACCTACGACGGCCGCTTCCGGGACATCTTTGAAGCGATCTATGAAGCGGAATACAGGGCCGCTTTCCAAAAAGAGGGCATCACCTATTTCTACACCCTCATCGACGACGCCGTGGCCCGTCTCATGCGCTCGGAAGGCGGCATGGTCTGGGCACTGAAAAACTACGACGGCGACGTGATGAGCGACATGGTCTCCGCCGCTTTCGGCTCGCTGGCCATGATGACCAGCGTTCTTGTCAGCCCCGACGGCTGCTTCAACTACGAAGCCGCCCACGGCACCGTCACCCAGCACTACTACCGCCGCCTCAAAGGCGAAAAAACCTCCACCAACCCGGTGGCCACCATCTTCGCCTGGACCGGCGCCCTGGGAAAGCGGGGCGAGCTGGACGGAAATGAAGCGCTCACCGCCTTTGCCCGCAAGCTGGAACATGCCTGCACAGACTGCATCGAGGCCGGCATTGTCACCGGCGACCTGGCCCCCCTCTGCGGCGCGGACAGCCATCTGGACAGCGAAGGCTTCCTGGCCGCCGTGCGGAGAAGGCTGGAAGAACTCCTGTAAAACAAACCCGGCGGACACATTGCGTGTCCGCCGGGTTCAGCTTGTCAAAAAAGCCCGTAAGCGGGCTTTTTTCAAGCTTGATTTGATCTGCTCGGCCGAAGTGAATTCAGCCGGCATAATCCTTGAGGCCCTGGGCCTCCGCGGATTTACGCCCGACCCCGCCGGGCGGCTCGCCCTACCCGGGCTTCGCTGCGATATACCCACTTCTTTAACAGTCTCAACCCGGCGACACATTTTGTGTCCGCCGGGTTTTCATTGTTCAGATATTCAGATCCTCGTCCGTGAGCTCGCCTTCACAGACGATGTTGGTGGGTCCGGTGAGGAAGATATCCTTGTTTGTGTCCCGGTCAAAGCTCACATACAGGTCGCCCCCGGGCATGTTTATATGAGTGTTCTGCCCCGTAGCCCGGCCCCGGAGGGTCATGACCAGGGTGGTGGCGCCGCAGCCCGTGCCGCAGGCCAGGGTAAAGTCCTCCACCCCCCGCTCAAAGGTGATGGCCTTGAGATCATTTTCCCCCTGCCGCTTCACGAAGGTGACGTTGGCTCCCTTGGGAAAGGCGGGATAATACCGGAGCTTGCTCCCCAGGGCCCGGAGAGCGTTTTCGTCCCAGGTGTCCCAGTCGGGAAGCTCCAGCACCCCGTGGGGCAGCCCCGGGTCCCCCAACTCCACATAACCGCATTCATAGGCTGTTCCGTCCACCATCACCGTCCGGTCCAAGTCGATGACGCTGGGGTCGTTCAGGCGCACCTGATAGAGCCTTTCGCTGATGCGCTGTCCCGTCACCAGCCCCGCCGTGGTCTCGATGCGCTGGATCTCGCCGGCCAGGCCCTTTTCACAGCCATAGCGGGCGATGCAGCGGGCGCCGTTGCCGCACATCTCCCCCAGACTCCCGTCGGCGTTGTAAAACAGCATGCGGTAATCCCCGCCGGCCCGGGGCTCTTCCACGAACATCACCCCATCCGCCCCCAGAGACAGCCGCCGGGTGCAGATATGCTTCGCCAAAGCGCTCATTTTCTCTTCCGGGACCTTTTCGGCGATGTTGTTGATGATAACAAAATCGTTGCCCGCGCCGTGCATTTTGGTAAATTTCATAAGCTGCCTTTCTTATTTCGCCGCCCGGGCCGCCAGATGCTCCGCCACGATCTCCCGCTCGTCCATGTGGTGCTTGACGTGGTTGATCTCCTGATAGGTCTCATGGCCCTTGCCCGCCAGAAGGATCACATCCCCGGGCTGGTGGTTATCAATGGCGTAGCGGATGGCCTCCACCCGGTCGCAGATGGCGGCATAGGGAGTGTCAAAGCCGGCAAGGCCCGGCAGGATCTCGTCGATGATGGCCTGGGGCTCCTCGGTGCGGGGGTTGTCGCTGGTGACGATGACAAAGTCCGCCAGCTCTGCCGCCACAGCACCCATGATGGGCCGCTTGGTCCGGTCCCGGTCACCGCCGCAGCCGAACAGAGCCACCAGCCGCCCCGGGGTCACCGCCCGCAGGGTCTTGAGCACCTTTTCCAGGGCGTCCGGCTTGTGGGAATAGTCGATGAGAATGGTGTAATCCCCGTCCGTGGGCACCACCTCCACCCGGCCCTTCACCCCGGGCGCCGTGGCCAGCGCCTGGGCAATGGCCTCCGGCGACAGCCCCAGCTGCAGGCAGGTCCCGATCACGTCCAGAGAGTTATAAACGGAAAACAGCCCCGGGATGCCCAGCCGGATGGGCTGGACCTTTCCCTGCCAGCAAAGGTCATAGCTCACACCGTCGGCCTTCAGAACAATGTTTTTGGCAAAAAGATCCGCGGTGCTGTCCTGGGTGGAATAGGTCATCACCGGACAGGCGGCGCGCTCTGTCATGACTCCGGCCCAGTCGTCATCCCGATTGATGACGGCTTTTTTGCTCTGCTTTTCAAAAAGGATGGACTTCGCCCGGGCGTATTCCTCCATGGTGCCGTGGAAATCCAGATGGTCCTGGCTCAGATTGGTATAGGCGCTGACATCGTAGCAGATGCCCCCCACCCGGTGCAGCACCAGGGAATGGCTGGATACCTCCATCACCACATGGCTGCAGCCGGCCGCCAGCATCCGGGCGAACAGCGCCTGCAGCTCGATGGATTCGGGGGTGGTGCGCTCGGCGGGAAAGACCTCCGAACCGATCATGTTCTGGTTGGTGCCGATCAGGCCCACCTTGACCCCGGGCTGCTTTTCCAGCACATGCTTGACCAGCATCGTGCTGGTGGTCTTGCCGGAGGTGCCGGTGATGGCCACCATGGTCATCTTCGAAGCCGGATCCCCATAATAGTTCCGGGAGGCCAGGGCCAGGGCCAGCCGGCTGTCGGGGACCAGAACATAGGGAATGTCCGCCTCGGGCCGTTTTTCGCAGATGCAGACCGCCGTCCCCTGGGCCGCCGCGGCAGGGATGAAGCGGTGGCCGTCGCTTTCAAAGCCGGAAATGGCAACAAAAACGGAGCCGGCGGCGGCCTGACGGGAATCACAGCAAATGCCGGTGATCTCCATCTCCAGGTCCGCGTTCAGCTCCTGAATATCCAGTCCTTCAACCAGTGATTTCAGTTTCATAATAACCTCCCAGAATCCGCATATAGATTCATTTACCAACGAATACCATCGAATAATGCCGCTCATGGCCGAATTCAGAAACAATTTGGTTAAATATCGGCCAAACGTCTTGACAGACGGAAGGGCTCGTTTTAGTATGGCGGGGTATTGTATATTCTTCCGTTCCCCCCGGGGGACACACTCCTTGATATTATCAGCATAGCATGCATTGTCCCATTCCTCTCCGCATAAAATGCTCAATATTGCGCAGAAACTGCGCAAGAACACAAAAAGTGTATACAAGTTCGGATGCTTACTCTAAAATGTGATCAACATCACTTGAAAGGGAGTATCCCGATATGAAAAATTCTTTCTGGAAGAATTACCGTTTCCTGATCATCATGATCTCCTCGATGATCCTGGGCTGCCTTCTGGGCTGGCTGGCGCCCGGCGCCGCCACGGTGATAAAACCCCTGGGCACCGTGTTCATCAACATGATGTTCTGCGTGGTCGTACCGCTGGTCTTTGCCTCCATCTCCAGCTCCGTGGCCAACACCCGCAGCCGAAAACGGGCCGGCAAGATCATGGCCACCACCGTGATCACCTTCGTGGTCACCGGCGCCATCGCCGCTGTGATCATGTTCGTTCTCATGAAGCTCATTCCTCCCGTTCTGGTTCCCTGGACCACCATCCCGGCGGAAGAGATCGGCGACTATGCCTCCCTGAGTGATATGATCGTCAACTTCTTCACCGCCAGCGACTTCAGCGGTCTGCTCAGCCGCAAGGCCATGCTCCCGCTCATCGTGTTCTCCATCCTCTTCGGCTTTGCCGTGAACCTCTCCGGCGGCGCGGACAGCCTGGTGGGCAAATTCCTGAGCAATCTTTCCGATGTGATGCTCAAGTTCGTCCAGATCATCACTTATTACGCTCCCATCGCTTTCTTCGCCATCTTCGCGGACCTGGTGGCTACCTACGGCCCCCAGATCACCGCCGACTATGGCCGGGCCCTTCTGGTCTACTATCCCCTGTGCTTCGTTTACCTCTTCACCGCCTTCCCCCTGTTCGCCCGCATCGGCGGCGGCAAGGGCGCCGTGAAGGTCATGTTCCAGCACATCACCAAACCCGCTGTTGTGTCCCTGGGCACC
>CAZSAX010000065.1:0-11123 GCA_964605075.1 uncultured Oscillospiraceae bacterium
TCGGCACCGGCAACGCCACCCAGGTCAACACCATCACCGCGGCCATCAACACCGCCCTGATGAGCTTCAATGTTATCGGCGACGAGGGGAAATCCACCATCAGCCTGATCATTGGCATCGTCATCGCCATCGTTGTGGCCCTGGTCCTTCTGGGCGGCATCAAGCGAATCGGCAAGGTGGCCGAAAAGCTTGTGCCCTTCATGGCCATTCTCTACATCGTTCTGGCCCTTGGCGTCGTGATCCTGAATCTTGACCGGCTGCCCGGCGTCTTTGCCTCCATTTTCCAGGGAGCCTTCAACCCCAGCGCTGTTACCGGCGGTGTGGTCGGCACCATGTTTGTCAGCATCCAGAAAGGCGTTTCCCGGGGCATCTTCTCCAACGAGGCCGGCCTTGGTACCGGCTCCATTGCCCACGCCACCGCCGAGGTAAAAGACCCCGTGGAGCAGGGCGTGTTCGGCATCTTCGAGGTTTTTGCCGATACCATCATCATCTGCACCCTCACCGCCATGGTCGTTCTCTGCAGCGGCACCCCCATCACCTACGGTCAGGCTGCCGGCGCCGAGCTGACCATCAGCGGCTTCACCTTCACCTACGGCAACTGGGTCACCATCTTCACGGCCATCGCCATGTGCTGCTTCGCTTTCTCCACGATCCTTGGCTGGGGCCTTTACGGCGCCCGCTGCATTGAGTATCTGGGTTCCACGAAGCTGGTCAAGCCCTTCATGGTGGCATATTCTCTGGTGTCCATCGTGGGCGCCACCATGGATCTCGGCCTCATGTGGAGCGTGGCCGACACCTTCAACGGCCTTATGGCCATCCCCAACCTGCTGGGTCTGTTCCTGCTGTCCGGCACAGTGGCCAAAATGGTCAAGGAACGAAAACTCTGATAACAAGCGTAAAATCCCGGATGCCAGAGCATCCGGGATTTTTTGTTTCAGTCAAAGCGGTCCACGCTTTCCTTCAGCTGCGCATAGCTCTCCCGCAATTCCTTTTCGCTGTGCTTGTCTTGCATCCAAACGAGGAGCTGCTCCTTCGTTCCGGTGTAAAGATAATGGGACACGGCTTTGTCGGAGCCCGCTTCGCTCATAAAGCTGCGCAGACAGCGTTCCGTTCCATCTCCCCGGGCGCCGGGTTCCACCCGCAGATGGGCTTTATACGCAGTGCCGGGATAATCAAAGCTCACCGAGATCGGCGCAAAGCGGCCGGATTGCGGCACTTCCTGTTCCATTCGCTGGGCCAGAAGGCGCAGCCCCTTGGGAAGAAGTATATCCAGCTTCTTCTTATTGCTGAGCAAGTTCCTGCCGCCTCCTTTTCCGGAATACGGGAATACAAAGGACCGCCAGCACCGCCGCGCAGACCGCCACGATGTTGTAGCAGACATTGTAGCCCACCGTATCGATCATGCTGCCCCAGAAGGCAGCGCCCAGGCCAATGGCCGCGTCAAAGGCAAAGTAGAAGGTGGCATTGGCTGCGCCCCGCCCCTCCGGCGGAGCCAGCCGGACCGCCTCGGAGCCCAGGGCCATCCAGATCAGGCCATGCGCCAGGCCGAACAGCACACTGATGCCTATAAGCGCCGCCGTTGTCGACACATGCGGCAGGATCAGGCAGCTGGCGATCAGCGCCAGGTAGCCGGGAATCATGAAAACGGTCACCGGCAGCCGGTTCATCAGGTTGGAAAAGCCCATGCGCACTACCACGATCACGATGGACGATATCGTGAAGAAAGTCCCCGCCGCGGAGGCCGGCAGCCCGATGTGAACGATATAAAGCGTCATGAAGCACATCAGCAGCGTAATCATGAAAAGGCTCACGCCCTGGAACACCGACGGCAGAATGGCCGTTCTCTCAAACATGGGCCCCGACTTTTTGCCCTCGGGCGGCACCGGTTTCACGTAGCCGGGCTTTTTCTCATAACGGACCATAAGCGCCGCCGCCACGCCAATGACGCCCACCGCCGCCACCGCCAGCATGGAATACTGGTTGCCGAGCCACAGCAGCGCAAAGGCCGCCACCGCAGAGCCCAGCGCGCTGGAAGCCGACTGGCTCATGCCGAAATAGCCGATGCCCTCGCTCATGCGCTCCGCGGGGATAACATCCATGGAGGCCGTGTTGCAGGCCGTGGAGCCCGCCGAATAGCCGACACCCATAAAAATACGGCTTATTACCAGCACCGCCAGCGCCGGAACAAACCCGCAGAGGGCACAGCCAAAGGCAAACAGAACACCGCCAAGAATCATCACCTTCTGCCGGCCCAGGCGGTCAGTGAGAACGCCGTTGACCGGCCGGCTGACACAGGCCGCGATGGTGTATACCGTGGACATCAACCCGGCCACCGCCGTGGATTTACCCAGAGTCTCCGTGGTGTACAGCGGCACGATCACATTGAGCATGTTCATGCCCATGCAGATGGCCATGGAATAGATAAACAGCCGGATAAACTCCGGGGTAACGATACCGTTTGCTTTCTTCATACGCTTCTCCTGCATTCAGCGCACAGCTTTGTCCGCGCCGGATTTTCCGAAATACATCAGTTCCCACACCGCCGATGGCTCACAGGCGCGCTCCACAACCTGCCCGTTCTCGATCCGCTCCACCGTCACTTCGCCTTCAAAGCGAAGATAAGAGCCGGAAAAGCCGATAAGTTTGGCGCCAAGCTTCGTGATCCCGGACAGAAGGTCGATGAAATTCTGCCGGGAGATATCCCCTTTCCGGTCATAGGTGATGCGATAAAGCTCCCCGGCTTCGGTGGTATATTCATAAATCACCTTGCCATAAACCGGCTTGCCGGTATGGTCGTCAATGTATTCGTCTTTGGACAAAAACTTCAGCGTATGATTGCTGTTGTCCCCCAGGATCTGATCGCCCTTGGCCAGCAAAAACACATCAAAGTCCTTATAGCCGTATTTCTTCTCCCCGGTGATCCAGGCGGAGATGACCTTGTAATCCCCCACCTTGGCCCGGCCCCAGTACCAATGGTGCATGAGCTTGAGCATGGAGATGTTGCCCCAGTTATGGTCGTGGTAACCGCTGCCCTCCAGGTGCAGTTCCCCTTCGCTGAAGCTCACATCCGCCACTGCCTTGCCCTCCGGCACCGCCGGAAGCCAGGCAAAGTAATGCTCTTCCTCATCGCCGAAGAAAATGCTGCCGGTCTGGCTGCGCCAGGCGGGAATCGTACCGTCCAGCGTGATCCGGGCCTGCATGGTCTTGCCGGAAAACGCAATGTCATAATGGCGCAGATCGCCCCGGATATGACAGGCTCCAATCTTCACATCACAGCCCTCCGTGGCATAATGGCTCTCTTCCAGCGGGGCATATACCTCTTCCGAGAACTTACGCCCGTCCGGCAGAGTCAGTTCCATGCTGGCAATGGGCGTAATGGGGCCGTCTACGGCAATGGGCGATTTGGAATAAAAAATGATCACAAGGATCGTGCCGTCCGGATAGTGGGAATCAAAATACCACCACTCATAGTTTCCCTTGCTGCCGTCGGTGCGCATGCCATCCTCCCAGGGCTCCACTATGCCCCGCTTTAGACCCATGCTCTCATAATGACTGTCATCGTCTGGATGAACCGACCGCCGGATCTTACTCACCCCATCCGCCTCCTTTAATAGATTAATGAAATCTTTGTCTCCATACTACAACGCATGCAAAGGATTGTCAAAAACATTCATACCAAAAAAGAGACAGTCAAAGACTGTCTCTTTTGGTTTTTTACCTTGGTCAGTCGCCCTGGTAGATGTGCATGATCATCTTCACGCATTCCTCAAAGCCCATCCGCTCGCTGTTGAGAACCAGATGGTAGGAATCGGGCTCATGCCAGTCCAGGCCGGTAAAGTGCTTATAATACCGCACCCGGGCCTTATCGGTCTGGCGGATCATTTTCCTGGCCGCTTTCTCCGAAAGTCCCAGCTTATCCATGGTACTCTTTATGCGGTAATCCAGGCCGGCATGGATAAACACATCCAGCGCGTCCTCCCGGTCCCGCAGGAGATAGTTGGCACAGCGGCCCACGATCACACAGGGGCCCTCATTGGCCAGCTCGCGGATGATCTCGAACTGAGCATGTGCCACCTGCTCATTGGTGGTCAGGTGGGTCTCAAAGGAGCCATACAGATGAGAGGCCTGCGCCTGAGAATACTCAAAGCGGGAATGAAGAAGCTCATCTCTGGCTTCAATGTGATCCACCGTAAACCCGCATTTCTGTGCAGATTCGGTGATAAGGAATTTGTCCACATAAGGAATATGCAGCCGGGCGGCTACTTCCTGGGCGATCTCGCTGCCCTGGGACTCAAATTCACGGTTGATGGTGATGATCTGAAATGCCATGATGACGCCTCCTTCAAAGGTATTTTCTGTGCATAGTATAACATACAGAGCGGTCTTCGTCAAAATTTTTTAAGAATAATAACTAAAAATTTCTTCGCCGCTGTCCCAAAAACAGAAACAGGAGGAAGGTCTTCCCCCTCCTGCTACGGTCTAGGAAGATCCCCGCCGTGCCTCACGGAATGACGAAATAACAAGGCGCCTGCGTGATCGCTTGTCAGGGCTCTCTGCGGGACTTCGGTCCGGTATGGAATCTATCCAATGATCCAGCCTTTTCCATATCGCATATTGGGCACATGCAGCCCTCACAGCCGGCCCAAAAATTCCTCCGTCTGGCGGACAAGGGAGGCTTTCTCCGCCTCCGTCAGTACCAGCTTCCCGCTCCCGAAGGCTTCCGCCCCCAGGGAAACGCCGGTCCCCAGCCCGGACACAAGCTCCATGGACATAAACGCCAGAAGCTCGCTCAGGTGTCTGAGCACATAAGACGCACCGCTCTTCCCCGCCGCACCGGAAATGGTGACGGGCTTCCCCTTGACCGCCGTGCCCCGCTGCCGATCCTGGATATCCAGCGGCCGGGACAGCCAGTCCAGCAGATTTTTCAGCACTCCGGGGATCTGATGATTGTATTCCGGGGATACGATCCACACGCCGTCGGCCTCCAGCACCGCCCGGCGCACCGCCGCCACCGGTTCCGGCGCCGGAAACTCCAAATCCTGATTCATGAACGGCAGGCCTTCATAATCCAGGAAGCTGACCTCTGCCCGCTCCGCCAGCAGCTCCCCGATCCTGCCGGCCAGCTGCCCGTTAAAGGAATCCTTTCGCAGAGATCCCACGATCATCAATACCTTTTTCATCTCTACTTTCTCCCCTTTCGGATAAGAAAATGCGGTGCGGCGCTGCAGCCACACCGCATATCAGGCCTTTTGCCCGTAAATCCTTCAGCCCAGTTCCGTCTTCCACAGGCCGTGGAGGTTGCAGTAGGCATACACCGCCAGGGGCTTTTCATCCCCCAGCCGGAACTTCACGTTGGGGGCCTCGCCGGGGTTCAGATATTTCCTCTGACTGCCCCTGTCCGTGTTCAGCTGGATCCACTCGATCCAGTGCACATCCAGCATGGGATGATCCACGGAGCCCACGTTCACTTCCACAACGCCCTCGGAAACCGTGACCGCAGGGATATGCTTTTCGCCGCTGGCTTCCACGGTGTTGGGGATCAGCGCATCCATCTTCTGTCCGCAGCAGACGGGCGTCACGCCGGCATCTTTCACCATCTCAACGATATTGCCGCAGTGGGCACAAATATAAAACTTGCTGTTCATTCTGTAAATCCTCCATAATCTGAAATTCTTTTCTTTATGGCTTCATTTTAACAGAAGAATTATTTCCCCACCGTGACTTTCTCACATAAGCGAAAAAGACAGCGCCGCTCCCTGTTTGCCCGGCTCACAGAAGTCCATCTCTTTCAGCCATACGCATAGGTCCGCACGGCCTCCGGATCCAGAAGCCGGATCTTTCCATAGCTGGTTTCCAGCCAGCCTCTGGCCGCCAGCATGGATATCGCCTGGTTCACCGAAGTCCGGGATATGCCCAGAACATTCCCGATAAAATCCTGGGTAAACGGAAGTACCGGACGCTCTTCCGGTCCGTCATGCTGTCCGTTTGCCAGCCGGCGGCACAGAAACCGGGCCACACGCAGCTCCGAATGGATCCGGGATGCATCCGCCAGCTCATCAAACAAAACCCCGATATCCTTGGAGATCTCTGCAATCAAAAGCTCCTGAAACTCAGGAAAGGCCGCACAGCAGGATTCATACAGCTCCCGCCCGATAACGATCACCTCACAGGGCTGTATGGCGATGGCCGACGCCCGCCGGGGAACACCCTCAAAAAGCGTGGAAGCCCCGAAGATCCGATCCGGCCAGGAGATCAGCATATTGCGCTCCCGCCCATCCTCAAAGATCGTATAGGTCAAAGAAAGGCCCCGGACAAGATAGTAAAACTCCGATGCCTCATCCCCCTGGCTGAACAGGATCTCCCCCGCCCGAAAGCGGCGGACTGGCTGCTTGCGCCGAAGGTAATCAACGATCTCTTTTTTCATCCGAGGTCTCCTCCGCATAAAGAATACAGCACAGGCACACGATCCCCAGCATCAAAGGAAGCCGCGCCAGCATCATAAAGCCCTCCCCGATAACGCCGAACCTGCCGGCCACATACAGGCCGGCAGACGCCAGCAGCAGCGCAGTCAAAAGACCGGCCAGAAAGCTTCTGCGTCTTTTCATCGTTCCGCCGCCCCCGCTTTCCCGGGCGCAAGCAGCCGTCTTTTCTCCCGCAGATACAGCAGAACGCACATAACAAAGCCGCAGGGCGAGCCGAAGTACCAGGCCCACATCAGCCCGGTATAACTGTCCAGTGCCTTTGTCAAAACAAAGCACATGGAAACACGAACCGCAAATTCCAGCAGCGTTTCCACAAAAAAGGTCATGCTCCTGCCCACGCCGCGCAGCAGTCCGCCGGTGGTGATAATGAAGCAGATAATGGCGTATACCGGCGAAATGATCCGCAGATAATTCACACTCACATCAATGACCGCCGCCGCAGATCCCGCCTCCACAAACAGGCCCGCCAGCTGCGCCGGGATTGCCTGAAACAGGGCGATGACCACCATAGTGAATGCAAAGCACAGCCCGGTGGACACCCAGAAACCCCGGTGGATGCGCCGGTATTTCCCCGCACCGCAGCACTGCGCCACAAAGCTGGAGAGGGCCGTTCCCAGGGTGTTGAAGCACATATAGGCAAAATTGTGCAGCTTGGACGCCGCCTCATAGCCCGCAATGACCGCCGTGTCAAAAGTGTTGACAAGGCTCTGCAGTATGGTATGACTCAGCGCCACACAGCTCTGCTGAAAAATGCTGGGCAGTGCGATCCGGGTCATATCCCGCAGGATGCCTGCATCAAAATACCGGAAAGGCTCCGCCGTTTCCAGCGCCTTTACCCGGCGCGTCACCAAAAGGCAGGACAACAGGGCCGACACCGCCTGGGAAATGGTCGTAGCCCAGGCCGCGCCCTCAACACCCATGCCCAGCGGCCCCACCACCAGAATATCCAGCAGCACATTCAGCACCGAGGATATCAGCAGAAAATACAGCGGGCGCCTGGAATCGCCAAGTCCCGTAAATACCGCCGTTGCCGCGTTGTATAAACACATGAACACAACGCCCGCCGAGTAAATGGCCAGGTAATTTCCCGCAGCCCGGAACAAAGCCTCCGGCACATTCAGAAGCCGCATCAGCACACCGGAAAGCAATACCCCCAGCCCGGTCAGCACAACGCCCATGACCGCCAGCGCGATCAGCACCGTAAAAACCGCCGATTTCAGATCTCCCAGCCGCCCGGCGCCAAAAAGCCGGGAGATAACAACCGAGCAGCCCATGGCCGCGCCGGTGGCAAAGGCAATATAAAACAGCGTGATCGGATAAGCCGCACCAATGGCCGCCAGGCCTTCTGCCCCCGTGTACTGCCCAACGATCACACTGTCCGCTATATTATAGAGCTGCTGCAGAGCGGTCGAAAGAAGCAGCGGAAGCGAAAAATTCCAGATAACCCGCAAGGGTTTCCCCTGTGTCAGATCGGTCACCACTGTCATCCCTCCCTTTCCGTCCCCATCATAACGGAATCCGGCAGTTCAGACTGTCAACTGCTTTACATTCTCAGGATGGTCTTTGAAATGCTGTAAGCCGATCCTCACCTTGACTTTGAAGATGAAAAAATGGATAATAGGCACAGAGGTGAACCCCATGGACGTTACACAACTGAAATATTTCATTGCCCTGGCGCAGACGCTGAACTTCTCCGAAGCAGCCCGGCGCTGCGGCATTACCCAACCCTCCATGAGCCACAGCATCGTGGAACTGGAAAAACAGCTGGGTGCACCGCTGTTTCTCCGGTCACGGAAAGGCGTTTCCATCACCGATGCCGGCCGTGAGCTTCTGCCCAGCGCGCTTGAGATGGTGGACATTGCAGAAAAAACCGCCTTCCGCATCCACCAGATGGAACACGGCAAGACCGGCAGCGTGACCATATCCGCACTGACTACCTCCAGCGCCGTTCTGTCCAAATGTCTGGCGGCTTTCTCCCGGCGCTATCCCGATATTCTCACCGACATCACTTTTACCTCCGGCCGCAGCGAAGTGCTGGCCATGAATGAGGCCAAGTACGATTTCCACTTTGCGGTTCAGGAAATGGTGCCGGCCGGCGAAAGCTTTGACAGCCTGGTATCCCATGTGGACCATCTCTGTGTGGCCTTCCCCGCCGACCATCCGCTGGCCGATGAGCCGCTGGATTTCTCCCGCCTGACCGGTGAACGCTTCATCGCCGTCTCGGAATCCGACGGCCCAGCGCTGTATAACGAGATCCGCCGCGTCTGCGATGCCCGCCATTTCACTCCCAACACCGTCTGCCAGTACGACCGGGCCGAGGCAGTTCTCCTTTCCGTGGGCGCCGGCACCGGCATCGCCATCGTTCCGGAGGCCCTGGGAAGCGTTTTCTATTCCAAAAACGTCAAGCTTGTGCGCATCCCCGGCACCGATGCCATCCGCACTTATGTGGTCGCCTGGCATCGGAATGTGGCAAATCCCGCCGCCCGGCTGTTTCTGGAGGTCATCCGCGAAGTTCTGGAATAAGCAAGGCATTTTATCTGCAAAAAACTCCCGATCCCGCCGCAAGGCAGGCATCGGGAGCTTTTCTTTGCCGTTCAGCCGGTGTGACGCTTGGCACCGTTATCATGGTCATCGTCACTGCCTTGCCATGTGTAACACCGAATAAGCGGCCTCAAGCGGCCTTATCCACTCCTGCAGGCCGAATCGCCCCCGGACAAACAGAGAGGAAATCCTGTTCCATCGGGAGTTCCTCTCTGCTTCTTTGGCGTTGTGCCTCGGCATTGTATTTTATTTTCTGCAGTTGTTACCGCAATGGGAACAATCCCCTGAGCAGGTTTTCCCTCGGGCATGATGGCGGATGCATACTCGGACAGCCCAGATCAGGGCCAGCAGTATTACACAAATCAGAAGATAATCCGAAAGATTCATATCACGCCATTCCAACAAGCAAAAGGATGGCCCTCACAACCAGCGCGGCGATCCATGCCACCACACACTGCCACAGCGCTACGCCAACAGCCCATTTTCCGCCCAGCTCCCGCTTGACCGATGCGATCGCTGCAACGCATGGCGTATACAGCAGGCTGAACACCAGCAGAGATGCGGCGGACAACGGAGAGAGTGCCGTCGCCACTGAACCGCCGAAAAGGATCTCCAGCGTGGATACGACGCTTTCTTTTGCCATAAAACCACTGATCAAGGAGGTGCAGATCCGCCAATCCCCCAGGCCGATGGGCTTAAACAGAGGCACCAGCCATCCGGAAACAGCCGCCAGAATGCTGTCCTGGGAATCCATTACCATGTTCAGCCGCAGATCAAAGCTCTGCAGGAACCAAACTGCCACAGTGGCAATGAGAATGACGGAGAATGCCCGTTCCAAAAAGTCTTTCGCTTTTTCCCAAAGAAGTCTTGCAACGTTCTTTATGCCGGGCAGACGGTAGTTCGGCAGTTCCATCACAAAAGGAACCGCCTCCCCCTTGAACATGGTTTTTTTGTATAAAAACGCCACCAGAACTCCCGCAACAATCCCCAGCAAATACATCCCGGTCATGATCAGCCCCTTATGCGCCGGGAAAAAGGCATCTACAAAGAAGGCGTAAATGGGAAGTTTCGCGGTGCAGCTCATGAAGGGTGTCAGCAGAATGGTCATTTTTCGGTCGCGCTCGCTGGGCAATGTCCGTGTAGCCATAACAGCCGGCACAGTACAGCCGAAGCCGATCAGCATGGGAACGATGCTCCGACCGGACAGGCCGATCTTGCGCAGCAGCTTGTCCATAAAAAATGCCACACGGGCGATGTATCCGCTATCCTCCAGCAGAGAAAGGAAAAAGAACAGGGTGACGATGATGGGCAGAAAGCTCAGAACGCTTCCCACGCCGGCAAAAATGCCATCAATGAGCAGACTGTGGATGGCTTCATTGACATTGACCGCCGTCAGCCAGCGATCCACCACTCCGGTCAGCGCTTCAATTCCAGTTTCCAGAACGCCCTGAAGCCACGCACCAATGACGTTAAAGGTCAGATGGAAAATCAGCACCATGATACCGACAAAGCAGGGAATCGCCGTATACTTCCCCGTCAGAATTCGATCCAGCGCTTGACTGCGCTTATGCTCCCGGCTCTCTGCGGGTTTCGTGACGGTTTGTTCACAGACCCTTTCAATGAAACTGAAGCGCATATCCGCGATGGCGGCGCTTCTGTCCAGCCCGCGCTCCATCTCCATCTGGCAAATGATATGTTCCAGCATCTCCTTCTCGTTCTGGTCCAGCTTGAGCTGCTCCAATATCAGGGCATCTCCTTCCACCAGCTTGCTGGCCGCGAACCGGACAGGAATCCCGGCGTTCTCGGCATGATCCTGAATCAAATGGATCACGGCATGCAGGCAGCGGTGAACCGCACCGTTAAAATCCTTTTCGCTGCAGAAATCCTGCCGCAGAGGCTTTTCCTGATATCTTGCAATGTGCAGGGCGTGCTTCACCAGCTCGTCAACGCCCTGGTTCTTCGCCGCAGAGATCGGCACCACAGGCACCCCCAGCAGCTGTTCCATCTGGTTGATGTCAATGGAGCCTCTGTTGCCGGTCAACTCATCCATCATGTTCAGCGCCACCACCATGGGCACATCCATTTCCAGCAGCTGCATGG
>CAZSAX010000066.1:0-1697 GCA_964605075.1 uncultured Oscillospiraceae bacterium
GGGGCGGCTCCTGCTCGCCGGTGAAGTAGGGCTTCATAGGCGCCATGCCGGAGTTGATAAGCAGCAGCGAGGGGTCATTCTGGGGGATCAGAGAGAAGCTGGGCAGACGAAGATGGCCCTTGCTTTCAAAAAAGCTCAGAAACATCTCCCGCAGCTCGTTCAGTCCAAATTTCTTTTCCATGTCTTTATACCTCAAATTTTAAATCATCAATAGGGATGGGCTGCAGCAAAATCGTCGAACGCCGAGCTGCTGCTGAAGAAGTAGGTCACGCCCTCATAGGCATACCAATACCAGTAGTTGGTGCTGCTGGGGTTGAGGGCCGCCACCAGGGAATCCTTGCCCGGACTGCAGATGGGTCCGGCGGGCAGACCTTCGTAAAGATAGGTGTTGTAGGGGCTGTCGATCTCCATGTCATCGTAGCTGAGATCCAGCGTGTTGGTACCCTTGATATAGTTCAGCGTGGAGTCCAGCTGCAGCTTCCAGCCGCTGTCCAGACGGTTGTGAATGACCGAGGAGAACAGACTCCGGTCATCCTCCGCGCCCGCTTCCTTCTCAATAAGGGAAGCAATGATCACGGCTTCATGCAAACTAATGCCCAGGTTCTCCGCCTGCTTGTACATATCCAGGGTCAGGATATAGTGGAAGCGGTTAAGGAAGCGGTCAATGGCATTCACCGCCGACTCACCCTGATAGAAGTCATAGGTATCCGGGAACAGATAGCCTTCCAGCCGGCTGGCATCGCCCAGCTCCAGGCCGTCCAGCCATTCGTAGCTGTAGTCATAGTTGGCCGCCGCTTCGTAAAGGTCTTCCTTGTCGCAGATGCCATTGTCCTCCAGCAGCTGGAAGATCTGCTCCATGTTGTAGCCTTCGGGGATGGTGATGCGGGTGATCTCCTGCGAATCCGAGCCCGTCTGCATCTCCGTGACCAGCGCTCGGTAGTCCAGCTTGGCGGACACATCGTAGGTGCCGGGGTCGATCTTGGCATGAGCTGTGGAGAGTTCCGCAAAGAGCTTGAACAGCCATTTGTATTCGATCACGCCGCCGCTTTTCAGCGCCGAAGCCACCTGGTCAATGTCCACCTGGATCACATTGCCGTCTTCATCCACCGGGTCGCCGTCTTCGTTGTAAACATCGTCCGGCCCGGGCACATATTCCACAATGGTCACGATGGAGGTGGTGTCCGGCTTGTTCAGCGCCAGAACATCCGACGCAAACAGCCAGCCCGCGCAGGCCAGGATCACGCTCATGCTGATCACAAACAGCGCATACATCAGACCGCCGCCGATGCCCAGCCGACCGTATCGGGCAAAGCGCACCGGCATATAGTCGCGGAGCTCCGGCAGATCCTCTTCATCGTAATAATCAATTTCGTCCAGCTCCGAATCCAAAACCAGCATCTCGCCGGCCTTGGGTTCCCGGGCCAGATCCTGCCAGGCCGGCCCCTGGGCCGCGACAGAAACTTCCTGCACCGCCTGGAGTCCCGGTTTCCCAGCTGCATCTGCCGCAGGCGCGGCAGCTTCATCTTCCCCGGCGCTCTCCGCCGCTTCTTCCCCGCCCTTTTTCCGGGGATAGAGCATGGCAAAGAGTTTTTCCTTGTCCGCCGACAGCTTGCCGGGCCGGGCCTGGATATCAGCCTCCGCCTCATTGACCGCGGCGTCCTGATCTTCTTCCCTATCCTCGGCGCCGGCGTTTCGGC
>CAZSAX010000066.1:1797-5058 GCA_964605075.1 uncultured Oscillospiraceae bacterium
GGCCAAACAGGCCCGCCAGCGAGAAATGGGGACGCTCTTCCTCATCGGCGTCCTCTGCTTCTTCCGCCTCTTCCACATCCTCGGCCTCGGCGTTTCGGCGGCCAAACAGGCCCGCCAGCGAGAAATGGGGACGCTCTTCCTCATCGGCGTCCTCCCCGTCCGAAACATCCTCTTCCGGAATACTTTCCTCCGGCACAGCCGCAACGGCAGGGTCATCCGCGGCATCGGAGAAAAGCGTCTCCTCCCTTGCGCGCTGCTTGCGCCGCCGGGACTTCGGCGCCGCCCTTTCGGGCTCCTCCGCTCTCTCCGGTTCCTCCGGCTGCTCTTCGTCGGCTTCTTCCGCTTCGGCCGCCGGCGTGGGAGCTTCGTCGTAGAACTTCAGAAAGCTTTCCAGTTCCAGCACGTCTTCAGCCTCGGAGGTTTTTTCTTCCGGCACCTCTTCCATCGGAAGCTCTGTCTCCAGGAAGAGATCATAGTCAGCCAAGGAGAATTCGGGTATATTCAGTCCGTCCGTCTCCGGGGCATTTTCCGGGCGCAGAAGATCCTCGAATTCAGACATATCAAATTCTTCGTTGGGTTTTTTCGGCGGCATTTTATCGCTCCTTCCGATTTGTAACGCAAGATCGGCATTTGTCATAGTATGGCACGGATGATCCCGCGCCGCTCATCACCGCACCGGCGGCTGCGAACAGCTTCATGTGCGGAGAAAGGAAATTCATTATGTTCTGCAATTCCTGCAACAACAGCTCCTGGATCGTTATCGTCCTCATCATCATCCTGCTGCTGGGCTGGGGCGGCAACTGCGGCTGCGGCTGCGAGAGCAGCAACAGCAACTGCGGCTGCGGCTGCTGACAACATAAACCAGAAACACGGTCCGCGCTGGGGGCTCAGATGAGCCCCGCTTTTTTTATGCAGGAGAAGATCTCCTCATGCTTTTCCATCCGATCCCGGTCCCGGCCGTCCTTGAAGCAGGCGATGCGGGTCCAGTTATAGTGGGCCGCAGCCTTTTCTCCGGTGCGCAGGCATTTTTCCAGATACTGAACATCTTTTTCATGGATGTCCGCCTGGGTGTTGGTGCGCTGTTCCCGGTGACGCATGCGGTTCAGGGATGTCTGGATGTCAACATCCAGATATATCACCATATCGGGCTTGGGCAGCCCCATATGAACATATTCAAAATCGTACAGCCAGTCAAAATAGGCCGGCAGTTCCGCCTCCGGCACCTTGCATCCCTGATGGACGGCGTTGGAGGTGGTGTAGCGGTCCGCCAGGATCAGTCCGCCGGCTTCATAAATCTTTCCCCAGTCCTGTTTATAGGAGGCATAGCGGTCCACCGTGTAAAAGGCCGAAGCCGCATGAGCGCTTACATCGGCGGGATTCTCGCCGAATTCGCCTCCCAGATACATGCGTATCAGGGCGGAAGAAGGCTCGGAATAACGGGGAAAAACGATGTTGTGGACAGCGATCCCCTCCTTTTCAAAGCGCTGGCACAGAAGCTCATACTGAGTGGATTTTCCGCTTCCATCAATTCCCTCAAGAACGATCAGTTTTCCCTTTTTCATTGTTTCTCCTCTGTTTGATCACCGCCAACAAATACAGCGGCAGCCGAATCTGTCTTTTGATTCGTTTGGGCTCCCGCCACAGGCGGTAGAGCCACTCGATTTTATGCCGGATGAAAAATTCCGGCGCCCGGGGGATGTCCCCCACCAGCACATCCAGCGCGCCGCCAAGCCCGGCCATCAGACCGATCTCCGGCAGGCCGGCATATCGCTGCATAAATAGTTCCTGTTTGGGCATACCCAAACAAACGATCAGAAAATCCGGCGCCGCCGCCCGTATGCGCCGCAGCAGCGCATCTTCGTCGCTGTAAAAACCATCGTTCCAGCCGCAGACACGCAGCGCAGGGTATTCCTTTTCAATTTTTTCCGCCGCCCGGACCGCCACACCGGGCCGCCCGCCCAGAAGGAACACGGATCCCTCCATAGCTGCCAGCAGCGCACAGCAGAAGTCGTAGCCCGTCACCCGTTCCGGCAGCGGGCAACCAAGAATTCTGGCCCCCATCAGTATGCCGACGCCGTCTGCCAGGACCAGATCCGCCCCGCGCACCGCTTCCATCACGGCCGGCTGCCGGTGGCAAGCCCACACGATCTCCGGATTCGGCGTGCACACATAAGCGCCCCGGCGCTCCTTCATCAGCGCCAGAGCCCGGCTCACCGCCTCATCCATACAGACCTTATCGAACAAAACGCCCAGAACGTCTGTTTTCATACCTGCGAAAAAACCTCGCCGATGTTTTCCCGCACCACCAGATCGGCATACTGGTCCCGGGGCGTCTGTCCCCGGTTGACAAGAACCAGCTTCTCGCCCTTGTAGTAGTGGATCAGCCCGGCCGCGGGATAAACCACCAGGGATGTGCCGCCAACGATGAGCATGTCGGCATTGGCAATGTACCGCACCGCCCGGTTCATCACATCCTGGTCCAGGCCCTCTTCGTACAGAACCACATCCGGCCGCACCACGCCCCCGCAGTCGCAGCGGGGCACGCCCTTGCCATCATCGATGAATCTTTTCGGAAAAGGTTTCCGGCAGCGGGCACAGTAGCAGCGATGGGTGGTTCCATGCAGTTCCAGCACCTCCCGGCTTCCGGCGGCCTGGTGCAGACCGTCAATGTTCTGGGTGATGACCGCCTTGAGCTTCCCTTCCTTCTCCAGCTCCGCCAGCCGGCGATGGGCGGCATTGGGCCGCACATCGCCGCGGATGACAAGCTTTTCCCGGTAGAAGCGGTAAAACTCCTCGGGATTTCTTTCAAAGAAGCTGGCCGAAAGAATGGTCTCCGGCGGATATTTGTAATGCTGATTGTACAGACCGTCCACACTGCGGAAATCAGGGATCCCGCTTTCGGTGGAAACCCCCGCGCCGCCGAAGAAAACGATGTTATCGCTCTCAGCGATCATCTGTCGGAGCTTTGCGATGGCCTCGTTCATGGCTGCCTCCTTGCCCGGGTGGAAGGTCCTTCCGTTTTATGCCGCCGGAAAATCAGTTCTCGGGGTTGACGGAGTAGTTGGGCGCTTCCTTGGTGATGTAGATGTCGTGGGGATGGCTCTCCTTCAGGCCGGCGCCGGTGATACGCACGAACTTGGAGCTGCTCTGCAGGGTCTGGATATCGGGAGCACCGCAATAGCCCATACCGCTGCGCAGACCGCCCATGAGCTGGAAGATGTTGTCGGACACGCTCCCGCGGTAAGGCACGCGGCCTTCCAC
>CAZSAX010000066.1:5068-11052 GCA_964605075.1 uncultured Oscillospiraceae bacterium
AGCTTCGTGTTGTCCTGCTGGAAGTAACGGTCCTTGGAGCCCCGGGCCATGGCAGCCAGACTGCCCATGCCGCGGTAGACCTTGAACTGACGGCCCTGATAGATCTCGGTGTCTCCGGGAGACTCCTCGCAGCCCGCCAGCAGAGAGCCCAGCATCACCACGCTGCCGCCGGCCGCAATGGCCTTGACCAGGTCGCCGGAGTACTTCACGCCGCCGTCGGCGATGATGGGGATATCATACTTGCTGGCAATTTCCGCCGCCTTCATGATGGCGGTGATCTGAGGCACACCGATACCGGCCACCACGCGGGTGGTGCAGATGGAGCCGGGACCGATGCCCACCTTCACGCAGTCGGCGCCGGCCTTGATAAGGGCCTCGGTGCCTTCGGCGGTAGCCACGTTGCCCGCGATGAGGGCAATATCGGGGAAGGCTTCCTTCACCATGGACACGGAGCGCAGGATGTTGCCGGAATGGCCGTGCGCGGAGTCCAGAGCCAGAACGTCAACACCGGCGTCCACCAGGGCGCGGCAGCGATCCAGAACGTCGGCGGTGGCGCCGATGGCAGCCGCGCAGAGCAGCCGGCCGTTTTCGTCCTTGGCGGAGTTGGGGTACTTCATGACCTTTTCAATGTCCTTGATGGTGATCAGGCCCCGCAGGACGTTATTGTCATCCACGATGGGAAGCTTTTCGATCTTGTGCCGGCGCAGGATCTGCTTGGCCTCGTCCAGAGAGGTGCCCACCTTGCCGGTGATCAGGTTCTCGCTGGTCATCACTTCCCGGATGCGGCGGCTGTAATCTTCCTCAAACTTCAGGTCGCGGTTGGTAATGATGCCTTCCAGGCGGCCGGCCTTGTCCACGATGGGAACGCCGGAAATGCGGAACTTGCCCATAAGGGCATCAGCCTCCGCCAGGGTGGCGTCGGCGGTAAGATAGAACGGATCGGTGATGACGCCGTTTTCACTGCGCTTGACCATATCCACCTGCTCTGCCTGGGCGTCGATGGACATGTTCTTGTGAATGACGCCGATGCCGCCTTCGCGGGCGATGGCAATGGCCATCCGGTACTCGGTGACGGTATCCATAGCCGCACTCATCAGGGGAATGTTCAGCTTCACCTTCCGGGTCAGCCGGGTCTGCAGATCCACATCTGCGGGGAGAATGTGACTTTCCGCCGGAACCAGCAGAACGTCGTCAAAGGTCAGGCCCTCGCCAACAAAACGATCCTCAATGGACATAATCTTACCTCCGCAATAGTATGTATAATAGGGGCATTTTAAAATTAACTAATTATAATATAACCATGGAAATTTTTCAATAAAAGTAGATAATTTGACACATAAAAAAATACGCCGAACCGCGCTCCGACAGTATGCAAACTGCCAAATCGCGGTTCGACGTTTTAAATTTTAATCCCGCAGGATGTCTTCCCCGATCTTGTAAACGTCGCCGGCGCCCACCGTGAGGATCAGATCGCCGGGGGCGGCGGTCCAGCGCAGAGCCTTTTCCAGTTCCTCAAAGGAGGGGAAAAACATGCTGTTGGGGATCTCTTTGGCCAGATCCGCCGAAGAAATGTTCAGCGTATTGACTTCACGGGCCGCATAGATCTCCGCCAGATACGTCAGGTCCGGCCGCTTCAGCTGCTCCACAAAATCATCGAAAAACGCATTGGTGCGGGTATAGGTATGGGGCTGGAACACCAGCACGACCCTCTTGTAGCCCAGCGGCTCCACCGCATCCAGCAGCGCCTTCAGCTCGCCGGGATGATGGGCATAATCGTCATAAACATCCGCGCCATTGAATTTCCCTTTAAACTCAAAGCGCCGGTTGGCGCCCCGGAAGGCGGACAGGCCATAGGTCACCGCCGTGGGCGAAATGCCCAGCACGATGGCGGCGGCCGTGGCCGCCAGCGCATTCATGATGTTGTGTTTTCCGGGCACGCGGAGATTCAGCCGGGTGAACACTTCTCCCTTGTAGACCACATCAAACTCCGTCTGGGCGCCGTGGGCCTCGATGTTCTCCCCACGCACATCCGCCTCCGGCGAAAGGCCGAAGGTGATGACCGGGCGCTCAATGCCCCGGATGGCGTCCATGGTGTTGGGGTCGTCATAGTTGGCCACCACCATGCCGTCCTCCGGCACCAGTTCCGCAAACTGACGGAACGAACGCTTCACATCCTCCAGATCCTTGAAATAGTCCAGATGATCGGCCTCCACGTCCAGCAGCACCGCCACCGTGGGATAAAATGCCAGGAAGCTGTCGTAATACTCGCAGGATTCCATCACGATGGTGTCGCCGCCGCCGATGCGGTGGCCGGCCTTGAGCAGCGGCAGCGTGCCGCCGATCATGACCGTGGGGTCCTTCTCCGCCGCCATCAGGATGTGGGTGCACATGGAGGTCGTGGTGGTTTTGCCGTGGGTGCCGGCAATGCAAAGCGCGTTTTTGTAATCCTTCATCAAAGCGCCCCAGGCCTGGGTGCGCTCAAAAACAGGAATACCAAGGGCCCGGGCGGCCATGATTTCGGGATTTTCATCGTGAACCGCAGCGGTACGCACCACGAATTCATACTCCGGCAGGATGTTCTCCCCATGGTGACCGATATTTACATGGATCCCCTTCCGGCGCAGTTCCGCAACTTTATCGCTTTCCTGCATGTCGCTGCCGGCAATGGACAGTCCCATGCCGCACAGAACCTCCGCCAGAGGGGCCATGGAAACGCCGCCGATGCCGATCAGATAACCTTTTCGGCCCGCGGCCAGATACTCGTCAAACAAAGCCATAATACTCTCCCGAGAATAACATTGTGCTTCATTATATTCCATCCCCGTGGCTTTTACAAGCAAACTTTTTCACAATCGGCGCAAAAAAAGCGGC
This sequence comes from uncultured Oscillospiraceae bacterium, assembly GCA_964605075.1. Taxonomy (GTDB): domain Bacteria; phylum Bacillota; class Clostridia; order Oscillospirales; family Oscillospiraceae; genus CAJOIG01. The sequence continues at coordinate 7,940 of CAZSAX010000066.1, forward strand.
AGTCTGTCCGACTGCCGCGATTTTTGTTGGTTACTCTTCCGGCTTTTCCTCAGCCTCTGTAGGTTCTTCCGCCGCAGAGATTTCCGCCGAAGCCGCCATGGGAGCCTCTCCGGGCACGCTGGCCGGGAAGCTCTCTTCCAGGATGGGAAGCAGTTCCTCTTCTTCCACGATCTCCACCTCGATGGCCGGGGCTTCCGCTTCTTCCGGCACTTCTTCCGGCGCTTCCGCCGCCTTGCTGGCCTTGCGGTTGCGCAGGACAATGGCGACCAGGGTCACAACGTCCAGCACCGCATTGACGCACAGCGCCAGACCGATGTAAGACACCTTCGTAGCCCACTGCAGACCGCCCAGCAGATCCATCAGCACCACAACGCCGATGGCCAGGCTCAAAATGCTCAGCGCCAGAGGCAGCCACCATTTCTTGTAGCCCATGCGGATCAGGTCCAGGGTATACTGCAGCTTGATCACACCGTCCAGCGCGCACAGCAGACCAATGACCTTCAGGAAGAAAGTATAGTCCGCGCCGCTGCGCAGAATGATCCAGCCGCCGATGCCGATGCAGATAATGCCCAGGGCAAACTCGTTGCGGTAAACGCCGTCGATCATCTGCTTGACAAAATAAGCCACCAGGCTGAACACGCCCACCAGCGCGATCACGCCGCCGACGATGTAGTCGACATAGCTGTAATACTGGTAATAGAACTTAAACAGGAACAGGCCCAGCAGCAGACTGATCACCGCCGCGATGGCCAGCACCCGGGCCGGGCTGCCGATCACGCGGTATTTTTTCTTCTCGCCGGCCGCATTGTTCGGAGCCATTTTGGTCTTTTTGACCTTCTTAACCTTGGGCTCTTTGACCTTTTTGGCCTTTTTCGCCTTCGGTTCCTTGACCTTCTTGGCCTTCTTCGCCTTGGGTTCCTTGACTTTCTTGACCTTCGGCTCTTCGGGCTCCTTATTCTTTCTTGCCATGGGCAGACAATCCTTTCATTATAATCATGATTGAAATTATATTAACACGCACGTCTCTGAATGTAAAGATAGTAACTGACAACAATTTGTCAACAAAATGTAACCAATTCTTACGTCAGGCATATTCTCACAAGGAAAAAATATACAATTTGTATAACAAACGCCTCATTCCACCAGGATCCGGCCCTCCGTCTGCGCATACATTCCGCCCAGTTCTCCCTGCAGATATTCGGTTATATAGGTCAGAATGACCTGGTAGTCGGCCATTCCCTCGGAAATGATAAGCTCATTGTCCGCAAACACATTGATGCCGCCGCCGGAGTCTTTTATGAGATAGTTATGGGAGGCCACGGTGTATTCCCGCTCCGGATCGATGGGCTCATACTCACCGTCTTCGTTCAGGATCTGCACATCCCTGGCCCGGCGCTCCCCTTCCACCGCCACAAACATCCCGTTTTCATCAAAGACCACCGACGATTCAACGGAGGTATCAATGGTGTAGCACAGACCGGAAACGCTCAGAAAACTGCCGTTTTCCCCCAGGGCCTGGCCCTCGGCCGAGGCCTCCGCCTGGGTGTTCATGCAGGATACCTCCAGACAATCCAGGATCTCCTGCCCCGTGGCCTTGGCCACGCAAAGGGTATTGCCGAAAGGATGCAGCGCCAGTACATCGGCGTAAAGTATATCCCCCTCCGGCAGATCCGCCCGGATGCCGCCGCCGTTGACAAAGGCCACATCCGCCCCGGTTACCGCCCGGTAAGCGTCGGCACAGAAGTTGCCGATGGCCGTTTCCCGGCAGCGCACCAATCGCACACCGGCCTCACTGCTGATGGAAAGGGCGATATCGGACGTCGCCACCACCCGGTTCATATCGTCCTCGTATTCCGCTTTGAGTTCGTCGTAAAAGGCATCAAATTCCGCGTCTTTGCCCGCGTAGTCGGAAATCAGGCCCACGCTCACATAGCCCCCGGCGCTTATGACCAGCTGGCCGATGTTATCCAGCTTCGTGCCCGTGGAGCTCAGCAGCACCGCTTCTCCCTCCCGGTTTTCTTCCACCCGGCAGGGAATCACGCTGTGGGCATGGCCGTCCAGCACGGCGTCGATGCCGCTGGTATTTTCGATCAGTTCCACCGAAGTATAGGGCGAAGACTCCGCCAGATCCCCCAGATGGGACAGCGCGATCACATAATCCGCCCCCTGGGCCCGGCATTCATCCACATAGCTCTGCACCCGGTCATAAAGAAGCTGACCGTCCTCCCCGGAAACAAAGGAATAGACATAGTCCCCGTCCTCCATAAAATACGAAGGCGTGCTCTTGGTGATGCTCTCCGGCGTGGTAATGCCGATGAAGGCGACGGCGGTATCGCCATATTCAAGGATCTCATAAGGCCTGGCCGCCGCCAGCGCGCTGGTCCCGGCGCCGCTGTAGTCCACGTTGCAGGCCAGATACTGAGCCTCCGCTGCGTCCAGCAACGCCGACAGCTGCTCCATGCCGTAGTCAAACTCATGGTTGCCCGGCACCGCCAGGTCATAGTCCAGCTCGTTCATGATCTCCACGATGTAGGCGCCTTTGGAAATGGTGCCGATAAAGCCGCCCTGGATCGCATCGCCGCAGTCCACCAGAGTCACATAGGGCGTGCGGGCCTCCACGGACTTCTTATAAGCCGCCAGTCCCGAGTAACCGATATCGTCTTCGATCCCGCAGTGCACATCGTTGGTAAACAGGATCACAATATCCTTCATCTCTTCCGCCGCCGGCTCATCGGTCGCCGCGGGCACCGGGATCTCTGCCGGAGCCGAACATCCGCAAAGCATCGCCGTCAGCACAGCAAGGGCCAGCAGCACAGCAAAAAACGTTTTTGATCCTCGCCTCATAAAGTCCAAACCTCCCGGATAAACTATAAAAACTATAAATATTATAGCGCAGAACGCTCTCCGCCGCAATGAACTTCCCTGCCAAAAATAAAAAAGAGAAACAGCAGAAGCTGTTTCTCTTTCATGCACTTATGGAGGCGCCACCCAGATTTGAACTGGGGAATCGGGGATTTGCAGTCCCCTGCCTTACCACTTGGCTATGGCGCCTAATAAGTGGTGCCTGGGGTCGGAATCGAACCAACGACACGCGGATTTTCAGTCCGCTGCTC
>CAZSAX010000067.1:0-11012 GCA_964605075.1 uncultured Oscillospiraceae bacterium
TGCCGTCCACCAGCTGGCTCTCGGTCCAGAAGCTTTCGCAGGGCGTGCAGTACATACCCTTATAGGCACCCTTGTAGATGTCGCCGTTTTCGTACATTTTGCGGAAGATCTTCTGGATGGCCTCCACATGGTAGTCGTCGGTGGTGCGGATGAAGCGGTCGTTGGAGATGTTCATCAGCTTCCACAGATCCAGAATGCCGCCCTGCCCGGCCACGATATTGTCCACGAACTGCTGGGGGCTCACACCGGCGTTTTTGGCCTTTTCCTCGATCTTCTGGCCGTGTTCATCGGTGCCGGTGAGGAACATCACATCATAGCCCCGCAGCCGCTTGTAGCGGGCGAAGGCGTCGGTGGCCACGGTGCAGTAGGTGTGGCCGATGTGCAGCTTGTCCGAGGGGTAGTAGATGGGGGTTGTGATATAAAACTTTTCCTTGTTCATTTCGTCCTCCGTGATATGGATACCGGCCGGGGGCCGGGTCTTGTTATTCCTCCGTGGCTTCGTACTTGTGGTACTGGCTGTATTCCGCCTCGGATTCCCGCAGAACCGTGCCGTCCGCCGCATAGGTGCTGCGGTAGCTCACGGCATAGTAGTAATCCGCGTCCTCCCAGCCATCGGTTTTCACTTCCACATAGCGGCCGTCCAGGTTCGTGCCCCAGATCTGCACGTAGATGTTGCCGCCGCTGGTCCAGGATTCGATCTTGACGGGATAGTCCGTCTGGTTGACAAAGCGCAGGTTGGGGCCGCCCCAGCTCACCGTGGCGTCCAGGCCTATGGGCAGATAGCCCACGGTGAAGTAATGGTCCACCCGCTCGGTGATGTCAAGGTCGGCATACATGGCGCAGTAGTACAGCGTGGAGCTGACCTGGCAGATGCCGCCGCCGATGCCGGTGGAGTGCTGGCCGTTGGTATAGACGCCGGCTTCCTGATAACCCTTGGCAGCGGTGCGCTCGCCAAGGCAGAGGTTATAGTCGAACTCCTCCCCCGGCAGAAGCACGGTGCCGTCGATGGCATTGGAAGCCAGCTGGATGTTGGTGTTGCGGCCGCTGGTGCCGGTGCCGTAGTAGGTGCCCTTTTCCGACAGCAGATCCCGGAAAAGGTATTCTTCCATCATGTCGGTGCTGATGGCCGGCTCGATGACGGTCAGCGGGATCACCACTTCTTCGCCGTTCCGGGTCTCCTCCAGCAGGGCCCGGGCCGCTTCCATGTCAAAGTCCAGGCCCGGCACATGCTCGGTGACGGCGCCGGTGGCCTTGTCATAGCCGGCATTTTCCGGCGCCCGGTAGATCTCGCTGTAAAGGCTCTCCAGCTCCACATTGGCCTCCCCTTCGATCTCGGGGATGTATTCCATGTCCTCATAGTTTTCCTGCGCAAACGCCATGCCGATAAGGTCGGACAGCTCCTGCACATCCAGCTCCATGGCGCCGGCGCCCTTGGTGAAGGTAACGCTCTGTTCGGTGATCTCCGCCCCGGCGCTTTCCAGCCGCCGGTTCAGCGGCTCTGCGGCGGCGGTGACGATCTGCTGCAGGGCCTGGGTATCCACGCCGCTGCCCTTCCAGAGGATGTTCACGCCCTGGCCCCAGAAGCACTTGATATAGTTCACCGCGTTCTGGATATAGCCGCCGTCACGACCGTAGGCAAAGGCTTCCCGGGCCGCGGCGGCCGGATCGCCGCCCAGACCCAGCTGCTCCGCCGTCACCGTCAGGCTCTCGCCCATGGGCAGCTCCACCGTAACGCTCTTGCCGTCAAAGCCCTCTTCGCCCTGGCTCTGCAGCAGCAGAGCCGCTGCTTCCGGCGTAATGCCGCCCACATACACGCCGTCCAGCAGCACATTGGGATAGATGGTGTCCAGCGAGGCCGTGTAGAACACAAAGCCCGCGCCGGCCAGCGCCAGCACCGCGATCACGCACAGCGCCGATATCAGTCCCACAAACCAGCCGGGCCTGCCCCGGCGGGGTTCGGGCTGGCTGACCGCAGCGGTCTCTTCCTTTTCTTCTTCCGGAGGGAGTCCCCATTCCAGATTCTCGATGTTTTCCCGTCCTTTGCGGACGTTGCTTTTGGGTGCTTCGTGCGCTCCCATACCGTTCCCTCCTGTCAATGACGATGGCCGCCCGACGGCAGCTTTACCTCTTCCGCGTTGATATGCACCTGCTCCGTTTCCGGCGCCGCCTTCCGGGGCTCCACCCAGGGATTGCCCGAAAGCTTGTGCAGTGCCTGCTCTTCCAGCAAAAGCCCGATCAGGGTCGTGGACAGCAGAAAGCCCGAGGACGTAAACGCCCAGCGGCCGTTGGTCTGTTTGGCCCAGCCGTTTTTCTCAAACAGCTCCAGTTTTTTCTCCAGCGGATCAAAGCTGGAGCGGTAGACCCGGCTGTATTCCTCCCGGCTGATGCCGATGGAGCGGCGCATACCCAGCATGATATACTCCGCCGCCCGATCCAGTTCGTCCAGCCGCTCGTATTCCTCCAGAATGTTCGCGCCGCCCTGATCCATGGCCCGGATATAGGCATCCATGTCCCGGATGTAGCTGTAGCGGGTGTTGTCCATGCAGGAATGGGCGCCGGGGCCGAAGCCGATGTAGTCGTCCAGGTCCCAGTATTTCATGTTGTGCCGGGATTCAAAGCCCGGGCGGGCAAAGTTGGAGATCTCATACTGCCGGTAGCCGTAATGCTCCAGCGTCTCCACCGCGAAAAGATACATATCGGCCTGCTCGTCGTCCGAAGGGATGATCGGGCTGCCGCTGTATTTTTCAAACATGGGCGTGCCCTCTTCCAGCTTCAGCCCGTAGCAGGAAATATGCTCCGGCCCCAGATCCAGCACCCGGGACAGGGAATCCGCCCAGTCATTTTTCGTCTGGATGGGCAGGCCGTAGATCAGATCCATGCTCAGGTTGTGAAAGCCCTCCGCCCGGATGGCCCGGACGGCGTTTTTCACCTGGGTGAAGTTGTGCCGGCGGCCGATGATCTTCAGCAGATCGTCGCTGGCGGTCTGCACCCCCAGGGAGATACGGTTCACGCCCTCCCGGCGCAGAACGGCCAGCTCCCGCCGGCGGATGCTGTCGGGGTTGCATTCCACCGTCACTTCCGCGCTTTTGAGCACCTTGGCCGACTGCTTCAGGGCGTTGAACAGCTCTGCGATGCGTTTGGCCCCATAGAAGCTGGGGGTGCCGCCGCCAAAATACAGGCTGTCGATGTAATACGGCGCCATGGTGCCCCGGGACTCCTCGATGTGCCGCAGCAGGGCCGTCTGATAGGGGCCCATGCGCTTTTCACAGCCGGACAGGGAGTAAAAATCGCAGTAGCCGCATTTGGAGGCGCAGAAGGGGATATGGACATATACGCCCAGATGCTTGTCTTCCATAAAAAATCTCTGTCTTTCCTTACACCTGCTCCGCTTCGGGCAGGAAGTCTTCCTTTTTCAGAAGCATGAGCGCTTCCTTGTCCGGCGCTTCCATCGCCGCCACCCGGTTGGCATGGCGCAGGATCATGTCCTCAAACTGGTTGCGCACATCCCGGCCGTTGCCGAAGTTCTCATCTCTTTCCGCATACAGCCGGTCAAAATACTCTTTGGCGAATTCCTCGGCATCCGCCGCCAGGCGGTAGCCGCCCCGCTCCACCTGGGAGCGGAAAATGGCGTAAAGCTCCTCGCCCTTGTAGTCGGGGAAGAAAATATACTTGTTGAAACGGCTTTCCAGCCCCGGGTTGGCATGCAGAAATTTTTCCATGGGCCCGGTGTAGCCCGCGGCGATGATCACAAGCTCGTCCCGGTGATCTTCCATGGCCTTGAGGATGGTATCGATGGCTTCGCCGCCGAAGTCGTTTTCCCCGCCCTCGGCCAGGGCATAGGCCTCATCAATGAACAGCACCCCGCCCATGGCAGAGTCGATGACCTCTTTGGTTTTCAGGGCCGTCTGCCCCACAAAGCCCGCCACCAGACCGCTCCGGTCCACCTCCACCAGCTGGCCTTTGGGCAGGGCGCCGATGGCGGCATAAAGTCCGCCGATGAGCCGGGCCACGGTGGTTTTGCCGGTGCCGGGGTTGCCCATAAAGACCATGTGCAGGCTCATGGGCGGCACAGGCAGGCCGTTTTCCTGGCGGAGCCTGCGCACCTTGACGAGGTTGATCATGGACTTGACTTCCTTTTTCACCTCGTCCAGCCCCACCAGGGCCTCCAGCTGCTCCAGCAGCTCATCCAGATTCGGCGTTTCCGCCGCCTCTTCTATTTTCGCTTCCGTCCCGGCGGTGCCGGAGGCCGCGGCCGCAGGCGGGTTTTTGTCCGCAAAGCCCGGCTCCGCGCTGGTGACAAAGTCCTCCGGGCGCAGCCCGGCCTTGCCCTTTTTCACCCCGGCGGAATCGCACAGGGCCGTCAGCTTGTCGCCGCATTCGGTGATGAAGCGGGCTTCCTCAAAGCTCACATCGTCGTCCACCGCGGCCAGATAAAGAAGGATGTTGGTGAGCATACGGATGAAGATGCGGCTGTGTTCGGTCCCCTTTTGGGCATCCTGCTCCGTCAGCGTCCAGAAAAACAGCGGCGGCAGAAATTCCTTTCCCCGGCACACTTCCCCGGACAGTTCCCACAAAAGCCAGCGGGGCTTTTCCCGGCCCTTGGAATAAAGCTCATTGAGCGCATCCACATGGCCCTGGGTCAGCGCCGGCGCCTTGGCAAAAAGACCCATGGCACAATCGGCGCAGAAGCTGTCCATTTCCCCGGCCAGCCCTCGTCCGGCCGCCCGGTAAAAGGCTTCGGTGTTGGCCACATAGCTGCGGTGCAGCTCCTCCGGCGAGCATTTCCACTGTGTCGGCATGCGCGTTGCTCCCTCTGTCCTCGTTATGTGTAGTCTTACCTAAACTAAGATTATATAGCAAAAAGAACATTCCCACAAGTGTTTAATCTTTAAGAATTCATGATTCCTTCCAGATCCGCCCAAAAAACAGAGCCGGACCACAAGGTCCGGCTCCGGTCGGCTTCGTTTTGATTTACAGGATGGGCACATAGGCCGCCGCAGCGTCCTCCAGCATCACAAGAAGGCCCTCCAGGCTGGTGTCGTAACGTTCCATGTCGTTCCACAGGAACAGCCCTGCCGCTTCATAGCCCAGATCCTGGGCGCTTTCCACGATGGCCGCCGCGTCCTGATACTCTTCCAGGCTGCATTCCGTGCCGCCGGCATAGAAATACTCGCCGGCGATGGTGCCGCTCTCCACATCGCTTTCCGTCTCCATGCGGTAGAGACTGGCCAGGGTCAGCGCATTGCCCTCCCCGCTGCCGAAGCGGAGCTGCTCTTCCCAACAGGATTCCAGCGTGCCGTTGGCGCTCTTAACGGTAAAGAAGACCTCGCCTCCGTTTTCCAGCAGACGGAAATCTTCAAAATAGCTGGCGCAGACCGAAAGCCCGGAAAAATGCGCATCGCCGAAAGCCGCGGCGGCAGCTTCGTTCACGCTGGAAACGCAGGCCACCGCCCCGTCCACGATATCGAAAATCTGCAGGCCCAGAGTGGCGGAAGCACCCATGTCGAACAAAAGCATTTCCGGCATGCCGTCAATGTCCAGATCCACAAAGCCAACGCCGCTCATACCCTCCGGCCAGAGGGCGGCGATGACATCGAAATTATCCTCCACATACTGCCGGTAAAGCCCGGCCCAGTCCGCATCCGTTTCGGTATAACCGGCAAACAGCGGCTCCGGGGTGGGCTCCGGGGTGGGTTCCGGCGTAGGCTCCGCCGTGGGTTCCGGTGTCTGCATCTGCTGGGACGCCGCCGGCGCCGCCGTGGGCTCCGGCTCCGCCGCGCCGCAGGCACAAAGGCTCAGCAGCACCAGCAGCGCCAGAGCTGTATATAAAATGCGTCTCATTTTATCCTCATATCCTTCCGGGAATTATGTCAATTGATTATATCCGCAGAAAATGGGGAAGTAAAGCCGCATAACAGAACTGTAATCAACCTGTAACGAAGTTGAAACCTTTCCGCATCGCCTTGCAATCAATTTGTTATGGAAACTCTATCCCTGGGCCGTCTCCCGGTCTTTCCGCAAGACAGCAATTGACGGCGGAGCGCAAAAACGATATAATATATTACTCAAAACACGAGGAGGTGTTTTCTGTGCATCCCATTCTTATCATCCTGCTGATCCTGCTGCTTTTGGCAGGGCTTGGCCTGTTTCTCATCGCCCCGGGCCGGGCCAGAGAACGAATGAAAGCCCCCTTTTACGGGCGCAATTACGCCCATCGGGGTCTGTATAAAGAAGACCAGAGCCTTCCGGAGAATTCGCTGAGCGCTTTCCGGGCCGCCGCCCAGAACGGCTACGGCATCGAGCTGGACGTGCAGCTCACGGCAGACAACGAAGTGGTGGTCTTTCACGACAACTCCCTGGAGCGCATGTGCGGTGTGGACAAAGAGCTCTCCTCCCTGAGCTGGGGCGAGCTGCAGCAGCTGCGTCTGGCGGGCAGCGACGAGCGCATCCCCCTGCTGTCCGAAGTTTTTGAGGCCGTTGGCGACCGCACGCCCATCATCCTGGAGCTCAAGCGGGGCAGCCGCAACGCCCTTCTGTGCGAAAAGACCCTGGCCCTCATGGACCGCTTCCGGCCCATGGTCTGCATCGAGAGCTTTGACCCCTTCATCGTGCGCTGGTTCAAAAAGCAGGCGCCGGACATCCTGCGGGGCCAGCTTTCCTGCCTGCCCAAAGAGCTGACGGGCACCAACCCGGTCCTGGCCTTCTGCCTGTCCCGGCTGCTGTCAAACTTCCTGTGCCGGCCCCAGTTCATCGCCTATCAGACAGGCAAAAAGCCCCTCACCGTCCGGCTGTGCGAACGGATGGGGGCTATGAAGGTCCTGTGGACCGCCCGGGACTGGGACAGCGAAGCGGCGGCCGACGCCGTCATCTTCGAGCATTACCGTCCCCGGCGCAAATTCAAATAAAGATCCTGTACCGAATCAAATACATAATCCGGCTTTTGGGGAGATGCGTCCAGCATCTCCCTTGTTGTTTCTCCGGAAAGAACAAGGGCCGACACCGCCCCGGCGTTTCGGGCCACGGCGATGTCGGTGTAAAGCCGGTCGCCCACGCAGCAGATCCGCTCCTGCGGCACAGCGAAGCGTTTCGATATTATGTCAACCATATTCCGGTTGGGCTTTCCGATGTACAGAGGCGCCCCGCCGCCCGCGGCGGTGAGCAGGGCGCAGATGCTGCCGCAGTCCGGCAAAACCTCGCCCCCGTCCAAAGGGCATACCCAGTCCGGATTGCAGGCCACAAAGGCCGCGCCCCGGCGGAGGAAACGAAGGGCTTTTTCTAGTTTTATGTAAACCAATTCTGTATCAAAGCCCACCAGCACAACCTCTGCCCCCTCTTCCACCAGGCGGATCCCTGCCGTCTCCAGCTCCTGCCGGAGGGCCTCGGTGCCCACCAGATAGACCCCTTTTCCCGGGAAATGCTCCTGCAGGTACAGGGCGCTGGCCTCCCCGGAGGTGAACACGTTCTCCCTTTCGCAGGGAAAGCCCAGGTGCCGCAGACGGCTCACATAGTCCCGGCTCGCCCGGGAGGAGTTGTTGGTCAGATACACAAAGCGCCGGCCCATGTCGGCAAGGCCGTTCACAAAGTCATGGGCACCGGGCAGGACGGCATCCCCCAGATAGAGCGTGCCGTCCATGTCCAGCAGAAAAAGCTCACAGCTTTGCAGCTTATCCATCAGAACAGACCGCAGACGAGTTCCGTATAGGCCGCCGGGTCTTCCAGGTCAAGACCGGCGATGAGCTGGGCCTGGGCCAGCAACACCATGGCCAGACGCCTGGCCCGGGCCGGGTCTTCCTTATGGGCCTTTTCCAGGGCCGCATAGGCGGGATGAGAGGCGTTGAGCTCCAGCACCCGCCGGGCTTTCACCCGATCCGCCTCGGGCACGCCGGGGAGATTATTGAAATACTTCTCCATCTCCAGGGTGACCTCCCCCTCGGAGCCAAGGAACACAGGCTGGCTTTTGAGCTTATGGCTCAGGCGCACGGCCTCCACGGTGCCGCCCAGACTTTCTTTCACAAAATCCAGCAGCTCCCGGGCCTCTTCTTCCTTCTTTTCGGTGTTCTGCTTCTCTTCCTCGGTCTCCAGACCCAGGTCGTCGGAGCTGACGTTGCAGAACTCCGTTTCACCCACCTTGCCCAGAACGCCGATAACGAATTCGTCCACATCGTCCGTCAGGCACAGCATGTCATAGCCGGCGGCCTTCACCTGCTCCGCCTGGGGCAGGTTCCCCGCCCGCTTCACGCTCTCGGCGCAGGCGAAGTAGATCTTCTTCTGGCCCTCGGGCATGGCCTTGACATACTCGTCCAGGCTGATGAATTTTTCTTCCTTCACGCTGTAATACAGCAGCAGATCCTGCAGCACATCCTTGTGCATGCCGTAGTCCCCCACGATGCCGTACTTCAGCTGAGGCGCAAAGGCCTTGTAAAACTTCTCATAGCTCTCCCGGTCGTTGTCCATGAGCCGTTTGAGCTCGGCCTTGATCTTCTTTTCCAGGTTCTGGGCAATGAGCTTGAGCTGCCGGTCATGCTGCAGCAGCTCCCGGGAGATGTTCAGCGACAGGTCGGGGGAATCCACCACGCCCCGGACAAAGCGGAAGTATTCCGGCACCAGATCCGCGCAGTTTTCCATGATCATGACCCCGGAGGAATACAGCTGCAGGCCGGGCTTATAATCCCGGGTGTAGTAGTCGTAAGGCGCCTTGCCGGGAACGAAAAGCATGGCGCGGTAGCTGGTCAGACCCTCGGCGTTGACGCGGATGACGCTCACAGGGTCCTCCATGTCGTGCCAGGCGTCCTTGTACCAGGCCTTGCAGTCCTCGTCGGAGGCTTCGCCCCTGGGGCGCTGCCAGATGGGCACCATGGAGTTGACGGTCTGGTCTTCCACCTGGCTGACAAAGCCGCCCTTGCCGTCCTCGCCGGCGCTCTCGTCCCATTCCCGCTTTTCCACCATCATATGGATGGGCCAGCGCACATAGTCGGAGTATTTCTTCACCAGCTCCTTGATACGCCAGGATTCCAGATATTCGGAATACTGCTCCTCCTCGGCGTCGGCCTTGATGTGCATGATCACCTGGCTGCCCACGGTTTCCTTGTTGCAAGGCTTGATGGTGTAGCCGTCCGCGCCGGCGGATTCCCAGCAGAAGGCCTGCTCGGAGCCGTAGGCCCGGGTGAGCACGGTGACCTTATCCGCCACCATGAAGGCAGAATAAAAGCCCACGCCGAACTGGCCGATCACGTCCAGCTCCACATCCTCCGCCTTGTCCAGATCCTCCCGGAACTGGCGGGTGCCGGACTTGGCGATCACGCCCAGATTCTGCTCCAGCTCCGCCTCGGTCATGCCGATGCCGTTGTCGGAGACCGTAAGAGTGCGGGCCTCTTTGTCGATATCGATGCGGATGCTGAAATCCTCCCGGGCCATGCCCACGCCCTCGTCGGTGAGGGAGCGGTAGCAGAGCTTGTCAATGGCGTCGGAGGCGTTGGAGATGATCTCCCGGAGGAAGATCTCCTTGTGGGTATAAATGGAGTTGATCATGAGGTCGAGAAGGCGCTTTGACTCGGCCTTGAACTGTTTTTTTGCCATCGTAAGATTTCCTTTCTCCTGAATGTATGGAAAGGGGCGCACTCGCCGGTGCGCCCTTTTTGTTTTGGTTTACTGGCGTTTTTTCTTCTTGCCCTGGGTCTTTTCTCCAAAGCTTTCGCCCAGCTCCTTAAGGAGCTCCTTCTGGCGGCTGCTGAGGTTTTTCGGAGTCACAATGTTCACCGTCACAAATTCATCGCCCCGGCCGATGCCCCGCACACTGGGCACGCCCTTGTTCCGCAGCCGGAACACAGCGCCGGTCTGGGTGCCCTCCGGTATGTTCAAAGACACCTTGCCGTCCAGGGTGGGCACTTCGATCTCGGCGCCCAGGGCCGCCTGGACGAAGCTGATGTTCTCGGCGATGTAGATGTTGTTGCCCTCCCGGGTAAAGCGCTCATGGGGCCTCACCTGCACGGTGATGAGAAGGTCGCCGGCGGGGCCGCCGTTTTTCCCGGCGTTGCCCTGACCGCGAAGGGAGATGGTCTCCCCGTTGTCGATACCGGCGGGGATGGTCACATTCAGCGTTTTCTGGTTCCGGACCGCACCCTGGCCCCGGCACTTGGCGCAGGGGGAGTGGATGATCTTGCCCTGGCCGCCGCAACGGGGGCAGACACCGGAGGTCTGCACCACGCCGAAGGGTGTGCGCCGCTGTTCGCGGATGCTGCCCGTGCCCCGGCAGTCGGGGCAGACCTCGGGGGTGGTGCCGGCTTCGCAGCCGCTGCCGTGGCAGTCCGGGCACTCTTCCACCCGGGGCACCTGCACATCCCGCTGGCAGCCGAAGGCCGCTTCTTCAAAGCTGATGACAAGCCGGGCCCGGATGCTCTCGCCCCGCTGGGGACCGTTCTGGGCACGGCGGGAGCTGCCGCCGCCAAAGATATCGCCGAAGCCGCCGAAGATATCGCCAAAGCCGCCGAAAATATCCCCCAGATCCCCGAAATCCCCGGTAAAGCCGCCGCCATTGGCCGCGGCATAGTTGGGATCCACGCCGGCAAAGCCGAACTGGTCGTACTTGGCCTTTTTGTCCGGGTCGGACAGGATGCTGTAGGCCTCGTTGACTTCCTTGAAGCGGGCCTCGGCTTCCTTGTCGTTGGGATGCAGATCGGGGTGATTTTCCTTGGCAAGCTTGCGGTATGCTTTTTTTATCTGATCGTCCCCGGCGCCTTTTTGCAGGCCCAGGACTTCATAATAATCGCGTTTGTCTGCCATATCGTCACTTCCTTATATACAAGCCGCGGCGGGATGAAAGCATCCCGCCCGGCCGTATGGGAATCGAACTCAGTCGTTGTTGACTTCGGTGTAGTCGGCGTCGTAGTAGGTCTGGCCGTTGTCGCCGCAGTCGCCGCCGCAGTTGTCGCAGCCGGGGCCGGGGTTCTGGCCGTTGGGGTTGGCCGCCTGGTAAAGCTTTTCGGAGACCTTGTAGAACACCTGGGTCAGGGCCT
>CAZSAX010000068.1:0-10893 GCA_964605075.1 uncultured Oscillospiraceae bacterium
AGTTCACGCCGCACTCCTTCGCGGCGCGGTCGAGGGCGACGGCGACGGGGGTGTAGTCGAGCGCGTCGCTCGCCTGCGCTACCATGGCGATGGGCGTGACGGAGATGCGCTTGTTCACGATGGGGATGCCAAGCTCCGCCTCGATGCCCTCGGCCACAGGAACAAGATCTTTGGCCTGGCGGCAGATCTTGTCATAGACCCGGCGGGCACATTCGTTGATGTCGGGATGGGCGCAGTCCAGGAGATTGATGCCCAGGGTGATGGTGCGGATGTCCAGATGCTGGTTGTCCAGCATGTCCAGAGTCTGGAGAATGTCAAAGGTGTTGAGCATGGCGAAAAACCTCAAATGCGGTGCATGGCGTCGAAAATGTCCTCCCGCTGGATGCGGATCTGAAGACCCAGGGCCTCGCCCTGTTCGGCGATGCGGCTGCGGATGTCCTCAAAGGACTGCTCCGAGGTGGCGGTGTCCACCAGCATGACCATGGTGAAAAGACCTTCCATGATGGTCTGGCTCAGGTCCAGGATGTTCACATTCATGGAGGCCATGAGGGAGCAGACGTCGGCGATGATGCCGATGCGGTCTCTGGAGAATACGGAAACAATGGCTTTCATGGGATAAGGCTCCTTTTCCGGGTGTGATCGTTTGAGAATTCTGCATCATTATAGCATATCCCGCCGGGCTCTTCCACCGCTTTTCGCGAGACTTGGTATGAAAATGCATTGCCTTTGAAGGCGCTGTAGGGTATGATTGAATGAAAGAAACACAAAGCGGGAGAGCTGTATGGTCAGAGATATTATGCGCGATCCGGCCTTTCTGGCCCAAAAGGCGGAAGAGGCCGTCAAAGAGGACATTCCGGTGGGCCGGGATCTGCTGGAGACGTTGCAGGCCCACAAGGAGGCCTGCGTGGGCATGGCGGCCAATATGATCGGCGTGAATAAGCGCATCATCGCCTTTGAGGACGAGGGGAAATACATGGTCATGTATAACCCCCGGATCATCAAAGCATCCGGGCCCTATGAGGCTCTGGAGGGCTGCCTGTCCCTGCCGGGCCAGCGGCGGACCAGACGCTGGAAGAAGATCAAGGTGCAGTACCAGAACGAGGACTTCGCCATCCGCTTCAAAAGCTTTTCGGACTTCACGGCGCAAATCATCCAGCATGAGGTGGATCACTGCGAAGGCATCCTGATTTAAGGAGACGGACATGAAAGAGATACTGATGATGTACCTGCCCGGCTGTCCCTACTGCCGGATGGCGGAGAATATGCTGGAAGAATGGATGAAAAAGGAGCCGAAGTACCGGAGCCTTTCCATCCGCCGGGTGGATGAGTCGGCGGAAAAAGCCTTCGCCGATTCTCTGGACTATTACTATGTGCCCTGCTTTTATGTGGATGGGGCAAAGCTTCTGGAGGGCGTGCCGGCGAAAAAGAAGATCCGGGCCGTGCTGGATGCGGCCATGGAGGCCGGAGTATGACGCGAAAACAGTCCATAATCTTCAACCATCTGTTCATGAACACCCTCATGTGCATCTGCATGACCCTGGCGTCCCTTTTGGTGAATGTGGGCTTTCTGACGGCGCCCATGTACTTTTCCGCCCTTTTGCAGGCTCTGGTGGTGAACAACCTCTGCACCATCGTGTTCCGCATCCCGAAGCTGGGGGAGACGATCAGCTTCGCCATCATGAAAAGCCCGGAGCGCCGCGGCTTCGGGGCGGTGACGGGCTGCGTGTTTGCCACGCTGAACACCTTTTTCATGACTACCTTCATGACCCTTTTGAACGTGGGGCCGAACGCCGCCTATTTTCCCGCCTGGGGGATCGGATTTCTGGCCATGGAGCCGGTGTCGGTGCTGGTGTCGCTGGTGGCGGCGGAGCCGCTGAAAAAGCTGGCGATGAAGATAAAATAAGATTCCGAAAGGGAGATGCGATATGATCTATAACGATTTTCAGGACCTGTCCCTGTCCCGGCTGGGCTTCGGCACCATGCGCCTGCCCCTGAAGCCGGACGGCTCTGTGGACGAGGAGGCCACCGTGGCCATGACCCGCTATGCCATGGGAAAGGGCATCAACTACTTTGACACCGCTTACCCCTACCACGGCGGCACCTCTGAGATCGTCATCGGCAGGGCTTTGGCGGAATTTCCCCGGGAGAGCTTTTATCTGGCCACCAAGTACCCCGGCCATCAGCTGGCGGAGCGCTATGACCCGGCAGAGATCTTTGAAGAGCAGCTGGAAAAATGCGGCGTGGCGTATTTTGACTTCTACCTGCTGCACAACATTTACGAAAAATCCATCGAGACCTATCTGGATCCCCAGTGGGGCATCGTGGAATATTTCATCGAGCAGAAGCGACTGGGCCGCATCCGGCACCTGGGCTTTTCCAGTCACGGGGGCCTGGATGTGCTGAACCGCTTTCTGGACGCCTGGGGGGGAGCACATGGAGTTCTGCCAGATCCAGCTGAACTATCTGGACTGGACGCTCCAGGACGCCAGGGGGAAGTATGAGCTTCTGACGGCGCGGGGCATTCCCGTTTGGGTCATGGAGCCGGTGCGGGGCGGCAAGCTGGCCGGCCTGCCCGAGGCCTGGGAAGAGAAGCTCAAGGCCCTGCGGCCCGAGGCCAGCATCGCCTCCTGGTGCTTCCGCTGGCTGCAGGGGCTGCCCAATGTGAAAATGACCCTCAGCGGCATGAGCAGCATGGAGCAGATGGTGGACAATGTGGAAAGCTATCAGGCGGAGAAGCCTCTGACGGCGGAAGAGACGGCTCTTCTGGCGGAGATCGCCAAAGATATTTCCGGCGGCGTTCCCTGCACCGCCTGCCGCTACTGCTGCGACGGCTGTCCCGTGGGGCTGGATATTCCCCGGCTGCTGGCGGTGTATAATGACATGAAGTTCCAGCCCTCCTTCACTGTGAGTATGCGCCTGGAGGGTCTGGCGGCGGAAGAGCTGCCCCATGCCTGCCTGAACTGCGGCCAGTGTGCAGCCATCTGCCCCCAGAACATCGATATCCCCGCCGCCCTGAAGGCTCTGGCGGAGCAGCTGGACAAGATGCCCAAATGGGCCGAGCTCTGCCGCCAGCGGGCGGAAGAGGCCAAACGGCTCAAGGCGGAGAAAGGCTGAGTATGGTCGTTTATTTTTCCGGCACCGGCAACAGCCGCTATGCCGCCCGGGCCTTTGCCAAGGGCTTGGGGGAAGAGCCGGTGGATGCCGGCGTGCTTATAAAGCAGCGCGGCACAGCGGCGCTGACGAGTGAAAGCCCCTGGGTCTTTGTCTGCCCCACCTATGCCTGGCGCATCCCCCGGGTGTTTGAGGATTTTATCTGCCGGACTTCCTTTGCTGGCAGCCGGGAGGCTTATTTTGTGATGACCTGCGGCGGTGAGATCGGCAATGCCGCCCGGTATCTCCGGGCGCTGTGCGAGGAAAAGGGCTTTGTTTTCAAAGGTGTTTTGCAGCTGGTCATGCCGGAGAACTACATCGCCATGTTCGATGTGCCGGCGGAAGAGGAATGTGATAAAATCCGGGAAGAGGCAAAACCGGCGCTGCGGGCGGCCATCGGGGCGGTTCGGGAGGGCCGGGATTTTCCGGCCTGGAGGCCCGGCTGGCTGGATAAGGTGAAAAGCGGTGTCGTCAATGAGGGCTTTTATCGTTTTTACGTCAAAGACAGGAAGTTTTCGGCCGGGCCGGACTGCAGCGGCTGCGGCCTTTGCGAAAGCCTTTGCCCGCGGAATAACATCCGGCTTGTGGAGGGGCGGCCCCAATGGGGCGGCGACTGCACCCACTGCATGGCCTGCATCTGCCATTGTCCGGCCCAGGCCATTGAATACGGCAAAACCAGCCGGGGCAAGCGGCGCTATCGCTGCCCGGACTGGGAAGGGTGAAAAAAGACGGCCTCCGGGCCGTCTTTTTTGTGGTTACAGATCAAAGTTTTTTTCATAAGCGGCGATGACGGCGTTCATGACCGCGGCCCGGGCCAGGGCGGAGCCCATGCTGCGGGTGCCGAGGAAGCCAGGAACAGGATGGAAATGTCCTTCGGTGTTTTTTCTCCTTAATATCACACAACAGCTTTGGGAGCAAGCGGGCATTGACAGCCGGGGCCGGGCTGAATTATTCTAGAGAAAAACGGAAAGGTACATATGTATGAACGAAACCATCCGGCTGCTGACGGAGAGGAAGTCCGTCCGGGCCTATGAAGATAAAGCGGTTCCCCCGGCGGTGAAGCGGGCGGTCCTGCAGGCCGCGCTCCAGGCGCCCAGCGCGGGGAATATGTGCCTGTATACCATTCTGGATATCACCGATCCCGGGCTGAAAGAGAAGCTGTCCGTGAGCTGCGACAAGCAGCCCTTCATTGCCGCGGCGCCCATGGTGCTGGTGTTCTGTGCGGATTACTACCGCTGGTATCAAAGCTTTTGCCGGCATCTGCCGGCGGTGCGGAAGCCGGAGGAGGGGGATCTGTTTCTGGCCTGCGCCGATGCGCTGATCGCGGCCCAGAATGCGGCGGTGGCCGCGGAGAGTCTGGGGCTGGGATCCTGCTACATCGGGGATATTCTGGAGAATTTTGAATATCATCAGCAGCTTCTGGAACTGCCGAAGCATGTGGTGCCGGCCGGCATGCTGGTGTTGGGCTATCCCACGCCCCAGCAGAAGGCCCGGGCCAAGCCCCGGCGGTTCGAGGTTTCGGACATTGTGCATGAAAACGGCTACTGCCGGGAAAAGGCGGACCGGATGGACGCCATGCTCCGGGACCGGGGCGAGGGGGAAGGCCCGGGCTTTGAGGAATGGCTGGGGCGCTTCTGCCAGCGGAAATGGAACAGCGATTTCAGTGTGGAAATGAGCCGGTCCTGCCGGGCCATGCTGAAAAGCTGGTGCGAAGAATAAACGGCCGGAGGACCCTGCCGGTGACGGGCCGGGGAAGAGAGGAAGCATGAGCGAGAAGAAACGGAAGATCCTGAGCGTGTTCGGCACGCGGCCGGAGGCCATCAAGATGTGTCCGCTGGTAAAAGAACTGCGGAAGCAGCCGGGACTGGAGAGTCTTGTGTGCGTCACCGGGCAGCACCGGCAGCTGCTGGATCCGGTGCTGGCGGGCTTTGGCGTGGCGGCGGATTTTGACTTGGACATCCTGCGGCCCGGACAGAGCCTGACGGCGATCAGCGCGGCGGTGCTTTCCGGCATGGAGAAAGTCCTGGAAGAGGTGAAGCCGGATCTGGTGCTGGTGCAGGGCGACACCGCCAGCGCTCTGGCGGCGGCGATGGCGGCGTTTTATCAGAAGATCCCTGTGGGCCATGTGGAGGCCGGGCTGCGAAGCGGCGACCCCGCCTCGCCCTTTCCGGAAGAGATGAACCGCCGGCTGATCGGGCAGATCGCTTCGCTGCATTTTGCCCCCACGGAGGAAAACAGAAAGAATCTGGCCCGGGAAGGGATCACGGAAAATGTCTTTGTGACCGGAAACACCGGCATGGATGCGCTTCGGACCACGGTACGGGCGGATTATGCATACAAGGCCCCGGCGCTGCGGGGTCTGGAGTCCCGCCGGGGGCGAACCCTTCTTTTCACGGCACACCGCCGGGAGAATCTGGGCGGAGCGATGGAAAGCATCGGCCGGGCGGTCCGGCGGCTGGCGGCGGATTTCGGGGATGTGCGGATCGTATGCCCCATGCACCCGAATCCCCGGGTGCGGCAGAGCCTGCAGCCCCTTCTGGCCGGGCAGGAGCGGGTGATCCTCACGGAGCCGCTGGATACGGAGGACATGCACAACCTGATGGCCCGGAGTTATCTTGTGCTGACGGATTCCGGCGGGCTGCAGGAGGAGGCGCCTTTCCTGGGGGTGCCGGTGCTGGTGCTGCGCCGGGAAACGGAGCGGCCGGAAGCGGTGGCGGCCGGCGCGGTGAAAGTGGCCGGGGTGGAAGAAGCGGCCGTCTATGACGCGGCGGCGGAGCTTCTGCGGGATGAAAAGGCGCACCGGGCCATGGCCCGGGCTGTCAGCCCCTATGGCGACGGCCACGCATCGGAACGCATTGTGGGGCATCTGCTGGCGTATCGGACGGAGGCGTGAGGCGGGATGCCGGGTCAACAATTGTTGAGCCTTGGTTGACAGGCGGTTGACTTTGACTGCCTATACTAAAAGTGGAAGTATGGGTCCTCCGGGGAGGACGATACACAGGAGGATGGGATATGTTCAAGATTCTGATCGCCGAGGATGACCGGGAGCTGCGGCAGCTGTTTGGGCATGTGCTGGCAAAAAACGGCTATACGGTCAAGGGCGTGGGCAATGGCCAGGAGGCGCTGGAAGCGCTGGATGAGGAGTATTACGACCTGATCATCTCGGACATTATGATGCCGGTCATGGACGGCTATGAACTGGTGCGCGCACTGCGGGAATCGGGCAGCAGTCTGCCGGTTCTGATGATCACCGCCAAAGATGCTTTTGACGATATGCGCCTGGGCTTTCTGTCGGGGACGGATGATTATATGGTCAAGCCGGTCAATGTCAACGAAATGGTGCTGCGGGTGCAGGCCCTTCTGCGCCGGGCCCAGATGATCAACGAGCGCCGCCAGACCATCGGCAGCACCCTTATGGAATGTGATTCCCTTACGGTCACCGTTGGGGGCGAGAGTATGGTGCTGCCCCAGAAGGAGTTTATGCTCCTTTACAAAATGGCCAGCTATCCCGGCCGCATCTTCACCCGCCAGCAGCTCATGGACGACATCTGGGGCTATGAGACCGAAAGCGACACCCACACCGTGGATGTGCATATCGGCCGCCTGCGGGAACGCTTCCGCAGCAACCCGGATTTCAAGATCGTTACCATGCGGGGCGTGGGCTACAAGGTGGTCAGGCTGTGAAAAAGGAACAGGAGGAGCAGCTGCGCAACGAGCTCAGCTCCCGTTTCAGCATCCAGCTGTATTTTACCCTCATCGTTATGGGGGAGATCGTGGCCACGGTAGCGATTGCCTCTCTGGCGGCCTGGCTGCTGAAAACGGAGCTGGCCAAGCTGGAAAGTGTGCCTGCGCTGGCCTGGATCGTTTTGTTCAGCGCAGCCATAGGTGTGACTTTTGCATTCTTTGTCAACCGCATCATCCTCTCCCCCATCAAAAAGCTCAGCAAGGCCATGAATGCGGTGGCGGCCGGGGATTTTTCCGTGGAGCTTCCGGGCCAAAGCCGGGTCCACGAGATCCGGGACAGCTACCAGAGCTTCAATCTGATGGCCCGGGAGCTGGCGGCCACCGAGACCCTGCAGACAGACTTTGTTTCCAATGTCTCTCACGAGTTCAAAACGCCCATCAATGCCATTGAGGGCTACACCACCCTGCTGCAGGATAAGCAGATCTCCGAGCAGGAGCGGGAGGAATACGTGGACAAGATCCTGCTCAACACCCGGCGGCTGTCGGAGCTGGTGGGGAACATTCTGCTTTTGTCCAAGGTGGACAGTCAGGCCATTGGGGCGCCGGCGGTGACCTTCCGGCTGGACGAACAGGTGCGGCAGGCCATTTTGATGCTGGAGAGCAAATGGACCCGGAAGGATATTGATTTCGACATCGATCTGGATGTGGTGGAATACACCGGCAGTGAGGTCTTTCTGCGCCATGTCTGGAGCAATCTGATCGACAATGCCGTGAAATTCAGCCCGGTGGGCGGGCTGGTGGGCATCCGGCTGGAAAAACGGGCGGGCTCGCTGGTGTTCAGCATTGTGGATGGCGGCCCCGGTATCCCGGAAGAGGATCAGAAGCATATTTTCAACCGTTTCTATCAAAGCGACAGCTCCCACAAGTCCGAGGGCAACGGCCTGGGGCTGGCGCTGGTGAAGCGCATTGTGGATCTGGAGGGCGGCACGGTGACGGTGGAGAGCGGGCCGGAGGGCGGCTGCCGCTTCACGGTGATCCTGCCGTCGGCAGAACAAGCATAACGAAAAAAGACATTGGCTTCGGCCAATGTCTTTTTTGTTGCAGGGGATGTCAGGCTTGCGGCAGGAGAAGGTCTGCCAGGCTGCGGCTGTCCAGGTAGTCAAGAATGAGGTTGTTGAGCTCGTCCCACATGGGGCGGGTGCGGCATACGGCGGCCTTTTCGCAGGGCTCCGTGCCGCCGTTCAGGCAGGCCACCGGGGCCAGCGAGCCCTCCGTCAGGCGAAGGATCTCGCCGATGGGGTATTCCTCCGGCGCCCGGCGCAGGCGATAGCCGCCGCCCTTGCCGTGTACCGCGTCGATGAGCTCGGCCTTGGACAGCACAGTCATGATGCTCTCCAGATATTTTTGGGAAATGCCCTGGCGCTGGGCGATGTCCTTCAGGGGCGTATAGGCCTGGCGATCCGCTTCTGCCAGATCCAGCAGGACCCGCAGGGCGTAGCGGCCCCGGGTGGAAACCATCATGGCGTGTGCCTCCCTTTGTTTTTGCCCATTATACTACAGGGTTGATGGGCTTTCAATGGTGGCCGCAGGATTCGGCGGGGAAGAGACTGGGGTCGTAGTCCAGGCCGTTGCGGTCATAATAGTCCTTCAGGGCCGCCCGGATGGCCTCGGCCGCCAGCACGGAGCAGTGCAGCTTGTGGGCGGGCATGCCCCCCAGGGCCTCGGCCACGGCCTGATTCGTCAGGCCCAGGGCTTCGGAGACCGGCCGGCCTTTGATGAGCTCCGTGGCCATGGAGCTGGAGGCAATGGCGCTGCCGCAGCCGAAGGTCTCAAAGCTTACGTCCTGAATACGGTCGTCCTCGATTTTCAAATACATTTTCATGATATCACCGCATTTGGCGTTGCCCACTTCTCCCACGCCGTCGGCGTCCTCCAGGACGCCCAGATTCCGGGGATTGCGAAAATGATCCATCACGATGTCCGAATACAGAGCCATAATGTCACCTCAATTCAAAATATGCGGCTTTTCGCCGTTTTCCATGGCCCGCCACAGGGGCGACATGCCCCGCAGCCGGGTCACCACCTGGCCGATGGCCTCGATCATATAGTCAATATCCTCTTCTGTGATCTCCGGGCTCAGGCTCAGCCGCAGGGAGCCGTGGGCGATCTCGTGGGGTCGGCCGATGGCCAGCAGCACGTGGCTGGGATCCAGCGACCCGGAGGTGCAGGCGGAGCCGGAGGAGGCGCTGATGCCCTTGTCGTCCAGCAGGAGCAGAAGGCTTTCGCCCTCGATGCCCTCGAAGCAGAGGTTCAGGCTGCCCGGCAGGCGCCGGTCCATGTCGCCGTTGATGATGCTGTAAGGGATTTTGGAAAGACCCTCTGCCAGCCGGTCCCGCAGGAGCCGGACCCGGGCGGCGTTTTCTTCCCGGTTTTCCAGGGCTTCCTCCAGCGCGGCGGCCATGCCCGCGATGGCGGGGAGGTTTTCGGTGCCGGCCCGGCGGCCGGCTTCCTGGGCGCCGCCCTCGATGAGGGAGAACAGGGGTGCGCCTTTTCGGGCATAGAGCAGTCCGATGCCCTTGGGCCCGTGGAATTTATGAGCGGAGAGGGCCAGGTAGTCGACCTTCAGGCGGCGCAGGTCGATGGGCAGCCAGCCCGCGGCCTGCACAGCGTCACAGTGGAACAAAACGCCTCTCTCCCGGCAGAGTTCGCCGATGGCTTCTATGGGCTGGACGGTGCCGATCTCGTTGTTGGCGTACATCACAGACACCAGGCAGGTGTCCGGCCGCAGGGCCTGCGCTATCTGTTCGGCGGAGACAAGGCCCTTTTCGCCCACATCCAGCAGGGTGACGGCAAAGCCCTCCTTTTCCAGTTTGTTCAGGGTGTGGAGCACGGCGTGGTGCTCAAAGGCGGTGGAGATGATGTGCCGCTTTCCTTTCAGGGCGCCGAAGCGGGCGGCGGAGAGCAGGGCCTGGTTGTCGGCCTCGCTGCCGCCGGAGGTGAAGTAGATCTCCCGGCTCTGGCAGCCCAGAAGTCCCGCGATTTTGTCCCGGGCTTCCTCCAGGGCTTCTTTGGCGGCCTGTCCCAGGCTGTGAAGGCTGGAGGGGTTGCCGTATATCCCGTCCAGAAAGGGGAGCATGGCCTCCCGGGCCCGGGGGCTCAGGCGGGTGGTGGCGGCGTTGTCAGCATAGATCATGGGGCAGCTCCTTTCTGGCTTATTTACCTAGTTGTTTGGTTGGTAATTGAATTGTAGCATAAATAACCTATTAAGTCAATAGGTAAATGAAAAGGGTGTATCTTCAACAAATATTGAGGTGGAATTGACCTGCAGTTGTGCTTTGGGGGCTAGGCTGAAAGAGTAGAATAGCCATAGGGTCGTTTGTGAAAGGATGATATGGATTGAACGAGGTTAAAACGCCCAAAAAGCCGTTGCTGTTTTATTACGCCATCGTGCTGGTGGTGCTGTTTGTGTTCAACGGTCTTGTTCTGCCGGCCATTGCCCGGAGCCGGATCATTGAGGTGGATTACGGCACCTTCATGCAGATGACCTACGACGGGCAGATCGGCGAAGTGGATGTGCAGGACAATCAGATCCTGTTTGCCGATAAGGATGGAGAGCAGCTTTACAAAACCGGCCTCATGGAGGATCCCGGCCTGACCGAGCGGCTATATGCCAACGGCGCCAGCTTCTCCAGCGAGATCGTGGAGGAGATGTCGCCGCTGCTGAGCATTCTGCTGAGCTGGGGCCTGCCTCTGGTCATCTTCATTGTGGTGGGACAGGTCATGTCCAAAAAGATGATGGACAAGGCCGGCGGCCCCAACTCCATGATGTTCGGCATGGGCAAATCCAGCGCCAGGGTCTACGTCAAGTCCTCCGAGGGCATCAAGTTTTCCGATGTGGCCGGCGAGGATGAGGCCAAGGAGAATCTGCAGGAGATCGTGGATTATCTTCACGATCCGGGAAAATACAAGGAGATCGGCGCATCCATGCCCAAGGGTCTTCTGCTGGTCGGCCCTCCGGGTACCGGCAAGACCATGCTGGCCAAGGCAGTCGCCGGCGAA
>CAZSAX010000069.1:0-10744 GCA_964605075.1 uncultured Oscillospiraceae bacterium
AGGTCGCCCCAGGAGTTGGTGAACTTGACGTCCATGGTCACGCTCGGGCAGACGGACTTGGCGCCGAGGTAGAAGGAGGTATAGCCGGACATCACTTCCGCGAAGGTGAACGCGCCGACGTAACCCATCTTCGCTTCTTGGGCGGTGATCTCGCCGGAGGCGATCATCTCATTGAGCTTGAGGCCGGCGACGACACCCGCCAGATAGCGGCCTTCGTAAATGGAGGCAAACGCATTGTGGAAATTGTCCAAACCGGCGGTGTGAGCCTGGGTGCCGGTGGCGTGGCAGAATTCCACTTCGGGGAATTCCTTGGCAGCCTGGAGAATATAGGGCTCGTGGCCGAAGGAGTCGGCGAAGATGAAGTTGCAGCCTTCGTCAACCAGCTCGGCAGCGGCGTCATAAGCTTCCTCGGACTCGGGGATGTTGGTCTTGAAGATGTACTCTTCCACACCCAGAGCTTCGCAGGCGGCCTTGGCGGCGTTGATGAAGTTGAGGTCGTAGGTGGAGTTTTCGTCGTGCAGGAAGATGAAACCGGCCTTCAGGGTGACGGTCTCTTCCTCGGCAGCTTCTTCGGCGGCTTCTTCGCCGCCTTCCGCTTCCACAACGGCTTCCTCGGCAGGCTCTTCGGCGGGAGCTTCTTCCTGCGCGCCGCAGGCGCACAGAGCGAAGATCATGCACAGAGCCAGGAGCAGGGCAAGGATCTTTTTCATTGGTTTTCCTCCTAAAAAATTTTTTTCTTTCTATTTTCTGCGGCCGGCGCCGCGGGGTTGCTTATTCTTCGGGCTCAAAGCGGATGTTGCAGTCGTCGTCCATGTAGCAGACCCGGGCCAGGGATTCGATCTTCAGGCCCTTCTCCCGCAGCCGGCGGCCGCCGGGCTGGAAGGTCTTTTCCACCGCGATGCCGGCGCCCACGATGGTGGCGCCTGCCTGCTCCGTCAGAGAGCAAAGGCCCTCCAGCGCGGCACCGTTGGCGAGAAAGTCGTCAATGAGCAGCACCCGGTCCCCGGGGAGAAGATAGTCTTTGGAGACGATGACGTCGTAGTCGTTGCCGTGGGTGTAGCTGTGGACCACGGTTTTGTAGACATCCCCGGCGATGTTTTTGGTTTTGGACTTCTTGGCAAACAAAACCGGGCATCCGAACTCCAGGCCTGCGATGCAGGCCAGGCCGATGCCGGATGCCTCGATGGTGAGGATTTTTGTCACATTTTCGCTGCCGAACACCTGATGAAGGTGCCTGGCCAGATCCTGAAACAGCTGCACATCCATCTGGTGGTTCAGAAAACCATCCACCTTCAGGATGCCGCCGGGGCGGACTTTGCCGTCCCGCAGGATGCGTTCTTCCAGAAGCCGCATACGCGATAGCTCCCTTCCAAAATCAAATGGAGCCGCGGCGGTTTCCGGCAGGATGGACTGCCCCTTCAGCGGCTCAGAAGCTTATACTTTAGTTTACAACGTATTTTATAAAATGGCAAGAGAGACTTGGCCTTTTCTGCCGAAAAAAACGCTTATTCCCCCGGCCAGGGACCCACCGTGCCCCGGCGGATCAGGAAGGCCCGGGCGGCCTCGCGGGCCATGGGCGCGTCGGAAAGAGAATCGGAATAAAAGGCCTCCACCTCTGCCCCGGGGTACAGGGCCCGGAAGCGGCGCGGCTTCTCCTGGCCGTGGCAGTTGAGGCCCTGGGTTTTTCCGGTTTTCGGGTCCACCCGGGAGGCGATGAGGGTAAAGCCCAGTTTTTCGGCGATGGGCCGCAGAAGAAACTCCGGCGAAGCGGAGATGATCACATCGTCATCCCGGCGCTGGGCCAGATACCAGGGGTAAATGCCGTGCTCGTGGCTTTGCCAGAATTCCGCCGGTGCGCTTTCGGGCACATGGCGCAGAAAGCCGTAAAAGATCTCCTTGCAGCGGGTTTTCGGCCGCAGATGCAGGCCCAGCAGCGTGAAGGCAAAAGCCGTGCGGGGCAGGGATAAAAGCGCACGGGGCCAGCGCCGCAGACACCATTTATAAAAGGTGGCGGTGCTGTCCCCATGGAATATGGTTTTGTCGAAATCGTAGACGTTCACGAATCAGTCTTTGCTGCCGCAGATGAGCTCTTTGGCCAGAGGCAGGGACTCGATCCAGTCGCAGACCACGTGCCAGTCGGGTAGGCGGTGGGTACGGCGCTGGGCATAGATGTTTTTGAGGCTGCGGTAGTTGGTGGTCATGGCGGCCATGAGCTCAAAGCCGGAGGGGAGGTTGTAAAGGAGCTTGAGATAGGCTTCCTTCTTGGCCTGGGGCTCGGCCTGGGCGTCGATGGCGTTGTATTCCGCCTGCAGACGCTCGGCCTCGGCGATCTCTGCTTCGCTGGTGTAGCGGTTGCAGCAGTCGGCGATGCGGAACTTGGCCACCCGGTGCATGGTGGACATGGAGGAAATGAAGTTGAGGAAGGTGTAGCGCTCGGCTTCCACCCAGGCCTTGTTGGAAATGCACATATCAAAGTTCACCAGGATGCCGGTGAGGAACTGGTCGTGACCGCCGCCCTTGGCGTTGGCCAGGTTGATGGCGCGCTTGATGTGGGGGTTGGTGAGGTCGTGGGCTTCGATGGCCGCTTCGATCCGGGCTACATTTTCCTTATATTCCTCAGCGCTGGGGGCGGCGGCGAACATGGGATAGCCGCTGCGGTAGATGGTGCTGGCGAGGCCGTAGACCTCGGCATTGGCAATGCTGGGCATGGTGTGTATATCTCCTTTACGTTATTTTTTTGATTCGGTCAGGCGTCCATCAGCGGGCCGCCGTCAAGCTCGTCCGTGGTGATGACGCCGGTGCGCAGGCAGTCTTCCCGCAGCTCCAGATACCAGCCGGCCATGGTGAGCTGGCGGTAGGGGCCGGTCCAGAAGATGGCAAGGATGCCCATGGTGAGGGCGTTGAGGATCATCCAGCCCAAAAAGCTCAGATGCAGAACGAACAGTTCGCCCTTGCGGCCGTCCATCATGCGCATGGACAGCTTCAGCGCGTCCTGGGCCTTGACGTTGGGACAGTCGCTGAGAATGTAGCAGGTCATGGAGTAGGCCAGGCCCTTGACGATGCAGATAAAGAAGCCGGCCACGGGGATCAGGGCCCAGAGGCAAAGGAAAAGCTCCATCCACAGATAGCCGCCCAGCTTCCGGCCAAAGTCCTCAAAGGCCTTGCTGAACATGCTGCCCACATCGCAGGGGGCGCCCATGAAAAGATTTACCATCAGAAAGTTCAGGCCGATCAGAAGAGGGCCGCCCAGGATCAGCGAACCAACACCGGTGTAGCTCAGCGCCCCCAGAATGACCAGATACAGAGCCGTAACGCCGACGCAGAACCAGTAGCGTCCGCGAAAGGTCTCTTTGGCCAGGGCTTTGATCTCGGCTCTTGTTTTCATCTTTTATCCTCCCTGTTGAGTTGTAATGGTGAGGGAACACACATAAGGTATATACACCCATTGTACCATGTTTCACCGAAAAGAAAAGGAACAAAACGATAAAAAAACGGGAAGGGGCCGAAAAGGGGCGGATGGAAAAAATGTGGGGGATATTTTGTGAAATTTAGTCAAATTGTTAAAAAGCAAACAGAATTTTAAGGCAAAATGAGGGCAAATTGATTGAATTGTAACGAATTTGTAGTTTTATGGCCCCTTGCCGCTGTGCTATAATGAAGCATAAATTTATTGAAGGAGAGTTTGAACATGGCATTTTTGAAGAAAATTAAGCTCCCCGGTTGGATCTTTATCGGCATGTTCCTCGGTATCATTGCCGGTCTGTGCTTCCTGGGCGCGCCCGAAATCGCCACCAACTACATCAAGCCCTTCGGCACCATCTACGTCAACCTGCTGAAGTTCCTGGTCGTTCCCGTGGTGCTGACCAGCATCATCGCCGGCGTTGTGAGCCTGGGCGACATCAAGCGCGTGGGCAGCGTTGGCTGGAAGACCATCGTGTACTACCTGGTCACCACCGCTCTGGCCGTCATCATCGGTCTGATCGTAGCCAACATCGCCAAGGGCCTGGGCTGGTTCCCCGCCCTGGAGAGCACCGAAGGCTTCGCCTACGAGGCCAAGGAATCCCCCGGCGTGATGCAGGTCATCGTGAACATCTTCCCCACCAACATGTGGTCCAGCATGAGCAACGCCGATATGCTTCCCGTCATCGTCATCGCCCTGTTCTTCGGCGCGGGCATCCTGGTGGCCGGCGAGAAGGCCACCCCCTTCGCCACCTGGATCGATTCTGTCTATGAAGTGGTCATGAAGATCATGATGATGATCATCAAGATCACCCCCATCGGTGTGTTCTGCCTGATGTGCGACGTGGTCGCCGTCAACGGCCCCTCGGTCCTGGCCGGCCTGGGTCTGGCCCTGGTCACCGCCTATGTGGGCTACATCCTGCATGTGGTCCTGGTCTACGGCGCCAGCGCGCAGTTCCTGTCCAAGGTTGGCTTCGGCAAGTTCATCAAGGGCATGAGCCCCGCCATGATCACTGCCTTCACCACCACTTCCTCCAACGCCACCCTGCCTCTGACCATCGAGAACTCCAACGATCTGGGTTCCGATCCTCAGATCAGCGCTTTCGTGCTGCCCCTGGGCGCCACCATCAACATGGACGGCACCGCCATCTACATGGGCGTGGCCTCCATCTTCATCGCCAGCTGCTACGGCATTGATCTGACCCTGAGCCAGATGGCCATGATCGTCCTCACCGCCACCCTGGCCTCCATCGGCACCGCAGGTGTCTCCGGCGCCGGCATGATCATGCTGGCCATGGTGCTGGAAAGCGTGGGTCTGCCTGTGGCCGGCATCGGCATCATCGCCGGCATCGACAAGATCTTCGACATGGGCCGCACCTGCCTGAACATCACCGGCGACGCTACCTGCGCCCTGTACATGAGCCGTATCGACCGCAAGGCCGCTGAGAAGAAGGCTGCCAAGGCCGCCGCGAAGTAAAAAAGCAGAAAAAATACAGCAGATCCGGTCCGGCAATATGCCGGACCGGATTTTTTCTTTGGTGTGTTTTGCGGCGGGGCGGCCTGCGCCGGCCCACGCGGGAGAAGGGGCCGGAAAGGCCTTTTCAGACTGTCAAAGAAGTAAGATTTGCCCTGCGAAGCCCGGGCAGGGCGAGCCGCCCGGCGGGGCCGGGCGTAAATCCGCGGGGCCATGGGCCCCAAGGATTATGCCGGCCGAATTCACTTCGGCCGAGCAGATCAAATCAAGCTGGAAAACGCCGCGGGCAGATGCCCGCGGCGTTCTGTCTTATTCCTTGGGCCAGTCCTTGACCCGGAAGCGGTAGGAGCGTTCGTAATCGTAGCTGTCGTAGGGCTCCGGCCAGGGGACCGGGTTCTGCACCGGCTGCACCAGACTCCATGGCTCGTGCACCGGCTCCGGCTCGTCCACGATGGGGGCCACCGGCCCGGCGCAGCCCAGCACTTTGGCCTCCGGGTCGAAGGGCGGCGGGCCGCCGGCGCCGTCCCGGAGCCGGGCGAAGCTGTCCTCGGCGGGATTGCCGCCGTCCAGGGGCATGATCAGGTCGGGGCAGACCTGGATGGTGATGAACTTCCAGTCGCCGTTTTCGTCTTTGGCGTATTCGATGCCGTAGCGCTCCCACATCCACATGCCTTCCCGTTTGCCGCTGGTGTTCAGGGTGGAGGAGATGGCGCCGGGGGTGTAGAAGAAAGCCCGGGCGGTCTGGCCGTCCGCGGCCACCTCGATGATGTCCGTGGCCAGGGTGTGCATGGCGGCCTCATACAGGGGGCGGGGGTCCAGGCCCGTGACCTGGGGCCAGACCTGGGTCAGCTCCAGATAGGCGCCCAGGCCCTGGCGCTCCAGGCTGGAGCCCCAGCCGAATTTCACGCCCTGCCAGCCGATCCATTTGCCGAAGGCGTGGCCCCAGGAGACCTTGTCGCTTTTGATCCAGTAATGGTCCACTTCCTCCACGTTGCGCCCGGCGCAGTGCATATAGCAGTGGTAGGCGTGGAGGTTTTCCACCTCCAGACAGGCGGCGGCGTTTCGGATCTTTTCGTGGGTGGAAAGTTCTTGTTTCATGCTCACACCTTCCCTTCCAGACTGGCGCGGAAGCCCTCGGGGCCGTAGCTGACGGTTTCGGAAAAGCTTCGGTAGGGCTTCGGCAGCGGCGGGAATGCGATGGGGTCGTTGTAGAGCGCGGTGTAGATCTCTTTTGGTTCTGCGCCGTTGAGGAAGGCCTCCCGTTCGGGATAGTCGGGGATCTGGTCGAACAGGGCGATCCGGCCCTGGGTCTGTTCCCGGCCTTTGCCCACCACATACCAGTGGGGGCCGCCCTCCGCCCGGGTCATGGGCCGGGTGAGGACCGGCTGCCCGGCATAGTTTTCGCCGGCGGAAAGAACATAGTTCGTGCCGATGAACATATGCCAGATGCGCCATTGATCCTCTTCTTTGATAAAGTCCACGGCGACCCGCTCGTTGATCCATTTCACATCCGGCTCCCCGGCGGCGTTGGGGGCGGTCTCATAGGCGATGCCCATCCAGAGGCCCTGGGCCGTCTGACCATCCTCCGCCAGGCAGAGGAGCTTGGTGGAAAGGGGGTGCATCAGCGCGGTGCCGTCCGCGCCGAAGCGGTTCCGGTCCAGATAATAAGCCCGGATGGCCTCCATGCCCTCCAGAAAGCCCCAGTTGCGGCCGAAGGAGGCTGTGGCCCGGTTCTCCGGCCTGTGCACCCAGAAGCGCTCCAGGGCTTCGGCCCGGCGGTTGCCGGCCTCGTAATAGGCCCAGCGGCCGATGAGGTTGCGGAGCTCTTCCTGATCCCAGACCCGGAGGATAAGCTCCCGGTCGCCGAATTCTTTTTTGCTCATGAGTCCACCTCCTCAAGGCCGTAGCTGAAGGTTTCGGAGAAGCTTTCGTAAGGCTCCGGGATGGCCGGGGGCGGGGTGAAGGGCCGGTCCGGGGCATAGGGGCGATAGTTTTCCCGGGGATGGGTAAAGGGCAGGGGCTTCCATGCTGCGACAGCGGCAAACTCTGCCAGCGGCTCCCGGGCTTTGGGTTTGAGCCAGCTTTCCCCCATGGGGGCCACCACGTCCTCCGCGTGGAACACGTGCCAGAGCTTCCATTCTCCGGCCTCCTTGCGGAAGTCGATGGCCAGAAAGCCCAGGGTCCAGCGGGACAGGGGGCCATAGACTGTCAGGTCGTTTTCCGCGCCCTGAATGTGCCAGAGGCCTTTGGCGCTTTGGCCGTCGGCGGCGATCTCGATGACGGGGGTGGTGATGGGCAGGCCCCGCATCTGGCCCACGCCGAAAAGCTCTTCCTCGGAAAGACCGGAAAGCTTTTCGGGGAACAGATCCCGGAGCATCCGGGACTGGGCGGCGGTGTTTTCGGCCTCCCGGGCGTAGTAGGCCTGCAGGGCCTCCGGGCCGAAGTAACTGCCGGCGTTGAAGCGCAGGCAGACATCCGGCTCCCGGCTCCAGAAGCGCCGGAAGACGGTGGCTTCCTGCTTCAGCAAAAGGCTGGTGACAAACTTGCCGGCCAGGTTGGCCACTTCCCGCCGGTCATACCAGCGGTCGGCAAGCTCTTCCGTGGAAAAGTCTTTGGCCATGGGTGTTTCCTCCTTGGTTGACAGCGGACGGGGATTCCGCTATGCTGTGTTTGCGGCGGTTGAAAACGTCATTTTCTGCTTTGATTTTAAAGGAAACGGAGGGGCTCGTCAATGACAAGAAGCGAGACCTGCGATATTATTGTGGTGGGCGGCGGCGGTGCCGGCTTCTGCGCGGCCATGCGGGCTGTTGAGCTGGGGAAAAAGGTCATCCTGCTGGAAAAAGCGCCGTCTGTGGGCGGCTCGGCGGCTATGGCCCGGGGCGTGGGCGCGGTGGGCGCCCGGGACCAGCGGGCCAGCGCCGGCGGACAGTTCACCACGGCCCAGATGATGCAGGACTGGATGGAGCAGACCAACTATATGGCGAACTTTGCGCTGGTGCACGAGTATCTGAAGCACAGCGGCGAGACGGTGGACTGGCTGCAGGATCTGGGCTGCCGGCTGGAATATGTGGGCTCGGTGCAGGAAAAGCACAAAGACAGTCCTTTTCAGACCTATTTTATCTGGGATACCTATAAGGCCGGGGAGATGCGCCGGCTGATCGCCCGGGTGGAGGAGGCCGGCGGCAAGGTTCTGAAAAACACCGCCGGGGAAGCGCTGATCGTGGAAAACGGCGGTGTCCGGGGCGTCTGGGCCCGGGATGCGGATGGCCGTTTTGCGGTTTACGCTCCGGCGGTCATCCTCTGCACCGGGGGCTACGGCAACAACGAGGAAATGGTCCTCTGGGCCACCGGCGGCGTGAAGGTCAACGCCATCAACACCGGCTTCCAGACCGGCGACGGCATCCGCATGGCCATGGACATCGGCGCCGACACGGAGAACCTTTCGGCCATCGAGTTCCACGGCTGCGATTCCCCCTGCGACAAGGTCAGCCGCTCGTCCATCGGCCGCCACGGCAACGAGCTCAGCCGCCTCAGCGGCTTTCCGGCGGTGCTGTGGCTCAACCGCTTCGGCCAGCGCTTCGTGAACGAAGGGGTGTGGGACGATATCTCCTTTACCGGCAACGTCACCTTCCGTCAGGGCAGCGAGTATTACGTTCTGCTGGATCAGCGGATGGTGGATATTCTGGCGCAAAAAGGAGCCGGGGCGCTGGGCCTGACGCTGGACGTGCGCGGGCTGGCGCCGGAAACGCCCTGGTCCGGGCTGCCGGAGCAGCTGGAACAGGGACAGGCCGCCGGCATCGTCTATAAGGGCGAGAGCCTGGAGGAGCTGGCGGCGGCGGCCGGACTGCCGGCCGCGGCGCTGCGGCAGACGGTGGAGACCTACAATGCCGGATGCCGGGCCGGGACGGACGAAATGTACGGCAAGAGCGCGGCCTATCTGCATCCCATCGAAACCGGGCCCTTTTACCTGTCGGAAGGCCGGGCCAACCAGCTTTGCTCCCTGGGCGGGCTGCGGGTGGACACCGGTATGCGGGTGCTGGGCGAAGACCGGCAGCCCATTCCGGGCCTGTATGCGGCCGGCTGCGACTGCAGCGGCGGCCTTGTGAACAACGCCTATGTCTCCTATGAGGGAGTCACCATGGGCTGGGCCTGCACCTCCGGCCGGCTGGCGGCGGAACGGGCGGCAAAGGAAATGTGATCAGCGCATCGAAAGGAGATACATCATGGAAAGAAACTGCGATATTCTGGTCGTTGGCGGCGGCGGCAGCGGCCTGGTGGCTGCGGTGCGGGCGGCGGAACTCTCCGGCGGGAAAGTGATCGTTCTGGAAAAGGCCAAAAAGCCCGGCGGCGGCATGCTCTTTGCCTCCACCATGCGCACCTTCGGCAGCCGCTGGCAGGCGGAGCGGGGCATTCCCGACCAGTCCAACGCCTTTATCCGTTCGGGCATGGATCTGACTCTGTGGCGGCTGGACCCGAAGCTGGTGCGCCGGGCGATTCTGGGCACGGGCGAGTTCTTTGACTGGTACAGCCAGTATGAGCTGCCGGAGATTTTGGAGAAATACGAGGCCCGGCCTTATGTGTTCGACATCCCGGTGGGCGGCCAGCCCGGCCCCCAGCAGGATGGCTTCCACAACGGCTCCGGCCGGCTCATCATGGCCACCATGCTGCGCCGCTGCGAGGAACTGGGCGTTGAAGTGCTCACAGAGCACCGGGCGGTGGACGCGGAGGTGGAGGATGGCCGCATCCGGGCCATCTGGGCGGAGACCGCCGAAGGGCGGGTGAAGTTTGCATGCAGGATCTGCATCCTGTCCTGCAGCAGCTGGATCCGCAGCGCGGAGGTAGTGGACAGGGTCCTGCCGGCCTACAAGGACATGGATATGACCCCCAACGCCCATCAGAACCCGGCCTACACCGGCGACGGGCTGCCCATTGCGGAAAAGGCCGGCGCCTTTATCGACTGGGACAACTTCTGCCTGCGGATCATGGGGCCCATGTGCAGCTTTGGGGAGACCTCGGAGTTTTACCCGCTGACCATGAGCGAGTATCCCATTCTGGTGGATCTCACCGGCAAACGCTTTGCGGCGGAGCCTCTGGTGCCCCGGATGGACCCCTTTGACACCGGACATGTGCTTCTGAAGCTGCCCAGGGGCCGGAGCTGGTTCCTGTTTTCCGACAACATCCTGCGCCGCATGGTGGACGACTCCAAAGGCAACGGCGAAGCCGACGTGGGCCCCTTCCCCCGGCCGGAGCTTCCGGAGCCGGAAGTTATCCGGGGCTGGTTCCGGGCGGCCCGGGACAAGGGCAGCCGGGAGGCGGCCATGGCGGAGAGCCTGGAGGAGCTGGCGGAGCAGATGGGTCTGGACGCCGGCGCGCTCCGGGCCACGGTGGAGGAATACAACGCATCCTGCGCCGAAGGGCTGGACTGGAACTACTTCAAGGAGCCGGCCTTTATGATGCCCCTGTCCGAAGGGCCGTTTTACGCGCTGGGGGCCCGGCTGGATACCGACGGCGCCTTCGGCGGGGTGCTGGTCAACGAGAACATGCAGGCCTACCGGCCGGACCGGAGCCTGGTGGAGGGCCTTTACGTCACCGGCGATTTCGCCGGCGGCCGGCACATCAGCCTGGGCGGCGTGAAAAAACAGGTGCTCAACGATATGTCCTGGGCCCTGTCCTCCGGCTTTATTGCCGGCGAAAGCGCGGCGGAGGCGCTGAAAGATTCATAAAAGAAGAAAGACCGTGTCCCGGAGGACACGGTCTTTTCAAGCTGGATTTGATCTGCTCGGCCGAAGTGAATTCGGCCGGCATAATCCT
>CAZSAX010000070.1:0-10632 GCA_964605075.1 uncultured Oscillospiraceae bacterium
CGTCATGATGGGCCAGGGTATGGCCGTTGAGGGTCACATCGGCGGAAGAGTTGGCGCCGCGGATTTCCAGATAGTACTGCGCTGCCTCCGGCAGCTCAGCTTTGGCGAAGCTCTTTTTGTAGTGGCAGGTGCCGCGGTGATAGTCGTTGCCGCCGTCCTGGCCGTCCACGCTGTTCCAGCTGTGGGGCAGGCTGACGGATTCCCATTCGGCCGCCTCAGGGCCGGCCTTGGTGAAAGACCATTTCTGGTTGAAATTGATTACAGTTCTCAAAAGATGATCCTCCTGTTCAGATTTTAAAAGCGCCTGACAGAGCTCTGCCAGGCGCTGGTTGTTTCATCAGTCGTTGGCGTGCTTTTCTTTCAGAGCAGCAACATTGGCATCGACCTGCTTTTTGTGCAGCGGATACCAGAACCAAAGGACGGCAGCCAGCAGGGCAAAGCCCAGCGCCGGCACGAGAACAGAGATGTTGAAGATGCCGGTGGTGACATTCGGGTCATAAGCGGTTGCTTCCGTGTAGCCGATGCCGGTGAGCAGCCAGCCGGTAAGACCGGCAGAAAAGGCCTGACCCAGCTTGCGGGCAAAGGAGTACACCGCATAGACGGAGCCGTCTTCACGGACACCGTTTTTCAGCTCGGAATAGTCGATGACATCGGTGATCAGCGCCCAGCTCACCATGGAGAAAATGCCAAGGCCCAGCCAGGACAGCGTCTGGAAGCCCACATAGACCCACACGTTTGCGGGACGGATAAAGAACAGGACGATGTTCACCAGAACGGCGAACAGGTTGGAAACCACGGAAACTTCGGCTTTGCCGAACTTCTTGACCAGCGGCTTCGAAACAACGGCGGCGATCACCATGCCGACCATCATCATCATGGTGGAAGCAGACTGAGCGGCCGCGGAGTTATAATAGTTGGGGTAGACGTATGCGGCCATGTTCTGCATGGTCAGCTGGCTGAGCAGCATAACGATGGAGGCCACGATGATGGAAAGCAGAGCGCGGTTGGTGAAAACACTCTTGAGCATGGCGCCCACGGAAGGAAGCTGCGGCTGTTCGGGCATCTTTTCAGCGTTGGTCAGGGTGACGCGCTCGGTGATGAGCTTGTAGCAGAGCAGATAGCAAACGATGGCCAGAATGGAGAAGATGCCGGCGGCCAGCATGACCTTGCTGCCGACCAGAACTTCCAGACCCTCGGCGTTCTTTTCGTAAGCCAGGAGGGGCAGGCCGATACCGATGACCATGCCGGCCAGCATGCCGCCCATGGTGCGGAAGGTGGAAAGGCTCTGGCGGTCATCCGGCTCGGCCGAGATGGCGGAAGCCATGGAACCATAGGGGATGTTGATGGAAGTATAGAAGATGGAACCCCAGAGGATATAGGTAACAAACAGGTAAACGATCTTAACGGTGGTGCTGGCGCTGGCAAGGGGAGCCATGTACATAATGAAAGAAGCGATGGCCACGGGGACGCACATGCGCAGGATCCAGGGCTTGAACTTGCCGGTTTTGGTGATGCGGCTCTTGTCGCAGATACGGCCCATAGCGACGTCGGTAACAGCGTCAACAAAACGGGCGATCATCATGATGGTGCCGACGGCAGCGGCGGAGATGCCCATAACGTCGGTGTAGAACTTCATGAGGATCATGGTGGACAGGATGAAGGTGAAGTCGTTGCCGAAGTCACCGAACATGTAGCCCAACTTGTCCCGGAAGCCAAAGGGGCGCAGAGTCTTCTTGTTTTCCATGGCTAAAATTTCCCTCTTTTCTAGTTTTGTCTGGTTGACAGAGTTTTACTTACTTATGATAACAAATAGCAGAGGAATATGTGAGTAATATTTTTATGTTTTTTCGTATTTTTTTTGTATAAACCCTTGTAAAATTGGTCGCTTTGTACCATAATGAAGAAGCAACAGCAGCGGAATTTATTCAATTTGCGTAACAATTTGTTACTATTTGGAGCGTGCCTATGGCTTATGCGATGGAACTAGGCTTTTTGCGGGACATATTCCAGAAGAATCATCTTCGTGTTCTGGAACTGG
The DNA here is from genome assembly GCA_964605075.1 of uncultured Oscillospiraceae bacterium. GTDB lineage: Bacteria > Bacillota > Clostridia > Oscillospirales > Oscillospiraceae > CAJOIG01. Next base: position 2,039 of record CAZSAX010000070.1, read on the forward strand.
ATGCGCAGAACAGCAGTTATCATGAGGTGGATATGGGGCTGCGCCGTCAGCTTGGAATCGACCGGGATCATGGTCTGAGCTGGGCGATTTTCGGAGAGCAGATTCAGGAGAAAACCGTCTACTGCATTACAGATCCCTTCCTGTGCAGCTATCTGATCCTTCTTCTTCCGGAGAGAAAGAACAAAACACTTCTTGCGATCGGGCCCTATCTGTCAATGGAATTGAGCCATGAACAACTGCTGGAGCAGGCGGAACGCACCGGCATTCCTGCGCAGAAATTTCATGTAATAGACAATTATTACACTTCGGTTCCGGTCATTACTGAAAGCAACATTATTTTCGCGCCTCTTGAGACCTTTTGTGAGCGCATCTGGGGCGGCGGCGACAACTACACCATGGAGGACATCAATCAGGAACTGAATGGTGCGGAGACGGAAGCTCTTTTCCGCGAGCCGGAACGGAAAATAAGCGCGGTAGAACTGATGGAGAGCATGGAGCAGATGGAGGCCCGCTATGCCTATGAAAATGAACTTATGCAGGCTGTGACCCAGGGGCAGACACACAAAGCGGATATGCTGATGTCTGCGTTCTCCAGGCTTTCCTTTGAACGGCGGCTGGCCGATCCGGTGCGAAACCTGAAAAACTATGCTATTATAATGAACACGCTTATGCGCAAGGCGGCGGAGCAGGGCGGTGTCCATCCGCTGTATCTGGACAGCACATCATCAGAGTTCGCCAGGAGGATCGAGGAAATCAAATCCGCGAGTGCGGGGCTGGAACTCATGAATGAGATATACCGCGGTTACTGCCGTTTGGTCAAGAGGCATTCCACGAAAGATTATTCTCCACCGGTGCAGAAAGCGATCATACAAATTGATGCCGACCTCAGTGCGGATCTCGGTCTGAAATCATTGGCAGAGGCCCAGAATATTAACGCCAGTTATCTTTCGGCTTTATTTAAAAAAGAAACCGGGCAGACCATCACGGATTATGTCAGTCAGAAAAGAGTGCGGCTGGCACTGCAGCTTTTGAGCAGCACAAGGCTTCAGATCCAGACCATAGCGCAGCATTGCGGAATCCCGGATGTAAACTATTTTACCAAGATTTTTAAGAAATACATCGGGAAGACGCCGAAACAATTCCGCCAGGACAGCAAACAGATCGCAACAAAATAGACGGCGATTTAATTTTAAATTGCGATTGCAATTCCCTAAGTCTTACAGTATGATAAATAAAAAATAAAACGAACGGAAAGGAATTTTCAGCCATGGAACTGAATCTTCGCCCCAACTGCCGTTATGCCATTGCCTGTCCCACCAGTATGGGTGTTCGCATCACGCCGGACAACCGTATGGCAGTGCATAACAGCAAGCATTTCATGATGCAGTGCACCAGCGCCGAGTCCAATGTTCTGAATGTGGCTTCATCTCTGGGCCGGGAGTGCCTGGTTCTTACCAAGTTTGTCAAGGGCAGTCCCGTTGCTCAGTTCATTAAAAACGAACTTCGCAGCCGTAACATTAATTTTGAAGGCGCGGAAGTGGATCAGGGCGGCCCCTGGGGCTATCGCCATCAGTTCAACATTGCCGATTCCGGCTTTGGTCTGCGGGCGCCCCGGGTCTGGAACGACCGGGCTGGGGAAGTTGGCCGGACGCTTTCCATCGATGAGTTTGATATTGAGCGCATTTTCGGCCAGGAAGGCGTGGGCATTCTCCATGTTTCCGGCCTGATCGCCGCCATGAGTGAGGAGACCACCAGGTTCTGCCTGGCGGTGGCCAAGGCCGCCAAGGAGTACGGCACCCTGGTGAGCTTTGACCTGAATCACCGGGCCACCTTCTGGAAGGGCCGGGAAGAGGAGCTTCGGGCGGCGTTCCATGAAATCGCCTCTGCGGCGGATATTCTTGTGGGCAACGAAGAGGACTTCCAGCTCTGCCTGGGCTTCAAGGGCCCCGAGGCCGGCGGCAAGGATCTTTCCGCTAAAATCGACAGCTTTAAGGCCATGATCGGCCAGGTGAAGGAAAAGTACCCCAACGCCAAGGTCTACGGCACCACCCTGCGCCAGGTCATCAGCGCCAATGAGCATCTCTGGGGCGGTCTGCTGCTGGCGGACGGCAAGTGGTGCGTGGAAGAGCCCCGGCCCATCCAGGTGATGGATCGCATCGGCGGCGGTGACGGCTTCACAGGCGGCCTGCTCTACGGTCTGCTTCAGGGCTGGGAGCCCGAGCAGTGCCTGCGGTTTGGCTGGGCCAGCGGCGTGCTGGCGGCGAGTTCTCTCAATGACTATGCGGAACCTGCCGATGAAAAGCAGATCTGGGATATCTATGCCGGCAATGCCCGGGTGCAGCGTTAAGGAGGAAGCTTTTATGAAGAAAGCAGACATTGGCCTGGTGGGACTCGCCGTTATGGGCGAGAACCTGGTCATGAATATGGAATCCAAGGGCTTCACCGTGGCGGTGTATAACCGCAGTACCGAAAAGGTAAAGAACTTTGTGGAAGGCCGGGCGGCCGGCAGGAATATCATCGGCTGCTACAGCGTGGAAGAACTGGCGGCCAATCTGGAAAAGCCCCGGAAGATCATGATGATGGTCAAGGCGGGCTCTGCGGTGGACGAGCTGATCGAACAGCTGCTTCCGTATCTGGAAGAAGGCGACATTCTGATTGACGGCGGCAACAGCCACTTTCCCGATACCATCCGCCGCACCGCTTATGTGGAAAGCAGGGGTCTTCTGTATGTTGGCTCCGGTGTTTCCGGTGGGGAAGAGGGTGCGCTGAACGGCCCCTCCCTCATGCCCGGCGGTTCCGAGGCGGCCTGGCCTTATATCAAGCCCATTTTCCAGGCTATTTGTGCCAAAGTGGATGACGGCGCGCCCTGCTGCGACTGGGTGGGAGAAAACGGTGCGGGTCATTTCGTGAAAATGGTACACAACGGCATTGAATACGGCGACATGCAGCTTATTTGCGAGGCCTATCAGCTTATGCGGGATGGTCTTGGCATGAGCGCGGATGAAATGCATGATGTGTTTGCCGCCTGGAACGAGACCGAGCTGGACAGCTACCTCATTGAAATCACCCGTGACATCCTTGGCTATAAGGACGAAAACGGCGAGACTACCGTAAATTATATTCTGGACTCTGCCGGCCAGAAGGGGACCGGTAAATGGACAGCGGTTTCCGCACTGGATGAGGGCGTTCCTCTGACGCTGATCGGGGAAGCGGTCTTTGCCCGCTGCCTTTCCGCCATGAAAGACGAGCGTGTAAACGCGGAAAAAATGTTCCCCAAGAATATCCCTGTCTTTGAAGGGGATAAGGCGGCCTTTATCGAATGCATCCGGCAGGCGCTTTATGCAAGCAAAATCATTTCCTATGCCCAGGGCTACACGCTGATGTCCACGGCGGCCAAAACTTACAACTGGAATCTAAATTACGGCGGCATTGCGCTGATGTGGCGCGGCGGCTGCATTATCCGCAGTGTGTTCCTTGGGAAGATCAAGGATGCCTACGACAAAAATCCTGCGCTTGAAAATCTCCTTCTGGACGACTATTTTGCTGAAACCATCAAGCACCTTGTGCCTGCCTGGCGTGAAGTGGTGGCCTATGCGGTTAAGATCGGTGTGCCCATGCCGGCGTTCAGCTCTGCGCTGAATTATTTTGACGGCTATACCACAGCCAGTCTCCCTGCGAACCTTCTGCAGGCGCAGCGGGACTATTTCGGCGCGCATACCTATAAGCGTGTTGACCAGCCGCGGGATCAGGTTTTCCACACCAACTGGACCGGTCACGGCGGCAGCACCTCTGCCGGCACTTACAATGCCTGAGGCCATCGCGATTATCGCCCTGGATCTGGACGGAACGCTCCTTAACACCAACAAGGAGCTTTCCGCCCGGAATCGGGAAGCTCTGGAACGGGCCTCGGCAGCAGGGATCCATATTGTTGCGTCCACTGGGCGTTTTTATGGCGGCATGCCGGCGTTTATCCGGGAGCTGCCTTTTCTGCGTTATGTGCTGACGGTCAACGGCGCCCAGGTCCTTGATCTGGCTTCCGGAGAGCTAATTTATCAATCGGAGCTGCCTTGTGCTCAGGCCATCGAGATCATGCGATATTTGGATGATTTCCCTGTTATCTATGATTGCTATCAAAAGGATGAGGCATGGATGACAGCGGCACTGAAGCTGCATATTGATGAGCTCGTATCCAGCCCTCATTATGTAAGAATGCTTCATGAACTCCGGAAGCCTGTGCCGGAACTGAAAGCGTTTCTGGCGGAGCGCGGGGAAGATGTTCAAAAGGTGCAGCTGTTTACCAATCAGCCGGCGCTCCGGCTGCGGCTCATGGAAGAGCTGCCCCGGCGGTTTGAAAATCTTTGTGTATCCAGTTCTGTGTCGGACAATATTGAAATCAATCAGGCTCATGCCAATAAGGGTGAGGCGCTGCTTGCGTTGGGGGCGCATCTGGGAATTTCCCGGGAAAGGATCCTGGCCTTTGGCGATGGTCTGAACGATGTATCTATGCTGCGGGATGCCGGCATTGGTGTGGCGATGGAAAACGCCTGCGCTGAGGCCAAGGCGGCGGCGGACTATATTACAGCTTCCTGCGATGCCGACGGCGTGGCGCTGGGCATTGAAAAATTCTGCGGAATCTGAGAAAAGAGGTTTATGAAAAATGGAACTTTCCATCAAACCCGATCTGAAAGACAAAGTTGCGGTCGTTACCGGCGGTGCCGGTGTTTTGTGCCGTGAGTTTGCCAAGGCGCTGGCGGTTTGCGGCGCCCGTGTTGCCATCCTCAACCGAACGGTTTCCAAAGCAGAGGATGTGGTGAAAGAGATTGAAGCGCTGGGCGGCGAAGCCATTGCCGTGGGCGTGGATGTGACTGACGCCGGGAGCGTTAAAACTGCCCATGAAGAAGTGCTTGCCAAACTTGGCCCCTGTGATATCCTTATCAATGGCGCCGGCGGCAACAATCCCCGGGCTACCACGGACAAAGAATATTTTGAGCCGGGGGATCTGGATGCGGACACGAAAAGCTTCTTTGACCTTGGGGATGAGGATATGGAATTTGTCTTCAACCTGAACTTTGTGGGAACCCTCCTGCCGACTCAGGCATTTGCCAGGGACATGCTGGGCCGCGAGGGGTGCAGTATCATCAATGTAAGCTCCATGAACGCCTATACGCCCCTGACAAAGATCCCGGCCTATTCCGGTGCCAAGGCGGCGATCTCCAATTTTACGCAGTGGCTGGCGGTGCATTTCAGCAAGGTGGGCATCCGTGTCAACGCCATTGCCCCCGGTTTCTTCTCCACGGCCCAGAATGCCAGGCTTCTCTGGAATGAAGATGGCACGCCCACGGCCCGCACCGGAAAGATACTGGCGGCCACACCGATGGGGCGTTTCGGCTCTCCGGAAGAACTGCTGGGCGCCCTGCTGTTCCTGGTGGACGAGAAAGCGGCCAGCTTTGTCACCGGTATCGTTATCCCCGTGGACGGCGGCTTCTCCGCCTACAGCGGCGTTTGAGGACGGGATATGGAACAGTTCTATTACGCCAACAGTGAGCTTGGTCTGAGCCAGGAAGAGATCAGAACGGCGCTTTTGAAAAGTCTGGAAGGGCGTGAAGTGAAAATAGCCCTCATTATCCCGCCGGATTATACCCGCTTTCATTCCAACGCCGGCTATATTACCAACGTTTATTACCACGCGCTGACGGAACAGGGCTGCCAGGTGGATATTCTTCCGGCGCTGGGCACGCATGTGCCTGTCACAGAGGAAGAGGCCGGTCACATGTTTGGGGATATTCCTTTTGAAAAGTTCATTCCCCACAACTGGCGCACGGATGTGATGCGCCTGGGGGAAGTGCCGGCGGAATATCTGGAGGAGATCACGGAAGGCCTTTGGCATGACCCGGTGAGCGTGGAGATCAACCGCCGGGTAATGGATGAGAGCTACGACCTCATTCTTTCTCCGGGCCAGGTAGTGCCTCACGAGGTCATTGGCATGGCCAACCATGCAAAGAATCTTTTCGTTGGCGTGGGCGGCAGCGACATGATCAACAAAAGCCATATGGTGGGCGCTGTGTACGGCATGGAGCGCATGATGGGCAAAGATCACACCCCTGTGCGAAAAATCTTTGACTATGGCATGGAGCATTATCTCAAAGGACGCCCCATTCTGTTCATCCTGACGGTTTGCACCGCGCCGGGGGGGGACATCCGAACCCATGGCCTTTTTATCGGTGATACCCGAAAGGTGCTGGAGGCGGCTATTGAGCTTGCACAGGAGAAGAACATCGATTTTGTAGAGACCGGCATCAAAAAATGTGTTGTCTATCTGGATCCTGCGGAGTTTAAGAGCACCTGGCTGGGCAATAAATCGGTGTACCGCACCCGCATGGCGATTGCCGATGGCGGTGAGCTGATCGTTCTTGCTCCGGGGGTGGAACGCTTTGGGGAAGATCCGGCGGTGGACAAGCTTATCCGCAAGTATGGCTATAGAGGCCGCATCAACACCCTGGAACAGTTTGAAAAGCCGCAGAACCAGGATCTGCGGGACAATATGGGCGCTGCGGCGCACCTGATCCATGGCTCCTCGGATGGCCGTTTCACCATTACCTATGCGGTGAAGAGCATCGCCAAAGAGGAAGTGGAAGGTGTTGGCTTCCAGGCGGCGGATTATGATGAAATGGCCCGCCGTTATGACCCGGAAAAGCTGCAGTACGGATACAACACCCTGCCGGATGGGGAAGAGATCTACTTCATTCCCAATCCCGCGCTGGGACTTTGGATCAACCGGGAGAAGTTCTGATATGAAAGCGTTTATGAATGAGGATTTCCTCCTGACCACGGAGACGGCCCGGACGCTGTTTCATGAACATGCGGAAGCCTGTCCCATCATCGACTACCACAATCATCTTTCTCCGAAAGATATTTATAACCGCCGCCGCTACGAGAATCTGGCCCAGATCTGGCTGGAGGGTGACCATTACAAATGGCGCTGCATGCGCGTGTGCGGGGTGGAGGAAGAGTACATCACCGGCCCGGTGCCGGATTATGAGAAGTTTTTTCACTTCGCTCAGATTCTGCCCCGGCTGATCGGAAGCCCGGTGTATCACTGGGCCCATCTGGAGCTGCAGCGTTACTTTGGCATTGAAACCCCTCTTACGGAAGAGACGGCCAGGGAAATCTGGGACAAGACCTGCCGGATGCTGAAAGGGGATGGCTACGATGCCGTTTCGCTGCTGGATAAGATGCAGGTGAAGGTGCTTTGCACCACAGATGACCCTGCGGATGATCTGCAATGGCATCGGAAGCTGGCGGGGGAGGATATGCCCTTTAAAACACTGCCCTCATTCCGCCCGGACCGTTTTTTGAACATTGATCAGCCATCCTGGACGACGGCACTGGCGCAGCTTTCTGAGCGTTATGGCGATGTTTACGACTGGAAGAGCCTGTGCAAAGCCCTTACAAAGGCTCTGGAATTCTTCTGCGGCACCGGCTGCCGGGTCACCGATCACGGCTTTATTCATTTCCGCTACGGTCATGGCGATCCGGAGGCGGTGATGCAAAAGGCGCTTTCCGGAGAAACTTTGACGGCAGATGAGATTGCCGCTTATCAGGGCGAGCTGCTTCGCTTCCTTGCCGGCAAATATGAAAAGCGCGGCCTGACCATGCAGCTTCATCTGGGCCCCATCCGCAACAATTCGCCCAAGCTTCTGGCTTCCTTTGGCCCGGATGCCGGTGGCGACAGCATCGGCGAATGCACGGATCCCTTCCTCCTTGGCGCATTTTTGAGCGACCTGGAAGGGGAGAACAAGCTGCCGAAAACGATTCTGTATAACCTGAATCCGGCGGAGAGCGAGATGCTGGCCACCATGGCTGTAAACTTTGCTTCCAACGGCGCGAAGGTGCAGTACGGCGCAGCCTGGTGGCTCCTGGACCACATTCGGGGTATTTCTGCCCAGATCGATAATCTCATGGAAACTGGGCTTCTGTCCGGCTCGGTGGGTATGCTGACAGATTCCAGGAGCTTTACCTCCTTTGCCCGGCATGAGTATTTCCGGCGCATACTCTGCGAAAAGCTGGGGGCGCTGGTGGAACGGGGCGAATATCCCGACGACATGAAAAGCCTCGGCGCCATGGTGGAAGATATCTGCTGGCGCAATGCCGTCAATTACTTTGGTTTCTGAGATGGAAAACACCCTTGAAGCGTCTGAACAGGTCCAGTAAAAACGGACAATAGACAAAGAACCCCCTGATGTAGGAAAATGAAAGTACTACATCAGGGGGTAGAATTATGTCCAGAGAAAAGTATACGCATGTGCAAGTGTTGCTTCCGGAGATACGCGCAATGGTGGCGGCGGGGAAAACAAAGCGAGAAATAGCAGAACACTTTGGGTTAAGGGACAAGTATGTCGTGAAGCAACTGCTTGCCCGGGAGCGTCGTAAAGAAGAGAAGATAGCGGCCGGAATAATGCCACGGCCTAAAGGCTGTCCGCGTAAAGATTCACTGCCAAGAGACGTGGTTGCCGAGCAGGCATATGAGATCAACCGGATGAAGATGGAAAATAAGTTATTGCGGGATTTTCTGCGATTGACAGGAAGGAAGTGAG
>CAZSAX010000071.1:0-10360 GCA_964605075.1 uncultured Oscillospiraceae bacterium
TTTTTTGACAAGCGGACAAAAAGCGTCTGCCTGAGGCAGACGCTTTTGCTGTATGAGCTTTAGTCGATGCGCTGAATGCGGTCCAGGTAGTTGCCCCAGAAGTAATCGGCGATGAAGGAGCCGTAGTATTCTTTGGTGACCTGCACCTTGCAGCGGCTGGGAACATTTTCAAACAGGTCCTTGCCGGGGACGAGAATGTTGTAGCCCTCGGTCTGGATCTGGATGCTGGTGAGCAGCGGGGCGCCGTCAAAGGCGTTGTTGAGGATGCGCTGGATATTGCCCTGGATCACGATGGTGGTGAGATTCTGGCAGCCGTAGAAGGCGTTGGGGCCGATCTCCGTGACTTTTACGCCGCCGATCTCCCAGGGGACTTCCAGCTCTGTGGCAGCTTTGCCGGCCTCGGTGGTGCCGGTGATGCGCAGGCCGCTGTCCACGGTTTCGGTGACAAACATGGCGGCGTCCCGGCTGGAGCCTTTCGTTTCCGGTACGGCGGCAGCTGCGGATTCCGTTTCGGTCTCCGTGTCCGTCCCGGGTTCCTCAACGACCGGCTCGTTGCTGGCCGGGTCATAGCTGGGTTCCAGGGAGGTGGGGTTTTCCCGGGTCAGCGGCGGGGCCAGGGTGATGCCGACCGGTGCGGGACGGCCCAGGACGTTGAGGATATCCTGGGTGAGGTTGGCGGTGTGAACGGAAACGCCCCGGTCGTTGACGTGGTAGTTGGTGTCGTAGAAGTAGCCGGGGTAGAGGATGTAGTCGTCAATGTTGGAGATGAGCTCACAGTCGAAGTTTTCCCGCAGGAAGGTGGCGTAGGCAAGACGCTGTTCATAATCCTGCTCCACGGCCAGAATGTTCATGGGCGGGAAAGACATATAAACCGTGGCGCCCTGGCGCTCGCAGTAGGCCACATACTCATTGACGTAGTCGATGAAATCCTGCTCGATGATGGTGGTGTCCAGGTCAATGAGGACTTCGGTGTCGTACCAGTCCTCCATGTCCACCCGGTCGCGGGTGTAGGTCATGTCGCCCCGTTCGTTGAAGGCGGCGCTGTTATAGACATCGTTGGGCCGGGGCTTGCCGTAGCGGTAGAAGTCCAGCTTCTTGGCGGCGTAGTCCCAGAAGCTGCCCAGCATTTCGCCGATCTTGTCGCCCCGGAGCTTGAAGAGCATGGTGAAGTCGGAGTCGCAGCACTCCCAGAAGCCTTCGCCGTTGAAGTACATGCTCATGGTCTGCTCGTCGGTCTCGGGGGCCAGGATGATGATGTCGCCTTCGCCGATGTGGCCCCGGGTCAGATCCATCATGATGGTGGTGCCCAGGGGGCCGTAAAGTCCGAAGTTCACCACGGGCATGCCCAGATATTCTTCCATCATGGCGCTGTCAACGCCGAAGGCCACGGAGCTGCCGCCGATGACCACGACCTTGGAGCCCTGGACATTGCGCAGACGCTGGTATTTGGTGGTCAGCTCGCCGAAGTAGACCTGGTCAAACTGTTTGGGAAGCAGCAGTACGGTCTGTACGACGATAAACAGGCCCACAAAAAGGGCGGCCAGCACGGCGGCGATCACTTTGATTGTTTTTTTCATTGTGTTCGCCTCCTCAGAACTGGAAATAGATGAAGGCGGCAGCGCCGTCGCCGGCCAGCAGCATCATCCAGGCGCAGACGATCCCCATCAGGAGGAAGGCGCAGACTTCGGCCTTGGCCAGGACGCCGCCCTTGGGCTGGCGCATGGGCTGGTGCTGGATATAGAGCCGGTCCAGCATCACCATCATGAAAATGGAAACCATGGCGATGAGAGCGCCGTTGAGGTCCATGCCCAGGGTGGCGAAGGTGCCGGCAAAATGCCAGTTGGTGAAAAGATTCTTCAGCAGCAGACCAAGATCCGCCACGGAGTTGGCACGGAAGAAGATCAGCGCGAAGTTGCAGAGGATAAAGGTCACGGCCATCTGCCAGAAGGCGAAAAGCCGGTTGTCCTGACTCACGCCGCGTTTTTCCCAAAAGGCCTTGCGCTTTTTCTCGGTGAGGCGTTCCACCACCTGGTACATGCCGTGCATGGCGCCCCAGAGGACAAAGGTCCAGGCAGCGCCGTGCCACAGGCCGGAGAGCAGGAAGGTCATGAACAGCGCGAAGCACTGGGGCAGCATGATGCCGATGTTTCGGTTGTTCAGCTTCTTGCTCAGCTTGCGGGCGCTGCGGGTGATCTTCTTGTTCATGGCCAGGGGATAGAAGATGTAGTCCCGGAACCAGCTGGTGAGGCTGATGTGCCAGCGCTCCCAGAACTCATGGATGCTCCGGGAGGAGAAGGGTAGACGGAAATTCTGCATCAGGCGGTAGCCCATGATGCGGGCGCAGCCCACGGCGATGTCCGTATAGCCGGAGAAATCGCAGTAGACCTGGAAGGTGAAGAGGACGGTGGCGATGATGATGGCCGGCGCCGAAGCGGTGGCGGCGGCATCGTTGTACACGGCGTTGACATAGGCGGCCAGTGTGTCTGCCACCACGACCTTTTTGAAGAAACCGGCGAGAATGTGCCGCAGTCCGGCCCGGAAATCCTCGTGGCTGAAATGCTGCTCCGTTCGAAGCTGGGGCAGCAGATTTTCCGGCCGCTCAATGGGGCCGGCCACCAGCTGGGGGAAGAAGGACACAAACAGGGCGTAGTAGCCGAAGTGGTGCTCGGCCTGAATGTTGCGGTTGTAAACGTCGATGACGTAAGAAAGGGTCTGGAACGTATAGAAAGAGATGCCCACGGGCAGCAGCAGGTCCAGCGTGAAATCGTTCACCGGCAGGCGGATGGCCTGCAGGAGGCCGGTGATGGAAAGGGAGAGGAAGTTAAAGTACTTGAAGAAGAACAAAACGCCAAGGCTGGCCGCCAGCGTGGCGATCAGGCAGGTTTTGCGGATCTTTTTGTCCTCATATTTTTCCAAAAGGATACCGGCGGCATAGGAGACCACGGTGGTGAAGAGGATCAGGAACACCAGCGTGGGGTTCCAGCTCATGTAGAAGTAGTAGCTGGCGACCAGCAGCAGTGCCCAGCGGTAACGGAAGGGGACCAGATAATACAGCAGGGTGACGATGGGGAAGAAAATCAGAAACTGAAAGGAGTTAAAGGTCATTTCTTCTTACCTCCCGCCTGATAGATAAGGCCAATGGCGCCGGAAATGAGGTAAAACAGAAGGATGAGTTCCCGATCCATGTCGCTGAAGTACATAATGGGCAGGGCGGCGGCCAGCCACACCAGGCACACATAGGTGCCCAGATTGCTCCACCAGCGGGAAAAGTAACACTGCGCCAGCAGAGCGGCGGAGATGCCGCAGAGTATGATCAGAAGAATGTACGGAGACATTTCTACCTCCCAGTGGTTTTCTTTCTTATTTCGCGTAGGCCTCGGGGTCGGCGAAATAGGCGTTGAGATCGGCGGCCACCTGTTCGGTGTAGCCCAGGCGGGACTCGTAGGACAGGTGATAGTCGTCATCGAAGAAGTGATCGCCGGTGTAGAAGTATTCGTGGATATCGGAAATGATGGGGATGTTCAGAGACTCGTCCAGATAGGTCTGGAAGGCGTCGATGGCGGGATCGTCGGGGGAGTTGGTGAGGGCGTTGTAGTTGAAGGGGGTCCAGCTCATCAGCGGCGTGCCGCCGTAGTATTCAATGGCATAGTAGGAGTAGTTGCAGTAGTATTCCATGTAGTCATACAGCCACTCGCCGCAGAGATAGACGCTGCGGCCCTGATGGAAGTCGGCAGAGCTGCCCCGGACGTGGACGTTCAGCGTGCCCTGGTCGTTGTAGTAGCCGTTGGGAGCCAGGGTGGATTTATAGTCCTCGTACGTGGTGGGGTCCATGGAAGCCCGGGACTCCAGGAACTCGCCGAAGCAGTCCAGAACATCGTAGAAGTAGCTGGCGTTGAACCAGCGGAAGGCGTTGTAGCAGCTTTCAAAGGAGCGGAAAGTCTCCCAGCGGAAAAGCACGCCGCCCAGCTGCCAGGCGCTGTATTCGGGCAGCTGCAGGACGATATCGCCTTCGTTGAGGTGCTTCATGACCCACTGGCAGGTCATGTTCCAGAGGTTGGCGCCGTTGGTGCCGAAGTTGATGACCATGTAGTCCTCGTTGAGGAGCTCTTCCATGTATTCGCAGTCCACGGCGTAGGTGGTGCTGGAGCCGCCCACGCAGATGATGCGGGGCTTGTCCGCGGTCTGCTGGGTCTTGACCAGGATCTCCACTTTCTTGGTGTGGTTGTTGAACCAGGTGGAGAAGCGGGGGGCGGTGGCGGCGTTGAAGCAGTAGGTGGAAATGCTGCAGCCGTCAAAGCCGGCATCGGCAATGTAGGCGAGAGAGTCGTAGATGTAGAGCTTTTCCAGCAGGGGGCAGTCGTTGCAGGAATAATCCTGCACCACCCGCACGGTGGAGGGGACGACCAGGGTCTTCATGTTGGCGTTGGACAGAGCGCCCTCGGCAATGCCCACCACAGGATAGCCCTGATAGTACGCGGGCAGGCTCAGGTCTTCCTCGCTGCCGCGGTAGGAGGTGATGAACCAGCCGCCGTAGTAGTCGTTGTACTCGAAGGTGAAGAAGCTGGGGTCGGTCTGCTTGCTCCAGATGCAGTAGAGGTCGATGATGCGGCCGGTGTCCACAAAGACCTTGCCGCCCAGGTTGATGGGCTCGCCGCTGCCGTCGGGCTGGGTGTTGTACTCGATGAGGGTATAGCCCTCGCGCTCAAAATAGCCCATTTCGGCCAGCGCGTTGGGGTAGATATAGTACGCCAGGGAGAATTCCTGCTTGTACAGGTCCCCGCCGGTTTCGGTTACGGTGCCGCCGTTGGCGTGATAGTAAACGATGGCCTGATCTTCGTTCTTGAAGTTGGCATAGAGCCAGGTGTCGCCGCTGATGTCGAAGGTATAGTCCGGATCATGGCTGATGTCGGTGCCGCCGTCGGCCACATAGCCGCCCACGGACCAGCACAGGAAGTCCATGCCTTCCGCGCCCACGGCATGGGCGGTGATGGTCTCGCCTTCGTTGTAATAGCCGTCCTTGCTTTCGCTGTAGGCGTTGCCCTGCGTGCTGTCATACACGATGTCAAAGACATAGCTCTGGGGCTCCGGTCGATTCAGGGAGATGGATACGCTTTCGCAGCCGGCCAGAATCGCCAGCAGGAACACGAACAGGGCAAGAAGGATAAGACGTTTTTTCACAGTGTACGACCTCATTTCGCAAGGATGCAGTAAATGGGTGACCGACAGGGAGAAATATGCATGGTCACACAACGTATAGAATACTCTATTTTTGATAATATTTCAACACTATCTTCACTTAAATTTGAATTTTTTGTGAACAAAATATGTCGGTGCCGGCTTGACATTGTTGTGCAATTAACGGATAATACGGGAAAAGAATGCTCATCAAGGGGTGAGAAAAACGGCCAATATCGTGGATTACCTGGAGCGGATGGCCCGGGAAATGCCGGAAAAAACCGCGGTGGCAGACGAACGGGAGAGTATCTGCTTCCGGGAACTGCGGAAGCAGGCCTATGCGGTGGCCTGTCGGCTGCGGGCCCGGGGGCTGGAAAAGGCGCCGGTGGGCGTGTATGCCGGGCGGACTCTGAACGTGGTGGCGGCCATGCTGGGCGTGGCGGCAGCGGGCTGTTATTATGTGCCGCTCAACCCGCTGGTTCCGGAGGAAAAGAACAAAAAAATCATAAAAAATGCCGGCGTGAAGTTTCTTATCGGCTCGGACGAAGGGGACTACCGGGGGGCGGAAGAAGGCTGTGAGTACTTTTTCTATGACCACAAGACCCTGCCCGGCTGTGACGGGCGTCCGGACGTGTCCATTGACGGCAAGGACACCCTTTACCTCATCTACACCTCCGGCTCCACCGGCGAGCCCAAGGGCATCCGCAAAAGCCACGGCGCCATGGTGGATTTTATCGAGGCCTATGTGAAGGAATTTGACTTCAGAGCCGAGGAGATCATCGGCAACCAGTCGCCCTTCAGCGCGGACGCTGCGGCCAAGGATCTGTATCTGATGCTGGCCTGCGGGGCCAAGCTGGAGATCATTCCCTCCCAACTCTTTTCTTTCCCGGCCCAGCTGATGGAATACCTGAACGAGCGGAAGATCACCTTCATTTCCTGGGTGCCCTCGGCCCTGGCCATCGTGGCAAGGCTGCGGACCTTCCGGGATGTGATGCCGGAAACGCTGCGGCGGGTCTATTTCGTGGGGGAGGTATTCCCCTCCAAGGACCTGGAAGGCTGGCGGCAGGCCCTGCCGGAGCTGGACTATGTGAATCTCTATGGCTCTTCGGAGCTGGCAGGGATATGCTGTTATTACCGTATTCCCAAAGGCGTGCCTACGCCGGAGGCCCTGCCCATCGGCGCGCCGCTGTCCAACAGCCGCATTTATCTGGGCAAGGACGGGAAAATCTCCGGGGACGGCACCGGGGAGATCCTGGTGGTATCGGAGGCTCTGGCGGATGAATACTTCGGCAACCCGGAAAAAACCGCGGAGACCTTCTGCGAAATGGAGATCGATGGGGAACTGTGCCGGGTGCTGCGCACCGGGGACTGGGCCCGTTACGACGAGGACGGGAGGCTTGTGTATATGTCCCGGGACGACGGGATGATCAAATACAAGGGCTACCGCATTGAGCTGGGAGAGATCGAGGCGGCGGTGAGTTCGCTGGACTTTATCGTCCGGGTCTGCTGCCTTTACGACGCCCGGCGGGAGCGGATCACCGTGTTTGCCAGCACGACCAGGCCGGAACTGAAGGTGAAAGAGCTGAACGAAGCGTTGGCGGACAAGCTGCCGGACTATATGCTGCCCAAGCGCCTGGTGCTGATGGAGGAGCTGCCCCTGAACCCCAACGGCAAGATCGACCGGGCGGGGCTGAAAGCGCTGCTGTAAGGAGAGCTTATGGATAACGAAAAACTGCTGCGCCTGGCGCAGGAATATAAAACGCCCCTGTATGTTTTTGACGAGGATGCCTTCGCGGCCCGTCTGGCGCTGGTGAAGGACGTGCTGGGGGAGAAGATACGCCTTTGCTATTCCATGAAGGCCAATCCCTTTCTGCTGGCCTGTCTGCCGGATACCCTGGGTGCGCTGGAAGTCTGCTCTCCCGGCGAGCTGACCGTCTGCGAGAACGCGGGCGCGGATCTGCACCGCATCATCTTCTCCGGGGTGAACAAGACCCGGGAATGCATCGACCGGGCCATGGAAGACGGTGTGGAAGTCTTTACGGCGGAGAGCCTCCTGCATGTGGAGCGGATCGAAAAAAGCGCGGCAGCGGCCGGAAAGACCGTGCCGGTGCTGCTGCGCCTGACCAGCGACAACCAGTTCGGTATGGACGAAGATATCATTGTTCAGATCGCGGCGGAGCGGGAAAAGTACCCCCACATCGAATTTGTGGGCCTGCATTATTTCTCCGGCACGCTGAAAAAGCGGCCCACCCTCATCGGCCGGGAGCTGGACAAAATGGAAGCTCTGGCGAACCGGAT
The DNA here is from genome assembly GCA_964605075.1 of uncultured Oscillospiraceae bacterium. Lineage (GTDB taxonomy): Bacteria > Bacillota > Clostridia > Oscillospirales > Oscillospiraceae > CAJOIG01. The sequence goes on from CAZSAX010000071.1 coordinate 7,474, forward strand.
CCAGGCGGAGTGCGGCCTGAAGCTGAGCCGTATGGAATATGGCCCCGGCCTCTGGATCGACTATTTTGGTCAAAACCCCGACGAGGCGGAGGAAGCGCTGCTGCGGGAGGCGGCGCCGCTGCTGCGGGCTTTTGGGGAAAAATTTGAGCTTACGGTGGAGATGGGCCGCTTCTACAGCGCCACCTGCGGCACCTATCTTGTCACCGTCATGGACAAAAAAAACAATTGCGGCTATAATTATGCCGTGGTGGACGGCGGCCTGCACCAGATGAACTACGACGGCCAGATGAAAGGCACCCAGGTGCCGGAGATCCGAAATCTCAGCGGCACGGGCGGGGAAGCGGAGACCTGGTGCATCGTGGGCAGCCTCTGCACCCCCAACGATGTGCTTGTCCGGGCGGCAGAGATGCCGGCGCCGGCGCTGGGGGATGTGCTGGCATTCTGCCGCACCGGCGCTTACTCCATCAACGAGGGCTTTGCCTTCCTTCTGAGCCGGGATGTGCCGGCGGTGGTGCTTTACTCCGCGGAAAAGGGCCCCCACCTGGCCCGGGGCCACATCGGCCTGGATCCGCTGAACACCCCTGCACTGCGAAAAGAATAAAAACCAACGGGAGGTTTTTTATGGATATCGCATATTTTTCCAACCGCGAACTGCGGGAAATGGGCTTCAAGCACCTGGGCAAGCGGGTGCTGATCTGCAAGACCTGCAAGATCTACCATACGGATCAGGTGTCCATCGGCGACGACGTCATCATTGACGACTTCACCGTTCTCAACGGCACCGTCACCATTGGCAGCCATGTCCACATCAGCTCCAACTGCGAGCTGTATTCCGGCAAAAGCGAGATCCGCATCGCCGATTACTGCGGCATTTCGTCCCATTGCTCCTTCTATGGCATCACCGATGACTACATCGGCCCCTACATGCAGAATCCCACTGTGCCGCCCCGCTTCCGGAACCTGACGGAAGAGCCCGTCATTCTGGACAAGCATGTGCTCATCGCCACCCACTGCGTGGTGCTGCCCGGCGTGCACATCGGTGAGGGCTGCTCCTTCGGCGCCATGAGCATGATCTCCCGGGACTGCGAGCCCTGGGGCGTTTATGTGGGCTGTCCGGCCAAGCGCATCAAGGAGCGGGACCGCGGCATCCTGGAAGTGGAAAAGCAGCTGGTGGCATCGGAGGCCGGCCGCAAAAGCAAGTAATTAAATTTTAAAAATAATTTTTGGAGGACAAATGGTATGAGAGAAAGAGTTCTTGAGATCCTGATGGACGTGGTTCCTGATGTGGATTTTGAAAACGAGGTCAATCTGATCTCCGACAGCATCGTTGACTCCTTCGCCGTGGTGGCTATGGTCAACGAGCTCAACGACATTCTGGACATCGACATCCCCTCCCGGGAGATCCTGCCCCAGAACTTCGAGACCCTGGACGCCATCGTGGCCCTGGTGGAGAAGTACGCCTGAATGGCTGGCAAAGCGCCCGCGGCCCGGTGGCTGCGGGCGCTTTTGCTGCCCTTGGGGGCAAAAGCTTGCCGAATGGGCGCGGATGGTGTATACTGCCTAAAAAGTCCGTTTTTGCCGCGGCAGGCGGCGTGAAAAGAAAAAGCGAGGTTGTTTCGTGAAAAAGAAATTGCCGCAAAATCTGATCCTGGTGGCCTTCGGCGTGGCGCTGTATGCGGCGCTGATGAACATCTCCAGTGTGGTCGGATTTATGAAAAAGGTTGTGGATCTGGTGCTGCCGGTGGTGGTGGCGCTGGTGCTGGCCTTTGTGCTGAATGTGCCCATGCGGGGCTTTGAAGGGCTTATCCGCCGCATCACCCGCAAGGCCAAAAAGCCGCTGAAAGAAAAGGCGCTTCATGCCATCAGCCTGTTTCTGACGCTGATCTGCATTCTGGCGGTATTGGTGTTTGTCTTTTCCATGGCCATCCCCGAACTGGTGGAATCCCTGGAGAGCGTGTATCTGCTGCTGCAGAACCGGCTGCCGGAGATCATGGGAATCATCAACGACTATGAATTCAACGGCTACACCATCACGGATATCTTCCCCAATTTCGGTACCGGCAAGCTGCTGACGAATATCCATGACCAGATCGGCGATATTGTCAACTCCGTCGTGGGCGTGGCGGCGTCGACGGCTGGCGCGGTGGTCACCTTTGTGTTCGCCATCGTGATCTGTATCTATATGCTGCTTATGAAGGGCCCCCTCAGCCGCCAGTGCAAAAAGCTGGCCTATGCCTATCTGCGCAAAGATCAGGCGGAGGAGCTGCACCGCATCTATGTTCTTACCCGGGACACCTTCTCCAACTTCCTGTCCGGTCAGTGCCTGGAGGCGGTGATCCTCGGTGTATTGATTTTCCTGGTGTTCACCATCTGCGGCCTGCCCTATGCGCCGCTGATCGGCGTTCTGACCGGTGTTTTTGCGCTGATCCCGTATTTGGGCGCCTATACCTCCTTTGCCATTGCGGTGCTGCTGACCCTGCTGGTGCGGCCGGATAAAGTGCTGGTTTGCATCATCGCCTATCTGGTCACCCAGTTCTGCGAAAACCAGTTCATTTATCCCCATGTGGTGGGCAACTCCGTGGGTCTGCCGCCGCTGTGGACGCTGATCGCCGTGGTTCTGGGCGGCAAGCTCTTCGGCATCATGGGCATCATCTTCTTCATCCCCCTCATGTCCGTAATCTACACCCTCCTGGGCCAGGCCACCAACCGCCGCCTTGCCATCAAGGAGGCCCAGTACGCCGCGGAGGCCCCGGCCAAAAACGGCGGGCCCGCCGAGCCGCTGGAATGGGACGGCGAATAAGCGAAAAAAGACATCAAAAAGCTCCCCGACCATGAAGTGGTAAAAAGATAGTAGACACACAAAAGCGTGTCTACTATCTTTTGTTAT
>CAZSAX010000072.1:0-10191 GCA_964605075.1 uncultured Oscillospiraceae bacterium
GCCTATCCCGGCCCCTCCCTCATCATCGGCTACGCCCCCTGCGAGATGCACTCCATCAAGGGCGGTATGACCAACTGCCAGGCCGAGATGCGCAAGGCTGTGGACTGCGGCTACTGGAACCTGTTCCGCTACAATCCCGCCCTGCTGGCCGAAGGCAAGAACCCCTTCATCATCGACAGCAAGGCGCCCACCGGCTCCTATCGTGACTTCCTGATGAACGAGGCCCGCTACTCCTCCCTGACCCGTGCCTTCCCCGACCGCGCCGAGGAACTGTTCGCCAAGGCGGAAGAGGCGGCCAAGGATCGCTTTGTGAACCTGGAGCTGAAGAAGGAGCTTTACGCCAAAGAGGCGGAAAACGCCTGAGATCAACAAGTTAAGCGCCCCGCAGCGCGGGGCGCTCTTGAAAATGCGAAAGGAGATATACTATGCTGATCGGTAATGTTTTGGAAAAGACCAGCGCCGAATGGGCCTGGCAGCTCTGTGCGGACAAGCTGGCGGATCGGGTGCGCGACATCTGGCTGGAAAACACCGGCAAGGGCCTGAAGAACTGGGACGTGGCCTATTCCGAAGACCCCGGCGCCTTCCCCGGCCTGCAGAAGGAAGGTTTTGAGGGCCTGGTGGGTCTGGATTACATCTTCAAATGGTGGGGCGCGGAAGATTCCGATGCACTGGCCGGCGAAGTGGACGTGATCTGGAAGGTCATCGGCGACGGCGAGGACGACAGCGTTACCTGCTATCGCAGCTGGATCAAGCTGGCCGAGCGGGACTTTATCCTGGGCCTCTACAAGGAAGAGCGGGCCAAGCGGGAAGTGAGCCGCAACGCCTTCCGGGATGCCTTTGCCCAGTGGAAAGATCTGTTCGCCAAACTGTAAAAGTTAAAAACAGCCGCTCCGGAGGGAGCGGCTGTTTCAGCTTATCAAAAAAGCCCGTATGCGGGCTTTTTTCAAGCTGGATTTGATCTGCTCGGCCGAAGTGAATTCGGCCGGCATAATCCTTGGGGCCCAAGGCCCCGCGGATTTGCGCCCGGCCCCGCCGGGCGGCTCGCCCTGCCCGGGCTTCGCTGCGATATACCTGCTTCTTTGACAGACTCAAACAGCCGCTCCGGAGGGAGCGGCTGTTTTTTTATGCGTCCAGAGCGGCCTTTTGTTCCAGCGTATATTCGTGCAGGGCCTCGGTGGCAAAGTGCAGCTTGGTGAGCGGGTTGACAGCGTTCAGGGGATAGAGCCAGTAGGTGTCGTCGGCGGTGGCCAGATCCAGCGCGTCGCCCCGGCCCTTGAAGTCATATTCGATGTGGCAGCTCATCATGCTCTGAGGACTGCGGTGCAGGGAGAATTCCGAGCCGTCAGTGAGCGTGCCGGTAACGGTGAAGCCGTCATAGTCGTGGCGCAGGCGGACGGTGCCGATGTCCTTGAATTTGTAACGGCTGGAGGTGAGGATCTCCAGGCGGGCTTCGTCCTCGAAGCAGTAGCGGCCTTCATAGACTTCCCGGCGTACATTTTCCCGCTGCCAGCGATACCAGTCCGGTACGTGGCAGAAGGGCGTTTCGCCGTCCAGACGCTCCAGCTGGCCGTATTCATCCATGCGCCAGTGGGCGCAGCATTCGGTGCACCAGAGCTCGGTGTGGTGGCTGTCCATGCTGTATTCCTTGCCGCAGACGGGGCACTGATACAAAACCCGGTGGATGTTGTGGGCCCGGTAGCGGCTGGTGATGCGGATGTTGTTTTCCTTCTGCCAGGCGTAATCGTCGTATACAAAGATGTCTTCAATGCGCTTCTGGATCTCGGCGGCGGGGAGTTCCATCGCTTCCTCCCGGGTGACCACCTGGATGAATTCGCCATGGCTGCGCACGAAGCGGTGGGGCCGCTTGCACCACTGGGGGGACTGAAGGAAGTTGCCGTGCTGCAGATAGACCACCACCGGCACCTGGCACTGCTTGGCCAGCTTGCCCAGGGCGCCGTCGAGCTTTTCGTTGATGCCCACCAGAGAGAAGCGGGCTTCCGGGTAGATGGAGCAGATGAGCTTGTATTTTTTCAGCACCGTCATGACATGGCGCACCATGGACAGCTGCTGGGTGAACTTGCGCTTGCCGATGCCGCCGATGCTGCGCATCAGCCACTCCCGGCCGGCGAATTCCTCCACGGTGATGACCCAGTGGCTGCGGTGGGGGAACATGGCCATCACGGCCATGGGAAAGTCCCGGAAGCTGGCATGGGTGGCCAGCATCAGATAGGGGGGCTTGAGCCCCTGACAGTTGATCTTTTTCACGGTGGCACAAAGAGGATTGCACAGGGCCAGGGTGCCGACCCATTCCACCAGCATCAGATACCAGCGGGGTTTGATGGGCTTGAAGGAAAAATCGAATTTCTCTTTGGGGTTGAATTTGAAAAGCATAAGAACTCCTGGGAAATTAAAATTTTTTAAGTAGTTTATCATGGACAGCGGCATAGCACAAGAACTTTTTTCAACAATTGTTGAGCTTTTGTTGCGCCGCTCCGGCGGGGCGGTGAAAATTCAGGGATTTGAAGGCAGAAAAAACTTGACTTTGAGGAAAAGAAATGTATAATAATAAAGCTTGGCTCGAAAGAGGCAGGTCAATTTCCTTGCTCCCGAGGAAAATCGGGGGCCAATAGACCAGAAGGAGGTGCTCAAGTGGCAAAGATCAGCGAAAAGTACGAATGCATGTACATCATCAATCCTAACCTGGATGATGAGGCCAGAACGGCCGTTATCGAGAAGTTCAAGGGCCTTGTGGAAGCGAATGGCACGCTTGACGAGATGGTGGAGATGGGCAAGCAGAAGCTCGCCTATGAAATCAACTATATCGCCGAGGGTTATTACATTCTCCTCAAGTTCACCTGCACGCCCGACTTCCCTGCGGAGCTGGACCGTGTTCTCGGCATTACCGACGGCATCATGCGCAGCCTCATCACCCTGCGCTGCGACTGACCGAAGGAGAGATTAAACGATGCTTAACCACATCACTCTCATGGGCAGACTCACTCGTGACCCCGAGCTGCGTTATACGTCCAGCGGCACGGCGGTGGCTTCGTTCTCCCTGGCGGTGGAACGGGATTTTGTTTCCCGTGACGGCGGCGAGCGGCAGACCGATTTCATCGACTGCGTGGCCTGGCGGCAGACCGGCGAGTTTGTCTCCAAATACTTCGCAAAAGGCAACATGGCTGCGGTCAGCGGCCGGCTGCAGATCCGCGACTGGAACGACAAGGACGGCAACAAGCGCCGTTCGGCCGAGGTCGTGGTGGACAACGTCTATTTCTGCGAAAGCAAAAAGTCCCGGGATTCCGGCGCCGCGCCCTCCGCGCCTGCCGGCTACCAGGAAGCCGCCCGCGGCGGCAGCGCCTTTGCGGAGTTGGACGATGGCGACGGCGAACTGCCGTTCTGATTTTTTAGGAAGGAAGATTATACATGGCTTACGATCGTGATAATAAGGGCAAGGGCCACAAGCGCAGAAAAGTTTGCCAGTTCTGCGTCGATAAGGCTACCCACATCGACTATAAGGACACCGCTCGTCTGCGCAAGTTCATGTCCGAGCGCAGCAAGATCCTGCCCCGCCGGACCACCGGTACCTGCGCCATGCATCAGCGCCAGCTGACGGAAGCTATCAAGCGCGCCCGCCAGATCGCTCTGCTGCCCTATGTGAGCGACTGATCGCACACGGAAAAGCAAGAAAGACACCGCCTGTCAAAGGCGGTGTCTTTTATCATTTACAATCAGCGGATTTCAAATAATTTAGCAGGCGGGATGTCTAAGGCGTCTGCAATGTCCAGTAAGGCATCCACACTGGGAGAGGTGACGGCGGTCTCGATTTTTTGAATGTGATTCTTACTATAGGAACACATTTCTGCAAGCATTTGCTGAGTAATGCCTTTCTGCTTCCGGTAATAAAGGATGTTCAGGCCAATGCGAACATACGTGTCTTGATGTTTGCTGTTCATGGAGCGCCTCCTCTCGATATGTAGTTTACCGAAAAGGCGCGGGAAAATAGACAAACTAAAAGTGCGGAAAAACACCATAATATATTGTTTTAATTCTGTTTTGGTGTTATAATGCGTCTTGAGGTGATTACTTTGGGCGCCCAAGACTTTGAAAAAGCATTTGAAGCGTATCTTGAAAGCAGTATATATGACAGGGCATCAGAGGCCATCTTTCGCGTGGCGCGTACTGCGTTTCAGGCGGGATATGAGGCTGCTGGTGGACATGACAGGATGCCGGATGTAATAACCTTGCCGACCGCTATACACACAGAGTAATTGGCATTTATGCTTTTTGCCGCGGGAGTGCAACGCAATTTATACGTGTTGTGCGGCATCAAAAAAGAGATAGCGAGTCGCGAGGGTGCCCACCGGATATTTATCCGATGGGCATTTAAAAAGACATGGAGCTGCAATGCAGCCCCATGTCTTTTTTAGAAAACTGTAGGTGTCAGAGGGTGTCGTCCTCGTCGATCCAGCTCTGGACGGGGGTGATGTCGTAGGTGTCCGGGCCGGTGCGGGCGATGACGGTTTCGATGCCGGCGTTGATGATGAGCCGGCGGCACATGGAGCAGGGGGTGGCGGTGGCCAGGATCTCGCCGTCCATGCCCTGACGGCCGGCCAGATACAGGGTGGCGCCGATCATGTCCCGGCGGGAGGCGGAGATGATGGCGTTGGCCTCGGCGTGGACGCTGCGGCAGAGCTCATAGCGTTCGCCGGAGGGGATGTTCAGCTCTTCCCGGCGGCAGAAGCCCCGGTCCGAGCAGTTCTGGCGGCCCCGGGGGGCGCCGTTGTAGCCGGTGGAGAGGATCTCATCGTTTTTCACCACGATGGCACCGTAGGTGCGGCGCAGACAGGTGGCCCGCTCCCGGACGTTGTCGGCAATATCGAGATAGTAATTGATCTTACTGCGTCTTTCCATATCTTGTACCTCGCAGAGTTTTTAATAACTATATCTGGCGGGGCGGAAAATGTCAATAGAAGTCTTTCATTTTTGGGCCGGCTGTGCTATGATGTGCTGGTGAACAAGATTAATTATCAGAAACAACTGGATACGGTGATCGAATCCCTGGCGGAGGCGCCCCGGCTGCTGCTTCAGGGCTGCTGCGGCCCCTGCTCCAGCTATGTGCTGGAGTATCTGACGGAGCATTTCGATGTGACGCTGTTGTTTTACAATCCCAACATCCGGCCGGAGGCGGAATATGAAAAGCGGCTGGCTGCGCTGAAGGAGCTTTTGGAAAAGCTTCCGGTGAAGCATGTGGTGAAGCTTTTGGAGCCCGGCTGGCGGGGGGCGGAATTTGAAGCGGCGGCCCGGGGCTATGAGGATGCACCCGAAGGGGGCGAGCGCTGCACCCGCTGCTTTATCCTGCGCCTGGAGGAGACGGCGCGGCTGGCGGCGGAGCAGGGCTATGCGTATTTCGGAACAACCCTCACCGTGTCGCCCCATAAAAATGCGCCCCTGATCAACCGTATTGGAGAGGCGATGGGGGAGAAGTACGGCGTGAAGTGGCTGCCGTCAGATTTTAAGAAAAGAAACGGCTATCTGCGCTCCATCCAGCTTTCCAAGGAATACGGCCTTTACCGCCAGGAATACTGCGGCTGCGGATACCCGGAGGGGATTTTATGAAACGCACAAAGACAAAACGTATTGCCTACGCGGCGGTGGCCGGCGCGGCCTATGCGGCGCTGACCATGCTGCTGGCGCCCATCAGCTACGGGCCCATTCAGTTCCGGATCTCGGAATGCCTTTGCATCCTGCCCTTTTTTGATCCTGTATTTGCCGGGGGGCTGTTTGTGGGCTGCCTGATCGCCAATCTGATGAGCGCGGCGGGATTGCTGGATATTGTTTTCGGATCCTTGGCCACGCTTCTGGCGGCGCTGTGCACGGCGGCCCTGGGGCGTAAAAGCAAGGGCTGGCTGAGCTGTATTCTGGCCTGCCTTGCGCCGGTGGTCTTTAATGCGGTCATTGTGGGCGCGGTGCTGGCGGCTACCATAGCCCCGGCGGGGACAGGCTTTTCCGCGGCCTTTGCCCTGTTTGGCTTCCAGGTGGGGCTGGGAGAAGCGGTGGTGCTGTTTGTGCTGGGACTGCCCTTGATGCGGCTGCTGCTCAAGCGCATGCCGCCCTGGCTGTTCGGGCCGAAAAACGGCGAATAAAAATTTTTTCAAAACATGAATTGACAGGCACTCGCTTTGGGTATACTATGAGTGCAACAACTGAAAGGGGAGCTGGGTTGTCCCGGCTGAGATGCGGTTAACAGAGACTGCGGACCCTGATACCTGATCCGGATAATGCCGGCGTAGGAAACGAAACGCAGTTTTTGCAGCCGCCGGTATTGTATCTTTACCGGCGGTTTTTGTTGTTTTATTTTTGCTACATAAGGAGACTGCGTTATGAAAAACATCCGCACCCGGAAGCTTGTGGAGAGCGCCATGCTCATTGCCGTGGCCACGGTTCTGAGCCTGGTGAAGATCGATATGCCCATGGGCGGCGGCGTGACCATCGTGAGCATGCTGCCCCTTGTGATCGCCAGCCACCGCTACGGTTGGAAATGGGGTGCTGTGACGGCGTTTGTATACAGCGTTCTGCAGCTGATGCTGGGCCTGGACAATGTGCGCTACGCCTCCAGTTTTATCATGGCGCTGGGGATCATTTTTCTGGATTATATCGCGGCCTACACGGTCATCGGCTTTTCCGCCCTGGCGGATAAGGTCGTGAAGAACCGCCGGGCGGCCCTGGCAGCGGGCATTGGAGTTACTTTTGTGCTGCGCTTTGTCTGCCACTTCGTCACCGGCGTCTGGATCTGGGACGCCCTGTGGCCCAATGAGTTCGGTATGGCCAGCGTGGTATATTCTCTGGTGTATAACGGCTGGTACATGGCGGCGGAGCTGGTGATCACAGAGATCGTGGCCATGCTTATTTACAGGCCCCTGGGCAAGTATTTCCGGGGCGAGGATCTGAACTGAACAGGAGGGAAGGGCGCCGGCCCTTCCTTTTCTTGTTTGGGAAAAAGCCCGGTTTTGATTTTCGATTTTCGGTTGACAGGCACTCAAAAATTCTATATAATACACGAGTTGCAAAATGCCCTTTTGCAAAAAACACCATTACCAACTACTGCGGCGACCGCCGCTGTTGAGTAATAATGAAGAAAGGAAGAAAGAATTATGTTCCGTACCTACCAGCCCAAGAAGCGTCAGCGCAAGAAAGAACACGGCTTCCGCAAGCGCATGCGTACCCGCAACGGCCGCAAGGTCCTGTCTGCCCGCCGCGCCAAGGGTCGTCACCAGCTCACTGCCTGAGCTCCGCGAATCGAGTGAGGCACGTTGAGATTTACTTCCTCGCTGAATAAGGACCGTCAATTCCGTCGTCTGTATAAAAAGGGCGCCAGCGCCGTGCGGCCCTGCCTTGTGGTCTATGCCCGGGAAAACCGGAGCAGCCAGAACCACCTGGGCTTCACCGTAACGGCAAAGGTTGGCAAGGCCGTCACACGAAATCGTGTCCGCCGCCGTCTTCGGGAGATCTACCGCCTGCATGAAACCGAGCTAAGGCCCGGTTACGATCTGGTGGTGGTGGCCCGGGCTCGGGCGGCTGGGGTCGCTTATGCCCGGTTGGAGACGGAGTTTCTTTCCGCATGCCTTGAATTGGGGATGATGCGCCAATGAAAGCGGTTTTTCTGTGGCTGATCCGGTTCTACAGGAAGCATATCTCGCCCCTTACACCACCCAGCTGCAGGTACATCCCGACCTGCAGTCAATATGCGTTGGAGGCCATTGAGAAATACGGCGCCTGGAAAGGCGGCTGGCTGGCTCTCAAGCGCATCGGACGCTGCCATCCCTTTCATCGGGGAGAGCACAACTTTTACGACCCTGTGCCCTGACGGACAGGGTGTATAGGAGAAAAATATGTTTAAAGCAATCGGCAAACTCTTTGGTCAGCTTCTGCTGTGGCTGTTCGACCTGGTCGGCAACTATGGCGTGGCTATCATTCTTTTTGCCCTGGTAGTTAAGCTCATCATGCTGCCCTTCCAGCTCAAGAGCAAGAAGAGCATGATGCGCACCAGCCGTATGACCCCCCGGCTCAAGGAGCTGGAAAAGAAGTTCGGCAACGACCGCCAGCGTTATCAGGAAGAGGTCAACAAGCTTTACAAGGAAGAGGGCATCAACCCCATGTCGGGCTGCCTGTGGTCCTTCCTGCCGTTCCCCATCCTGATCGCCCTGTATCAGGCCATCCGTTTCCCCATCACCGTTATGATGGGTGTGGCGGAGGATCTGATGGCCGAGGGCGGCGCGATCTACGCCAAGTTGATGGAGCTGGGCTATGACCTGAGCCTGTATTCCACCTCCAACAATGCCACGGCCTACGAGCAGATCTACCAGAGCCAGTTTATCTCTCAGAATTTTGAAGCTTTTGCGGGCCTTTCCGACAAGCTGCAGGCCCTGAGCTACAAATTCCTGGGCATGGATCTGGGCCTGGTGCCCAAGGTGCTGCCCTGGAACTGGGATCCCAGCAACATCGCGGCGGAAGCCGGCCTGTTCCTGATCCCTGTGGTCTCCGCTCTTCTGAGCTGGCTGTCCATGAAGATCTCCCAGGCTTCCACCCCTCAGACCATGGATCAGCAGAGCAACAACAAGACCATGATGCTCACCATGCCTCTGGTCTCTCTGTGGATCTGCTTCACCATGCCCGGCGTCATGGGCATCTACTGGATCGCCCAGAGCGTTTTCGCCATCATCCAGGACGTGATCCTCAACAAGATCTATACCCGTCAGCTGGATATTGAAGACGCCGACCGCATCGCCCGGGAGAAGGCCCGGGAAGCCGAGCTGGAAGCCAAGCGGAAAGAGACCGAGCGTCTCAAGGCCGAAGGCGCCACGCAGGTGAACAAGAACACTTCCAAGAAAAAGCAGCAGGCGTTTGCCGCGCAGAAGGAAGTGGAGCGCAAGGCCGCCGAGGCCCGCGCCGCCAAGCTGGCCAAGCGGGGCGGGCAGGCCGAGGAGCAGCCGGAGAGCCAGGTGGGCGAGCGGCGCTATGCCCGTGGCCGCGCCTATGTGGCGGACCGTTATACCAACCCTGAAACGGCGGAGGAAAAGACCAATGCCGCTGCGGAGGAATCCGCGGAATACGAGGAGACCGTTCTGCCGGCTGCCGAGGAAACGGCGGCGGAACCCGCTGAGGAAATCGTCCCGGCGGAAGAGGCGGAGATCTCCGAAGAGGAGCTTTTTGAGGAAGCCGCCGAGGAAGAGGCTGTCGAGAAAGAAGCCGATGAGCCCGCGGAGGAAGAGGTTTCCGAGGAAGAGCCGGAAGCACTGCCGGAAGAAGATGCCGGCAATGCAGACTAACGGAGGAAAAAGTTAATCATGCTCAAATCTATCGAAGTCAGCGGCAAGACCGTCGATGAAGCCGTTGAGAAAGCCCTTGGACAGCTGGGTCTGGAGCGGGACGAGGTCTCTGTGGAGATCGTGGAACGCGGCAAGGCCGGTTTCCTGGGCATCGGTGCTGTGAGCGCGGTGGTGCGTGTGAGCTATGAAGCTCCCGATGAGAAGCCTGCGGCGAAGGCGGAAAAGCCGGCTGCCGGAAAGGCCGAGGCCCCCAAGGCGGAGCCTGTGAAGGCTGAAGCGAAGAAGGCCCCCGCGGCGCCCAAGGCCGGAAAGACCCGCCGTCTCGCCGAAGGCGAGCAGGCGGCGGCTGCGGAGGATTTCCTTCGGGGACTTCTGCAGCACATGGGCGTGGAAGCGGACATGGAGATCAGCCCCCGGGAGGGCGGCGGTCTGGACGTCAACCTCAGCGGCAGCGGCATTGGTGCCGTGATCGGCCGCCGGGGCGAGACGCTGGACGCTATCCAGCATCTGACCAACTACGCTGTCAACCGCGGCAACGACAAGCACAGCCACATCAACGTGGATGCGGAGAACTACCGCGCCAAGCGGGAGGAATCCCTGGTGCGCCTGGCGGAGAAAATGGCTGCCAAAGCCATCAAATACAAGCGCAGCATGGCCCTTGAGCCCATGAACTCCTACGAGCGCCACATCATCCACACCGCGCTCCAGGATTACGAGGGCGTGACCACCAGTTCCACCGGCTCCGAGCCCAACCGCCGGGTCGTTGTGAACTACGTCAAGCCGGAGGTCAAGCCCAGCACCCAGAACGATTTCAAAGAATGGTGCTGATCCATGCCTGAATTAAGGGAAAGCCGAAAGGCTTTCC
>CAZSAX010000073.1:0-10184 GCA_964605075.1 uncultured Oscillospiraceae bacterium
CCATCATCTCAGCGCAGCGGCCGGAGACATAGCGGTGGCTGGTGCCGTGGAAGCCGTAGCGGCGGACGCTGTTCTCGGTGTAGTATTCGTAAGGAATGGCGTAGGTGAAAGCCTTGCCGGGCATGGTCTGATGGAAGGCGGTGTCAAACACGGCGACCTGGGGCACATCCTTGCCCATGACGGCCTGGCAGGCCTCGATGCCGGTGATGTTGGCGGGGTTGTGCAGAGGGGCCAGGGGGATGCACTCAGCGATGGCGCCCATGACTTCTTCGTTGATCAGCACGCTCTGGGCAAACTTCTCGCCGCCGTGGACGACGCGGTGACCCACGGCGCTGATCTCGCTCATGCTGGCGACCACGCCGTATTCCTCGCTGGTGAGCTTTTCCAGAACCGCGGCGATGGCTTCGGTGTGGGTGGGCAGGGCGATGTCCTCGTTGTAGGTGGGCTTGCCGTTCTGAGGCTGATGCTTCAGATGGCCGTCGATGCCGATGCGCTCGCAAAGGCCCTTGGCCAGAAGGGTCTCGGTCTCCATGTCAAGGAGCTGGTACTTCAGAGAAGAACTGCCGGCGTTGATGACAAGAATTTTCATGGTGCATTCCTTTCGTATTGTAAAAATTATAATTTCGTGTAAAATGAAGCTAAGAAATGCCAATGGCATTGCATACCCTCACAAATCTCTATTTTACCGCAAATTTTCCAAAACGCAAGAGGAAATGCCAATGAATGTTATCGGAATTGTGTGCGAATACAATCCCTTTCATAAAGGTCATCAGGAACATATCACCCAAAGCCGGGCCATGCTGGGCGAAAATGCGCCAGTGCTGTGCGTGATGAGCGGCGACTTTGTCCAGCGGGGCAGTCCGGCGGTCTTTGACAAGCATCGCCGGGCCCGGGCGGCCTGTGCCGGGGGGGCGGATCTTGTGCTGGAGCTGCCCCTGCCCTGGAGCCTTTCCTCCGCCGAGGGCTTTGCCCGGGGGGCGGTGGGGCTTTTGGGGAAGCTGGGGGTGGTGACCCATCTTTCCTTCGGCTCCGAGTGCGGCGATCTGGCACCCCTGACGGCCCTTGCTCTGGCGGCCCTGGAAGGGGAGACCATGGAGCAGATCAAGGCCGAAATGAGCGCCGGCATGAGCTTTGCGCCGGCCCGGCAGAAGGTGCTGGAGGCGCGGCTGGGCAAGGAAGCAAAGCTTCTGGAACAGCCCAACAACATTCTGGGCGTGGAGTATCTGAAAGCTCTGTTTTCGCTGGGCCTGGATATGAGCCCTATGACCGGCCGCCGGGGGGAATCGGTGCATGACAAGCCCTCCTCCGGCGCTATCCGCTGCGCCTCGGAGATCCGCAGCATGCTGGAGGCGGGGGAAGATACAAGCCCCTTTATCCCGGAAGAGGTCAATTGGGCGCTCCGGGGGGCAAAGCCCGTGGTGCTGGCCGATCTGGAGCTGGCCTATATGGCCCGGCTTCGGATGCTGACGGAAGCGGATTTTTGCGCTTTGCCGGACGCCACCGAGGGTCTTGGAAACCGGCTGTATAAGGCTGTGCGCACGGAGGGCAGCGTGGAAGCCATCCTGTCGGCGGTGAAAACCAAGCGCTATCCCCTGAGCCGGCTGCGCCGGATGCTCAGCTGCGCGGTGCTGGGCGTGAGAGCCGGGGACATGGCGGGGCTGCCCCCCTATGCCCGGGTGCTGGCCGCCACGGAGCGGGGGCGGAGCCTTCTGCGGGCCATGGACGGCGCGGCGCAGCTCCCGCTTATCACCAAGCCCGCCAGCGTGAAGGCGCTGGACGAAAAAGCCCGGCGGGTCTTTGAACTGGGCGCCGGGGCCCGGGATCTTTATGTGCTGGGCTATGAATCCGCTCAGAAACGGGCGGCCGGCACGGACTGGAAAACGACTCCGGAGATGCTGCCATGATGGATGAAAAACTGCGGCAGATCCAGAACCGCTTTGAAGTGATTTCCCGGCAGATGGAAGAGCCGGCCACCTACGACGATCCGGCGCTGTATTCCCAGCTGGCCAAAGAGCGCCGGGAACTGGAGCCGCTGGTGGAGGCCTGGACGGCTCTGTGTGCCCGGAAAGCGGCGCTTTCTGAGGCGGAGGCTCTGCTGGAAGGGGAATGCGACCCGGAGCTGCGGGAGCTTGCCAGAGAAGAAATGAGCGCTGCCGGGGCAGAGATTCCGGCGCTGGAAGAAAAAATCAAAATCCTGCTTTTGCCCAAAGACCCCAACGACGAGCGGAACGTCATCGTGGAGATCCGCGCCGGGGTGGGCGGCGAGGAATCGGCGCTGTTTGCGGCGAAGCTTTACCGGATGTACAGCATGTACGCGGAAAACCGGGGCTGGAAAACGGAGATCGCAAATCTCAGCGAAACCAGCCTTGGAGGCTTTAAAGAAGTGAGCTTTGTGATCCAGGGGGAGGGCGCCTATTCCCGGCTGAAATTTGAAAGCGGCGTGCACCGGGTCCAGCGGGTGCCGGAAACGGAAGTGCAGGGCCGCATCCATACCTCCACGGCCACGGTAGCGGTGCTGCCGGAGCTGGATGAGCTGGACTATGCGCTGAATCTGGACGAAGTGAAGATCGACGTCTTTCGCTCCAGCGGTGCGGGGGGACAGAAGGTGAACAAGACCTCCTCCGCCATTCGAGTGACCCATTTGCCCACGGGCACGGTGGTGGAGTGTCAGGATGAGCGAAGCCAGTATAAAAACAAAGCCCGGGCCCTGTCCATTCTGGCCAGCCGGCTCTACGAGGCCGAGCGGGCCAAACGGGACGCGGAAGTGGGTGCCGAGCGCCGCAGCCAGGTGGGCAGCGGCATGCGCAACGAGCGCATCCGCACCTATAACTTCCCCCAGGGCCGGGTGACCGATCACCGCATCGGGCTGACCCTGTATAAGATCGACGCGGTGATGGACGGTGGTCTGGACGAGATCATCGAGCCGCTGATCACGGCGGACCGGGCCGAGCGGCTGAAAAACGGAGAGTGACCATGGCAACAAAGATTTTTACCAACGAGACAGCCGAAGCGGCGGCGCTTCTCCGCGAGGGGGCGTTGGTTGCCGTGCCCACGGAAACGGTCTACGGCCTGGCCGGAAACGGCCTGGACGAGAGCGCCGTGGAAAAAATATATGAAGTGAAAGGCCGTCCGCCGGTGAAGGCGCTGAGTCTGATGGTGCCGGGGCCGGAAGCCTTTGAAAGCTATGGCCGGGACGTCCCGGCCGGGGCGTATATCCTGGCGGAGAAATTCTGGCCGGGGCCGCTGACCATGGTGGTGAAGGCGGCGGACTGCGTGCCGGAGGTTGTGATCGCCGGGGGCGAGACCGTGGGCCTTCGCTGCCCGGATCAGGAGCAGACCCTGGCGCTTCTGAAAGAATGCGGCTTCCCGCTGGCGGCGCCCTCCGCCAATCCCAGCGGGGCGGAGAGCCCCAAAACGGCCGATAAGGTACTGGAATACTTTGAGGGAAAAATCGCCGCTGTGATCGATGGGGGTGCCTGCGGCATCGGAACGGAGAGCACCATCCTTGACCTGAGCGAAAGGCCTTTCCGCATTTTGCGGCCGGGGGCGCTGGCGGAAAAAAGCATCCGCCGGGCGCTGATCGATTCGCTGAAGGTGGTGGGCGTGACCGGCGGTACCGGCTGCGGCAAGACCACGGCCCGGGAAGCCTTGGAGGAACTGGGGGCTCTTGTCATCGACGCCGATGCGGAGTATCATAAGCTTTGCCGGGAATGCCGGTCCATGCTGGAGGAGCTGGAGGCCCGATTTCCCGGGGTGGTGGAGGAGGGTGTTTTGCAGCGCAAAAAGCTGGGCGCCATCGTTTTTGCCGACGAAGGGGAGCTGGCGGCGCTGCAGGAGATCACGGAGCGCTACATTGACGAGCGCATCGACTGGCTGCTGGCCCAGCATGCCGCCTTTGGCGGGAAATACGCCGCGGTGGATGCCATCAATCTGATCGGAACGCCCCTGCAGAACATCCTTTGCGCCACGGTGGGCATCACGGCGCCGGAAGAGCTGCGTGTGCGGCGGATCATGGCCCGGGACGGGATCCCGGAAGAGTATGCCATGCTCCGCATCCGGGCCCAGAAGCCCGTGAGCTATTTTGAGGAAAACTGCAATGCCTGTGTTTGCAACGATGGCAGCATGGAAGAGTTCCGACAGAAGTGTTTGAAAATTTTCGGCGATATATTGGAGGTATGAGTTATGGATGAACTGAAAAACAAGCTGTTTTACAAGCAGAAAAACGGCTATGACATCATCGACGTGGCCGAACGGACGCTCTGCGAGGACTATTGCCAGGGCTATATGAGCTATCTGGACGCCGCCCGCACCGAGCGGGAAGCGGTGGCTGAGGCTATTAAGCTGGCGGAGGCTGCCGGTTTTGAGCCCCTGGATGAGACCATGGGTGTTATTCAGCCCGGACAGAAGGTCTACTGGTCCAACCGGGGCAAGGCCCTGATCCTGGCGGTGGGCGGCAGGAAGCCCATGACCGCCGGCTGCGTGATCGAGGCGGCCCATGTGGACGCGCCCCGGCTGGATCTCAAGCAGATCCCCCTGTACGAGGACACGGAGCTTTGCTACCTGCGCACCCACTACTACGGCGGCATCAAGAAGTATCAGTGGACGGCCATTCCCCTGGAACTCCATGGCCGGGTGATGCTTGCCGACGGCAGCGCCGTGGATGTGGTCATCGGCCATGATCCCGCCGACCCTCAGTTCGTCATCACCGACCTGCTGCCCCATCTGGCGGCCAACCAGATGCAGAAGAAGCTGGGGGAGGGCGTGGAGGGGGAGAAGCTGAACCTTCTCATCGGCTCCATTCCCTACGCCGGCGAGGGCGAGGACCGGGTGCGTCTGGCGGTTCTGAGCCTTCTGAACGACCGCTACGGCATCACCGAGGCGGACTTTATCTCCGCGGAGCTGGAGGCGGTGCCTGCCTTCCCGGTGCGGGAGATCGGCATTGACCGTTCCCTTATCGGCGGCTACGGTCAGGACGACCGGGTCTGCGCCTATGCGGAGCTGAAAGCCATTCTGGAACTGGAAGTGCCCGAACGCACCGCCGTGTGCATCCTGGCGGACAAGGAGGAGATCGGCTCCGACGGCGTGTCCGGCATGACCAGCCAGGCTTTTGAGTATTTCATGAAGAAGATCTGCGGGGGCGTTGACAATATGATCGACTGCTTTGCCAAGAGCTTCTGCATCTCTGCCGACGTGACCAATGCCTACGATCCCCTCTATGCCGAGGTCAGCGAAAAGCGCAACAATGCCAAGGTGAACTACGGCGTGGGCTTCTGCAAGTACACCGGCGCCCGGGGAAAATCCGGCGCCAGCGACGCCTCCGCCGAGGTGGTGGGCTATCTGCGCAAAATCTGCGACGATAACGGCGTTGTGTGGCAGATGTGCGAGCTGGGCAAGGTGGACCAGGGCGGCGGCGGTACTGTGGCGCTGATGATGGCCGAGCGCAACATCGATACCATCGACGCGGGGGTGCCGGTGCTTTCCATGCATGCTCCCTTTGAAACCACCTCGAAGTTTGACTGCTACATGACCTACAAGGCCATGAAAACGGCTTACGAAGCCTGAAAAAAGGAGGACGGTCGGAGACCGTCCTTTTGTTATTCGATAAGGCCCTTCTTTTTCCGCAGCTGGCGTTCCCAGAGAAGAAGGAGGATGACAGCCAGCAAAACGCCCTGGGCGATCATGACGTTGGTGAAGATCTGCCATTCGCTTTCGCTCAGCACGCTGTCGGTGCCCAGATACACGGACAGGCGGCGGGCCACGTTGTCCTTGATGTTCTGATAGAAGATCTCGTAGTCGTAGGGGTGGTATTCGCCGGTTTCGAACATGGGGATGATGGAGGGGAAGTATTTGGGATTCAGATCCGGGCAGATGAGGGTGCCGCGTTCTTCATCGATGTAGGCGCCGGTGAGAGCCAGCGAGCGGTTGATGACCCGGCCGCTGGAGTCCATGAAAACGCTGCCGGCGTTGAAGCTGCGGTCGGCGTATTCGCTGCCGGTGCTCCAGGTCAGCGGATTGATGGAGAGCATGGTCTGGCCCAGGGGCACGCTCAGAGAGCCGTCGTCGTTGCCCTCGGCCTCGCACTCAAAGGAAATGACCACGCCCAGATCGGTCTCGCCCTGGGCCATTTTCAGCCAGGGGCAGGCGTCCAGATCCTCCTGGGTGATGCACCAGCCGATGGCATAGGCGGCCACCAGCTGTTCCCGCAGATCTTCGTCGGCAAAGAATTCTTCGATGAGCCGGGTGACCATGTAGCCGCCCTGGGAGAAGCCCTGAAGAATAATGGGGCGGCCGTTGTTATAATGTTCCAGGTAATAGGCGAAGGCGCTGCGCACATCTTCGTAGGCAAAGTCCAGATATTCCTGCATGGCGTCCTCGTCTTCCATGGTGAAGACGGTGAGGGTCGCCTGGCGGTAATAGGGGGCATAGAGGTTGGCGGATTCTTCAAACAGCCCCTTTTCGCGGTTGATTTCACTGCGGTAGCTGGACATGTGCGACTCGTCCTCCAGGGACATGTTGTAGTTGCCGGCGTCGCCGTAGTCCATGGTGGGGCCGATGATGAAGACATCGGCGTCCTTATCGGCGCTGGTGTCCCGGTAGACCCAGGATTCGGCTTCGGAATAATCCGGGTCGGTTTCCAGGGAAAAGAGGCCCCGGCGGGCGTTGTATTCCTCCAGATAGCCGCCGGCTTCCTGCAGGGAGATGCTCACTTTGGCGCCGTTTTCCAGTCCGTAGGCGTCAACGATGCTGCCGTCCCGCAGGGACAGAAGCAGCTCGTTATTGAGAAGAAGGACCATGTCCTCGCCGGGGTCCACATCGGTGGGAAGGGTGACCAGCGGCATGGTGAGATACAGCTCGTCGTTGATGACAACGGAGAGAAGGTCGCCTACCGCCAGACCCAGGTTCAGCAGTGTCTGCGCGCGGCCGGACAGATGCAGGTTGCCGCGGGGGTCGGAGAATTCCATGGTGGTGATCATGGTGCCGGTGTGGAATTCGACGATGGTTTCCGGTTCGCCGGAGGCGGCAGCGGGTTCGTCGGAAGCAGCGGGCTCCGCAGAGGCGGCCAGCACCGGGATCCCGGAAAGCGAAAAGAAGATGACAAAAAACAGAAGAAACGCCGGAAGGCAGTGCTTTGCCATGGTGATAATCCTTTCGAAAGAGCATCGATTATCCGAGCGTAGCAAAAAGCCGTGTCCAGGTTGTAGATAAATTATAAATAGAAAAGCAACAAAATATGAAATTATTTTGAACGGTCACGATTGACATTTTTCCGGCGGCTGATATAGTGGATATACTAAGGATAAAGAAGGTTTTGCGATGCGAAAGATTCTGGCTCTGGGGCTTTTGGCGGTGATGCTGCTCTGCGTGCCGGCATGGGCCGGGGAAGCGGAAACACAGATCACCTGCAGCGCCCAGGGCGTAACGATCCAGGGGGACGGGGCGGCAAGCGACGGGTACACCATCGTTATCTCCGACAGCGGCCGTTACCGACTGTCGGGCACCCTTGCGGTGGGACAGATCCTGGTCAAAGCCCGGGCGGCCGAGGTGGAGCTGATCCTGGACGGCCTCTATGCGGCCAATCCCGAAGGGGCAGCGCTGGATATAAAGCATGCGGGAAGCTGTGTCATCACGCTGGCGGAGGGCAGCAGCAACACCCTTGTCAGCGGCCGGGTGGAGGAATTCGGCACGGCGGCGGACGGCTCCGGCGCGGCCTTGCGCGCAGCCTGTGATCTCACGGTGGAGGGCACGGGTGTGCTGGATATTTACGGCTGTCTCAACAACGGCATTTCCTGCGACGGGGCGCTGACCCTGGCCGGCGGGACCCTGCATATCCAGGCGGCCCACGAGGGTCTGAAGGCGGACAGCTTCCGGCTTTGCGGCGCCTATGCGGCGGTTTCCGCGCTCAATGACGGCGTGGAGGTGGCCGGCGATGTGCTGGCGGAAAGCGGCACGCTCATCCTTCGGGCGGCCCGGGATGGGATCGATGCCGGCGGCAGCGTGTATGTTTCCGATGGGGCGGAACTTCGCATCTATACGGATGACCGGGCATTTCCGGCGGATACGCTAACGGCGCTGGCGGCCTCTGCGGCGGAAGCAGAGGCGGCGGAAGAGATCAGTCTTAAGGTGAGCATGAGCTATTATGCGGAAACCGATCAGTATTACGCCCTGTTCTTCACGGAAAGCGGCGCTTCGGTCTGGGTGGCGATCCCCTTTGAAAAGCAGGGCTCTCAGAATATGTACTACAGCCTGGACTGCCCCGCCGGTTTTGAGGAGTTTATCATCTACCGTTATACCGACGGGCAGACGCCCCGGTCCCAGGAGCTTTACGATGCCTGCACCAAAACCCTCAGTCTGAACGGACAGAGCACCTATACCATCAGCCGTATCCAGGACGGGGTCATGACCGGCGCCTGGTCCAGCGGCAACACCAACATGGGCGGCATGATGAGCTGGATGAGCTGGGGCAACACCAACAAGCGGGAATATTCCTGCAAAGGCATCAAGGCCGGCGGAAATATCGAGGTTTCCGGCGGAAAGCTTCTCGTTGACTGCGGTGACGATGCCCTGCACGCCGATGGCTATCTTTGGATCACCGGCGGCGAGAGCAGTCTTTCGGCGGTGGATGACGCCCTGCATGCCGACGGCTATCTGGTCATTGACGGCGGCGTGATCGATATCCTCACGGCCTTTGAGGGGCTGGAGGGCTACAACGTTTACATGAACGGCGGGCAGGTCACGGCGGATTGTCTGGATGACGGGACCAATGCCAGCCTGTACTTTGTTATGACCGGGGGCGAGCTGGATCTGACGCTGGCGGCCGGCGACACGGACGGGCTGGACGCCAACTATGCCGTCTGGATGACCGGCGGCACCATATGCGTTCGCAGCGGCGGCTACGGCGGCGTGGCCGGCACGGTGGACACCGGCTGGGGCGGCGTTACCGTCAACGGCGGCACGCTGATCGCCATCGGCGCCACGGCGGAGGTGCCCAGCCGCAGCAGTGAACTGAATTACGCCTATTTCAGCAAAACACTGCAGCCGGGGCGCTATACCCTTACCGACGGCGAGGGCCGGGAGCTTCTGAGCTTCCGCACGGAGGAAAAGTACAGCGGCGGCTTTATCTGCTCCGAACTTCTGGAGCTGGAGGGGAGCTTCCGGCTGCTGATGGAAGGGGAGCTGATCCTCTCCTGGACACAGACCAGCGCCCGGCAGACGGTGCGGTGAAGCCTCAATGCCGGCCGAATTCACTTCGGCCGGGCAAATGGGATGAAAAATGGGTCAGCAGAGCTGACCCATTTTTGTTTTTATGCTATTTGTTCCTGCGGCGTTCTTCAGGGTTCCACGATGTTGAATTTGGCAGGCTCGGAGAGCGAAAACTGGTTCAGATTTTCCATGAAAAGCGTCAGAAGGGCCTCGTTGCCCTCTATCTGCACCGCGTCGGGCATGGCGTCCAGATTGTTCTGCAGTATGAGCAGCAGGGCATTTTTGATGCAGGTGACAGACACATCCGCTTCTTCGTTTTGGTAGTTGCTATAGACCAGCACCACGCCGTTTTTCACCCGGAGCATGTACTGTTCCTGCACATCGGTGAGGGTGATGCTGACGGTGAAGTCATAGTCCGCCAAGGCTTCCTTGTCCAACAGGATACCCATGTAATCAAAGAGCATATCCGCAGTCATCTTCTTCTGCATGGCGCCGTTGGTGCTGGCGGCTTCCGCGGTAAGAGCGGTGTTGCCGCTGCGCAGCTCCAGAGCCGCGGTGAGGTAGGCGTTGCGCCAGGGGCCGGATTCCGCCTGATAGCCCAGCTGCTCCAGCGCATCGGCACAGAGATAGCGGGCTGCTTCGTTGGTGGGATCGGCATAGACCAGAACATTGGTGATCTCTGCCACCCACTGGTATTCTCCGGCGTCAAAATCTTCTTTCGCCATGCGGAGCACTTCGTCCGTATCGCCCAGGTATTCCACCCACTTCTGGGCGCTCTCCGTGGGGGCCAGGGGGTTGAGGTTCACGGGGTTTGCATCATACCAGCCCATGTATTTCTGATATACAGCCTTGGCGTTGTGGGCCACGGTGCCGTAGTACTGGCGGGTATACCATACCTTTGCCAGCGCTTCCGGCAGCTCGATCATGTTGGCTATCTCGTCGGAGGTATAGCCCTGATTGATATAGGTCAGGGTCTGGTCGTT
>CAZSAX010000074.1:0-10086 GCA_964605075.1 uncultured Oscillospiraceae bacterium
CTCATAGGTGTGTGACCTCTGTTTTTTTCTAAGGCTGTTTTTTTACAGCCCCTTTGCTTTTGTAAGTTTACTGCACCAGGCTTTTGTCCACCAGGGCGAATTCAACCTCAAAGGTGTCGCCGTCACGCCAGACTTCCACGGTGATGGTGTCGCCCACGGCCAGACCCTCTTTCAGGGCGTTGACCTCGGCCACGGAGGAAACGGGCGTGCCGTTGACGCGGGTGATCACATCCCCGGGGCGCAGGCCCTGGGTCCAGGCATCGGAATTCTCATGGACTTCCGTGATGTACACGCCCTTGGGCATGCCGTACTGCGCCATGGCCACGGAGCTTACAGAGCCTGCCACGATGCCCAGGGCCGGCTGGCCCAGAACAACGCCGTTTTCCAGGAGCTGGTCCACCACGGTTTTGATAATGCTGCTGGGAATGGCAAAGCCGATGCCCTCCACGGTGCTGTAGTAGGAGTACATGATCTTCATGTTGGTGATGCCGATGACCTGTCCGTGCATGTTGACAAGGGGGCCGCCGGAGTTGCCTTCGTTGAGGGCGGCGTTTGTCTGCAGAAGGGTCATTTTGTAGCCGTTGTTGCTGACGCTGCGGTCAATGGCGGAGATGATGCCGTTGGTCATGGTACCGGCATAGTTTTCGCTCAGGGGGTTGCCGATGGCTACCACGCCGTCGCCGACCCGGCAGTCGGTGGAATCGGCAAAGGGAGCATAGGGGAGGTCCTGACCGTCGATTTTCAGAACGGCGAGATCGGTGGCGGTGTCGCTGCCCACCAGCCGGGCGTCGTATTCCGCGCCGTCGGTGAAGCGGACCGCGGCGGCGTCGGAGCCCTGCAGCACATGGGCGTTGGTGATGATGTAGCCGTCGGCGGTGAACACCACGCCGGAGCCCCAGCTGTATTCGGTTTCGTCCAGATAGGTGATGATGCTCACCACGCAGGGATTGACCTGGGTGTAGATGTCCTGCAGGCTCATCTCCGGGCCCTCCGTAGGCTCCAGTGTCAGGGTGACGCCGGTGCCGGTTTCGGCTGCGGGGATGAGGATGCTTTCGGAGCCGGAGAAATAGCTTTCAAAGTATTCATCGGCGCTTTGGGGCATGTCCTCGTCGTCCTGCTGGCTGGGCAGGAGATAGGGCGAATCGATGCTCTGTATCTGCACCTGCACGCTGCAGGCCCGGCCCAGGGCAAAAAACAGCGCGGCCAGAATGATGGCGCCGCAGACAATCAGCGCGATGGTGCGGCCCCGGCGGTGCTTTCGGTCCTCGGCGGCTTTGGCCGCCTGGGGAGCCATGACCTTGGGTGCTGCCGGCGCTTCCTCAGCCTCGGCCGGGGCGGCCTCTTCGGGGGGATCGGTTTCCGTTTCCTGATACCAGTACCGGGTTTCTTCGTGGCCCATATTGCCGGCGGGGATATACCAGCGGCCGGAACGGTTTTCTTCGTTGTAGGGCATGTCGGTGTTGTCTCCTTCGTGTCACGCTGCCGGGCAGCGGAGGAATTCGGGAATCAGCCCTCCCGGTGGGCTTCGGCGAGGGTAAAGGTAAAGGTGGTCTTGCCGTTTTCGCTGGTGACGAAAATGTCCTGGTCGTGGCTGTCCAGAATGGACTTGACCATATAAAGACCCAGGCCCACGCCGTCCCGGTCCTCGCTGCGGGAGCGGTCGGCCTTGTGGAAGCGGTCAAAGATCAGCGGCAGCTCCTCCGGCGCAATGCTCTGGCCGAAATCGGAGATGCTGGTGCAGAGCTTGCCGCCCTGGGACCACAGGCTTACGGACAGCTGGGTGCCGGGGTGAGAAAATTTGACGGCGTTATCCAATATATTATACACGACCCGTGTCAGAGAATCCTCATTGCCCAGGGCAAAAAGATGCTCCTCGGGCATGTTCAGGTTCACGTCCAGTTTCTTTTCGTTGATGCGGCCTTCAAAGTTCAGAAGGATCTGCAAAACCAGCTCGGAATGGTCAAAGACCGCCATGGCGGTTCCGGCTTCGTCCTGCAGACGGGACATATCCAGCATGCTGCGCACCAGACGGCTGAGCCGCTTGGTCTCCGAAGAAATGGACTGCAGATATTTTTCCTCGTCCTGGGGGGCGATGGTGCCGTCCAGAATGCCGTCGGCAAAGCCGGCGATGGTGGTCATGGGGGTGCGCAGCTCATGGGAGACATTGGCGATGAATTCCCGGCGCAGACTTTCGTTGCGCTCCAGGTTTTCGGCCATGCTGTTGAATGCGGCGGTGAGCTCCGCGATTTCGTTTTCGCCTTCATAGGGCTGGACCCGGACGGCGTAGTTTCCTTTGGAGAAGCTGTGGGCCGCCTGCGCCATGGCATTGAGGGGCTTGGCCCGGCGGCTGGAGTTCAGCCATTCCAGAAAAACGGCGGCGCTGAGCACAAGGACGGACACCGCCGCGAACAGCCACATAAAGTTGCCCCAGATATCCATGAAGCCCGAGGGATCATAACTGACGAACACATAACCAAGGAAACGATTATCCCAGGAGATGATGGACTGGGCATGAACAAACTGATCGGAATCGTAAAATCCGTTCAGCGTGGTCATGGCGTCGTAGGTGCCGGTGCTGCGCAGCTCAGTCAGAACGGCGTCGTCCAGCTGGCTGCCGAGATGGCCGCAGACCCACTCCATATCCGAACAGGAGACCACTTCGCCCCGGGGGTCACAGAGGAAGATGTGGTTGCCGGTGGAGCGGGCGATGGTGGAGATGTTCATGCGCAGATCCAGATTGCGCAGACCGCCGATGTTGCGGAATGCGGAAGCCGCCTGCTCCACCTCTTCGGCGTTGGTGAGCAGACCCTGGTGTTTTTCCTCCACAATGTAGGCCCGGCCGGTAAAAAACAGGGTGACGCCGAACAGCAAAAAGCTCAGCACGAACAGGCAGGCGGTGAGTATGAAGTTTTTGAAAAAAATATTCTTCACGCCGGCTTATTCCACGCCCACTTCAAATTTGTAGCCCACGCCCCAGACGGTCTTGAGCCGCCACTGGTCGGAAACCCCCTCCAGCTTTTCCCGCAGGCGCTTGATGTGGACGTCCACGGTGCGGCTGTCGCCGAAATAGTCAAAGCCCCAGACCTCGTCCAGCAGCTGGTTGCGGGTGTAGACCCGGTTGGGAGAGGCGGCCAGGTGATACAGCAGCTCCATTTCTTTGGGGGGCGTATCGATCTTTTTGCCGTCCACCACCAGTTCGTAAGAGTCCAGGTTGATGATGAGTTTATCGTACTCCAGCCGGTGGGCGGGGGTCTCTTCCCCGGAACTGCGGCGCATCACGGCATGGATGCGGGCCAGAAGCTCCTTGGTGTCAAAGGGCTTGGTGATATAGTCGTCCGCGCCCATCTCCAGACCTGCGATCTTATCAAAGGTCTCGCCCTTGGCGGTGAGCATGATGATGGGCATTTTGGAGAATTCCCGCACCTCCTTGCACACCTGCCAGCCGTTTTTCACCGGCAGCATGATGTCCAGGAGCATCAGATCCGGCTCATCGCTTTTGGCCCGGTCCACGGCGGTGCCGCCGTTGGGGGCGATGGTCACGTCAAAGCCGTCTTTTTCAAGGTATAAACGCAGAAGCTCTGCGATGTTGGCGTCGTCCTCGGCGATCAATGCTTTTCTGGCCATGGAGCAACCTCCTTGCTTGCAATCTTGTTTGTAATATAACACAATTATAAAAATATGACTACCGCAAAGGTGAACAAAATGTAAAAAGCAGAAGGAGAGAAAAAATGTGCTTGACTTTAGTGTGCTAGTGTGGTAACTTGTTATCACGATAAAAAATCAAACGGAGGAAACCCGAAATGAAAAAGACTCTTTCTCTCATCTGCCTGCTGGCTCTGATGCTTGTTATGCTGGTCGGCTGCGGCTCCAAGGACGCGGACAGCGATCTGGCTTATGTTCAGGATAAGGGCACCCTGGTTGTCGGCATCACCAACTTCGCCCCCATGGATTTCCTGGATGCCAACGGCCAGTGGATCGGCTTTGACGCCGACATGGCCAAGGCCTTTGCCGAGAGCCTGGGCGTGGCTGTGGAATTTGTTGAGATCGACTGGGACAACAAGGTCCTGGAACTGGACGGCAAGACCGTGGACTGCATCTGGAACGGCATGACCCTCACCGATGAAGTCAAAGCTGCCATGGAATGCTCCAACGCCTACTGCAACAACGCTCAGGTGGTCATCGTTCCCGCTGCTGTGGCAGATCAGTACCAGACCGTGGAAGCCTGCGCCGCTCTGCAGTTCGCCGTGGAAGCCGGCTCCGCCGGCCAGGCCGAAGTGGAGGCTCTGGGCTACAGCTTCACCCCTGTTACCGCTCAGTCTGACGCTTTGATGGAAGTGGCTGCCGGCACTTCGGATGCCGCCGTCATCGACTCCCTCATGGCCGCTGCTATGGTGGGCGAGGGCACCGGCTATGCCGACCTGACCTACACCGTGGGCCTCAACAGCGAGGAATACGGCGTTGGCTTCCGCAAGGGCTCTGACCTGGCGGCCAAGCTCAACGAGTTCTTCGCCGCTGCCTATGCCGACGGCACCATGCTGGCCGCCGCCGAGACCTACGGCGTGACCGCTGCCATCATCGCCCAGTAAGGCCGGGCCAAAACAAAATATCAGCAGAGAGCGGGAAGCCGCTCTCTGCTTTTGGCCGGATAAAGGGCCAAAAGACCAAAGAAAGGCGTTTCCTTTATGGATATCCAACTCATCCTTGAACAGATGCCGGTGGTTCTGCAATCGCTGAATGTGGGCTTTGTGCAGACCCTGAAGCTCTTTTTTGTTACCCTGGTCGGCGCCATCCCCCTGGGCCTTGTGATTGCGTTTGGCTCCATGAGCCGTTTCAAGCCCCTGAGCTGGCTGTGCCGGGTGGTGGTGTGGCTGGTGCGGGGCACGCCCCTGATGCTCCAGCTCCTCATCATCTATTATTTCCCCGGTCTGGTTCTGAAAAACCCCATCTGGGGCAGCGGGGAATCCGGCCGTTTTCTGGCGGCGGCGCTGTCGTTCATCTTCAATTATGCCTGCTATTTCTCCGAGATCTACCGCGGCGGCATCCAGGGCGTGCCCCGGGGCCAGCAGGAGGCGGGTCTGGTGCTGGGCATGACGAAAAAGCAGATCTTCTTCAAGGTCACGCTTCTGCAGATGATCAAGCGCATCGTGCCCCCCATGTCCAACGAGATCATTACCCTGGTCAAGGATACCTCCCTGTCCCGCATCATTGCACTGCAGGAGATCATCTGGGCCGGACAGTCCTTCCTTAAGGGCTCTCAGGGCATTTCCGGCGCCATCTGGCCGCTGTTTTTCACAGGCGTGTATTATCTGGCCTTCAGCGGCATTCTGACGGTGCTGCTGGGACGGCTGGAAAAGAAACTGGATTATTTCCGTTGAGGGAGGTGCAGATATGGCGATCCTTGAAGTACAAAACATCCGCAAGCGCTTTGATAAGACCCAGGTTCTCAAAGGCATTGATTTTTCCCTGGAAAAGGGCCAGGTGGTTTCCATCATCGGCTCCTCCGGTTCCGGCAAGACCACGCTTCTGCGCTGCCTGAACTTTCTGGAAAAGCCCGACGAGGGCATCATCCGCGTGGGCGGACAGGTTCTGTTCGATGCGGCAGACCCCGAGACCCAGAAGGAGTCGGAGATCCGGAAAAAACGGCTGCATTTTGGCTTGGTGTTCCAGTCCTTCAATCTGTTCCCCCAGTATACGGCGCTGGAAAACGTAATGCTGGCCCGGGAGCTTCTGGCCCGGGAGCAGTCGGACTACAAGGCCCGGCGGAAAGAGCTGCAGGAAGAGATCCGGGCACAGGCGGAGGATCTGCTGAAGAAAATGGAGCTGTCCGACCGCATGGGCAATTACCCCCATCAGCTCTCCGGCGGCCAGCAGCAGCGGGTGGCCATTGCCCGGGCGCTGGCGCTGCAGCCGGACATTCTCTGCTTTGACGAGCCCACCTCGGCCCTGGACCCGGAGCTGACCCGGGAGGTATTGAAGGTCATCCGTTCCCTGGCGGACCAGAACACCACCATGATCATCGTGACCCATGAAATGGCCTTTGCCCGGGATGTGTCCAGCCATGTGATCTTCATGGATGACGGCAGCATCGTGGAGGAGGGCCGTCCCGAACAGGTGCTGATGGCGCCCCGGATGGAGCGGACCCGCCGGTTCCTGGAAAGCTACAGCACTTGATTTTGCCGACAATATGCGATAAGATAATGTCCGCGCCGACGACCGGCGCGGACATTTTGCAAAAAAGGAGGCGCTGTGTGAAAAAAAGAATACTCTGTCTTTTGCTGTGCGCGGCCCTTCTGCTTCCTTTGAGCGCCTGCGGCCGGAAGGGCGGCTACCGGGTTGTGGACACCTACAGCGGCGAAGGCGACTTCTACATTGCCTTCCGCAAGGGCGATGCTCTTTGTGATATCGTCAGCGCCACGCTGAAGGAACTGGCCGCCAACGGGACCCTGCGGACGGCTTCCCTGGCCTGGTTTGGCGAGGATATTGTGGGGCTGCGGGGCGAGAGCGGCGCCATGGACGAATACTGGGGCCAGGTGGAGCCCCGGACGCTGATCGTGGGCGTCAACCCCAACAGCATGCCTCTGAGCTACGAAGAGGGCGATGGCTATGCCGGCTTCGACGTGGATGTGATCAACTACATCTGCGGTTATCTGGGCTGGAGCATGATCCTGTGGCCCATCAGCGCGGAGGATATGGAAGTGCAGCTGCAAAGCGGCAACATCGACTGCGCCATGGGCGTGGCGGAGGGGCTAACAAATACCAGCAGCTTCAGCTATTCGCCCTCCTATCTGGAAGGAAAGTATGTTCTTGTTACCAGCCTCAGCAGCTCCATCCGCAGCAAGGGCGGTCTTCGGGGCAAGGTGCTGGGCGTGGTGATGTCGGATCTGGATGTTCTCAACAGCGACGAGCGCTTTGTGTCAAAGCTGGACCGGGTGATTTACCAGACCGGCACTCAGGGCCTGTTTGATGCGCTCAATGCCGGGGATGTGGACGGGATCCTGGTCTCCGGAGCCATGGCCTCCTATTATCTGCGCTGAATGACAAATGACATAAGAAAACCCGCTTGGAGTTCCAAGCGGGCTTTTTAGACGGTCAAAGAAGCAGGTATATCGCAGCGAAGCCCGTGCAGGGCGAGCCGCCCGGCGGGGCCGGGCGTAAATCCGCGGGGCCTTGGGCCCCAAGGATTATGCCGGCCGAATTCACTTCGGCCGAGCAGATTCAATATAGCTTGAAAAAGCCCGCAAGCGGGCTTTTTTGACAAGCTGAAAACCCGCTTGGAGTTCCAAGCGGGTTTCTTGTTTGGCTTTTAGTCCACGGTGATGATGCCGGCGTGCATCTTGGCGCAGAGGATGCGGCTGACGCTCTCGTTCAGGCGCTCTTCCGTGATGTCGCCGTTGGAAACGGCATTCATGATGGCCTGTCCGGCGGTTCCCAGATCGCTGGGGGAGAAGATCATGTCGCAGCCGGCCTGGATGGCCTGAATGGCCAGAGAGCCCTGGCTGTAATCTGCCAGAGAGTCATCGTCCATGGCGCCGGTGATGACAAGGCCGGTCCAGCCAAGCTCGCTGCGGAGCTTTTCGGTGACGATGGCAGAGGAAACGCAGGCGGGCTGATTGTCTTCGCCGACCTCAATGCCGACGATCACCATGTCCGCGCCGGAAAGATCCGCATCTTCGGCGTAGCGCACAGCGCTGAGGATGCTGTCCTCGGCGGCGTCCAGATTCAGGTTGAAGCCCAGAGATTCATAGTTGCCGGTCACGGTGACGTCATCGCTGTCGCCGTCGGCCATGTCATAGGTGATGAAAATGGGGGTGGGGGCGCGGTCCTGCGCACCGGAGAGCATTTCCTTGAGCTGGCTTTCGCCGGAGATGTTCTGCTCGGCATAAACCAGGCCGCCCACGGGGTACTCCGCCAGGCCGGCTTCCATGCCGCTGCCGCTGCGGGATACGACGTCAACGTCCGCCACTTCTTCCGGGGTGGAGATAAACAGCTGCCAGACCTTTTCGTCCAGAGTCATCTCGGCGATCATAGCCGCAGCTTCATCCGCATAAGGATCGGGGGTGGGTTCCGGTGTGGGTTCCGGCGTGGGTTCCGGGGTCGGTTCGGGTGTGGGCTCCGGCGTGGGTTCCGGCGTGGGCTCCGGGGTGGCCACGGGCTCGGCGGTGGGCGCCGGCGTTGCCGTGGGCTCGGGCTCGTTGTGGCCGGGGAACTCCAGCAGGATGATCACCACGCTGAGGACAATGGTCAGCACGGCCAGAATCACCACGAGGATGTCCTCGATCTTTTTGTTTTTCTCGTTCATTGTTATCAGACTCCTTCCGCCCCGGAAAAGCAAGGGCGCCCGCCTTGCGACGGGCGCTTTTTATTTCCGTCAGGGCATTGCTTTCAGGTCGGGCGGGACGATGAGTGTCGGCTCCGTCACGGCCTGGATTTGTTTGATGGCCTCTTCGGCGCTGCCGAGTTCGGGATTGTACTCCCGAAGGACCAGGCCTTCCTCGGTCACGTCGATGACGCACATTTCGGTGATGATTTTGTTCACGCAGTGTACCGCCGTATAGGGCAGTTTGCACTCCTTGAGGATCTTTACATTGCCTTTGGAGGTGTGCTCCATGGCAACGATGACCTCTTTGGCGCCCACGAGAAGATCCATGGAGCCGCCCATGCCGGGCATCATCTTGCCGGGGATCTTCCAGTTGGAGAGGTTGCCGTGTTCATCCACCTCCAGGCCGCCCAGGACAACGGCGTCCACATGGCCGCCCCGGATGAGGCAGAAGTTGGTGGCGGAATCGTTGAAGGAACCGCCGGGGATGACCGCGGCGGGCATGCCGCCGGCGTCCACCACATGCAGCCAGTCCATCTCTTCCTCTGTGGGGGTGGGCCCCTGGCCCACAATGCCTACCTCGGAGTTGACGATGACGTGCACGCCTTCCGGCAGATAGCGGGTGCAGAGGGTGGGAAGGCCGATGCCCAGATTCACGACCCAGCCGTCCTGGAACTCCATGGCAACACGGCGGGCGATAAAGGGTTTGATCCGTTCTCTTTCCATCTTACTTGCCCTCCTCGACGACGATGTATTTCACAAGGATGCCGGGGGTGTGGACGTTTTCCGGTTCGATCTCGCCGATCTCCACCAGATTTTCCGCTTCCACAAAAACCACGTCCGCGGCCATGGCCATCAGGGGGGAAAAGTTCCGCTGCGTACCCTTATACCAGATGTTGCCCGCTTTGTCAACCTTATAGCCCTGCAGCAGAGCCACGTCCGCGTGCAGCGGCTTCATGAGAAGGTAGTCCTTGCCGTCGATGCTGAGCTTGCGGTCCACCAGGGGGCTCTGCTCTACCTCGGTGCCGACACCGGTGGGGGTCAGAACGCCGCCCAGTCCGCCGCCGCCGGCCCGGATCATTTCGGCAAAGCTGCCCTGGGGGATGAGATCCACGCCCAGCTTACCCTCCCGCCAGAGGGCGGTGGCTTCGGCGTTGGTGCCCAGATGGGAGCCGGTGTAGTGGGTGATCTGGCCGCTGCGGAGCAGGGCGGCCAGGCCATAGGCGTCACTGCCGTCCGGCGTGCCCCGGGCGGGGGTGGCGACCATGGAGCTGTCGTTGTGGATGGCGTGAAAGTTGCCCTTGCCGCTTTCGGCCAGCGCTTTGAGAAGCTTGTGAGGGTTGCCGCAGCCGACGAAATTTCCGATCATGATGGTAGCACCGTCGGGGATCAGATCCACGGCCTGCTGCACAGAGATGATCTTTGCCAAAATCGCTGTCCTCCTGTTGAGTGGTTGTTAAATGTGTGATTTGTTTAACTTTGTTGGTGAAAGGAAAGGGCGCGTGTATGCGCGCCCTTTTTTGTGTATGAGTGATCAGACCTTTTCCCAGATGGTGGCAACGCCCATGCCGCCGCCGATGCACAGGGTGGCAAGACCGCGCTTGGCCTCGGGACGCTTCTGCATCTCGTGCACCAGGGTGACGATGATACGGGCGCCGGAAGCGCCGACGGGGTGACCCAGGGAGATGGCGCCGCCGTTGACGTTGACCTTATCCATGTCGAAGTTCAGCTCGCGGGCCACAGCGATGGACTGGGCGGCGAAAGCCTCG
>CAZSAX010000075.1:0-10077 GCA_964605075.1 uncultured Oscillospiraceae bacterium
GGTGAAGTACTACTTCAAAATGCCCCCCGACATTGCCGAGCGTGACGTTCTGGTGGTGGACCCCATGCTGGCCACCGGCGGCAGCGCCGTGGCCGCGGTCCAGTTCATCAAGGACGCCGGCGCCCGGAGCATCCGGCTGCTCAACATCATCGCCGCCCCCGAAGGCGTGGCCGCCATGGAGGCCGCCCACCCGGATGTGGACATCTTCGTGGCCGCGCTGGATGAGCGCCTGAACGACCACGGCTACATCCTCCCCGGTCTTGGCGACGCCGGCGACCGTATCTTCGGCACCAAATAAACACCCAAAGAGCCTTCCCGCCGGGGAAGGCTCTTTGTTCATCCTATGAGACTGCCAAAGAAGCAGGCATATCCCAGCGAAGCCCGGGCAGGGCGAGCCGCCCGGCGGAGCCGGGCGCAAATCCCTGGGGCCCAGGGCCCCGGGGATTATGCCGGCCGAATTCACTTCGGCCGAGCAGATCCAATCAAGCTGGAAAAAAGACGAGCCTTTCGGCTCGTCTTTTTATGGTTATTTTGCTTTATTTCTGGGTCTTTTTCCGGCGGATCACCACGGTCAGGCCCAGGCCGCCGGCGGCAAACACCGCCATCAGCGCCCAGAGGAAGGGGGCGCGGCTGTCGCCGGTCTTGACGATATCATCCGACGTACCCGTACCGTTCTTGGTGTAGGTGTTGACGAAAGCGATCTCATCCACCTCAACAAACTCGTCAGGGTAGCCCTCATCATCCACAGTGTATCCATAGAATTCCAGATACAGATCGCCGTAGGTGTCGCTCTGTTCATCATAATCCTGCCACGCCCAGGTGTAGTAAACGTGCTCGTCATAGCTCCATTCCGGGGCCAGATCCTCGGGAATATACTCCCAGATATCCACATCGCTCAAGTAGAGCGCATCCTCCGTGCCCTTCATGGTGACGGTGCCGGAGGCGGTGCCGTCGTTCTTCACGGTCAGGGAGATCACATAGACACCATCTGTCGACGCTTCCAGCTTTTCGCCGTTGTACCAGTATTCCACGCCGCCGTAGTTCGCCACCTCGTCCGGATACCTCGGCTCCAGGATGAATTTAAACTCGGTCTCGCCGGGCTTGCCGCTGCCGCCCAGCTCCACCGTCTTTTTGATGGTGAAGCTCAGCTCCTGGACCTGGATCTCGGCGTAGGTGTTGACGAAAGCGATCTCATCCACCTTAGCGGAATCGTCAGAGTCGTCGCCCTCATCATCCACAGGGAATTTATTGAATTCCAGATCCAGGCCATTGTCACTATGGTACGCATAGGTGGAGTAAATGTGCTCGTCGTAGCTCCATTCCGGGGCCAGATCGTCGGGAATATACTCCCAGATATCCACATCGCTCCAGTAGAGCGCAGCCTCCGTGCCCTTCATGGTGATGGTGGCGGAGGCGGTGCCGTCACCCTCCACGGTCAGGGAGAACCAATAGAAGCCATCTTCCGCCTCTTCCAGCTTTTCGCCGTTGTACCAGTATTCCACGCCGCCGTAGTCCTCCGCAAACGCCGGATGGCTCGGCTCCAGGATGAATTTAAACTCGGTCTCGCCGGGACTGCCGCTGCCGTCCACCTCCACCGTCTTTTTGATGGTGAAGCTCAGCTCCTGGATCTCGGTGTAGGTGTTGGTCACCGTCACAGCCGTATCCCCGTTAAGGATGACGCTGCGGGACGCGCCTGCCTCAGCCGCCTCATTGTCTATTGCAATTGTAACGCCGCAGGAATAGTTCTCCAGTTCATAGCCCCGCTCTTCGATGGTGTAGGCGCCGACAGGAAGGCTAACCACCCAGGTATAGCCGTCGTCGTTCTTGGTAACACCTTCGGTGGCCGCCGTCAGAGGCCCAGCGACCTCCTCGCCATCCTGCAAGATATAAATGGCAAGGCTGCTCTCCAGCGCCGCCAGTTCCTGCGCAGACAGCTCGTCGCCGTTGATCACCTTGGTAATGGTCAGGTTGAAGGTTCTGGGGGTGTATTTGTTGTGCACCGTCAGGCTGCTGTTCTGGTCCTTCACAACGGTCACTGTCGCCTGTTCCCCTTCGACACCGTTATAGGTGGTCGTCAGAACATACTTCCACGTCAAATTTGCGTCGTTCTCGGTCACGGTATAGGTGCCCACGGGGATACCCTCGATGGTGTACGTTCCGTCGGTGAATTCGCTGTAGGGCACCGTCTTCTCGTAACCATTGGGGCTGGAGATGGTGAAGCTCAGAGCATGCGCGGGGAGTGCGTTATTGTTGTTGGTGGTCTTGGTGATGGTCAGGCTGCCGGTTTGGGCGGTGTATTCGTTGGTCAGGCGCACCCAGGCGGTCTTGCCCGCCTGCACCTCCACCATCCAGCCCTTCAGGCCGCCGATGGTCATGGCTTCCGGCGATGGCACGTTCGTGCCGTCGTGATCGTGGTTATAGGTCACGGAAATGCTGCTGACAAGGTCAAAGCCCTCGGCCTCCGCGCCGGATTCCACGATGAAATACCAGCCGGGCTCCTGGTTATCCCAGAAATAGTGGTCGCCGTTGGGGGTCAGCGTGCCGCTCCAAAGGGGCTCCGTCCCGGCCAGCGCCGTGCCAACATCGTTCATGGCATAGACGCTCACCGTGGGCTCGGGATAGCCGCCGGCGGGCATGCTGCCCTGGGCCACCTTGCGCAGAGCGCCCGCGCCGTGGGTGTCCATTTTCATGTTGGTGTAGGCCACCGACGCCTCTCCACCCTGCGTCACGGTCACCGCCACGGTCTCGTGCACCGGGGTGGTGACCGTGCTGACCGTGCCGTTCACCGCATGCAGGGTGTAGCCGTCATCGCCGTCCTGGATCTCGGTCACGGTATACTCGCCCACGGGCAGGCCCGTCAGCAAAGCTTCCTCGCCGCCGGTGAGGTAGATATAGGCGCTGGCGCCGGTGTCGCCCAGATGGGCGTATTTATAGACGCCCTCGTCGTAAAGGAAATAGACCGGGTTTTTGTTGGCGTCGTAGACCTCAAAGGTGAACTGCGGAGGGGTATCCTCGGGGGTATACTCGTCCCCATTCTCCTTCACCAGCTCCTTGCTGATGGTGATGTCGCCGGTGTAATAGTTGGCCAGAACGTCGCCGTCAATATACAGGTCCAGGCCGTTGGCCGTGCCGGAGTTGCGGCCGCCGTCGGGCTCAAAGCGCATGCCGCTGCCGCCGGTGCACTGCTGATAGCCCTCGTAAACATGGGATGTGAACTGGACATACCAGCCCTTGCTATCCTGCTGCAGGGTATCGCCCAGCACTTTCCGGACCTGATTCTGATCCGTCAGACTGTTCACCGTGGCGGCATCCAGGTACATCTTCAGCGTGACATAGACGTTGGTCATGCGCCAGAAGTCATCGTCGCTGGTGTCGTTGCTCATCCAGGCGATGCTGCTGGACGACAGCGTGGAGTCCTGGCCCAGGCTCAGATTGTATTCGTACAGATTGTCCTCCGTGCGGCTGGAGGTAAAGCCGGTGTAGGTCAAGGTGCCGCTGGAGGTCTCCACTTTGACCTCCAGGCTGCTGGCGTCCACTTCGCCGGCGATGGTGGTGTGCACGTTGTTGATGATAACGTCAAAGTGGCCTTCCAGCTTCACGTCCACGTGGTCATAGCTGCTGCCCCGGTAGCCGTAGGCGCCGTCCGCAGCGGCCTCGCCCACAACGTCCTCCACCACGGAGTCCGTTTCTTCCGCGGGCTCTTCCGCCGCTTCTTCGGCCGGTTCTTCTGCGGGTTCTTCCGCCGGTTCTTCTGCGGGTTCTTCTGCCGATTCCTCGGCCGGCTCTTCCGCCGCTTCTTCGGCGGGTTCTTCTGCAGGCTCTTCCAGGACCGCGGATTCTTCCACCGCAGCCACAGGCTGATCCAGCGTCAGCTCCGTGGCCAGCGCCGTCATGGGCAGCAGGCTCAGAAGCATGCACAGGGTCAGAAGCAGTGCCATCCATTTTTTCATAGTGTTGCTCCTTTCGAAGGGGAAATATATGGATTCTTTTGTAAGCAAAAAAACCGCTGGTGGTGCACGCTAATTATAGTCTCCTGAGCGCCGGAAAAAAAGAGATTAACTATTGCTATATGGTTACACTTCGGTAACAACCATTTCATTTTAATTTCTCTGTTGCAACCTTTTGTCACCAAATTTATATAACATCCCTATAACGCAAAAAGCTCTCCGGGAAGTGTTCCCGGAGAGCAGAAAACTATGCAGAAGCGCCGGACCCTGTCCGGATCCGTTTTTTCATAAAAAAGCCAGGTGCGTCAAAGCTTTGTC
This sequence comes from uncultured Oscillospiraceae bacterium, assembly GCA_964605075.1. Lineage (GTDB taxonomy): Bacteria > Bacillota > Clostridia > Oscillospirales > Oscillospiraceae > CAJOIG01. The sequence continues at coordinate 4,266 of CAZSAX010000075.1, forward strand.
AGCCGCAGGGCCCGCTCTTCATAAGCCAGAGCCAGACGCATATAGCCCGCCTCGTCCGCCATGCGGCAGGGCACGCCGTCAATGGAGGAAGCCCGGTGCAGGAAGGTGGAGGAGCCGGTGATGAACACCTCGTCCGCCGCCATCATCTCGTCCTTGGTGAAAGGCTCTTCCACCACCTCCACACCCATTTCCCGGGCCAGAGCCAGAAGCATCTTCTTGGAGATGCCGGGCAGGATGTATTCCCCATCGGGGTGGGTGTGGATGACGCCGTCCCTGAGGATCATGACGTTGGTGTGGCTGCCCTCGGTGACGATGCCGTTGGGGCGCACAAAGATAGCTTCCCCGGCCCCGGCCTCCTTGGCCCGCTGGTTGGCAAAGACGTTGGGGATGAGGTTCAGGGTCTTGATGTTGCAGTAGAGATAGCGCTTGTCCTCCACGGTGATCATGGGCTCCGTGGTGCGCACATCGGGCATGCCCTTGGGGCCGATGGTGGCCAGGAGATTGGCCTTCACGTCCGCCGGGGGGTAGCTGTGGCTGCGGGGGGCCGTGCCCCGGGAGCACTGCCAGTACAGCAGGCCGTCCGGGGTCTCGGAGCGTTCCAGCAGCTCCATGAGGATGCTCTCCAGCTCTTCCTTCGTCACCGGGGGCGTGATCTCCATCATGCGCATGCTGTTGAAAAAGCGCTCGATATGGGCCTCCATGTCCAGCGGCTTGCCGCCGATGACAAAGGCCGCGTCGTAGCAGCCGTCGCCAAAGAACACCGCCCGGTCCAGCAGCGGGATCTGCATTTCCTCCGCCAGGCCGAACACGCCGTTATAATACGCCATTTTTTTCATCGGAAAATGACCTCGTTTCGTATGTATTGTCGGGCTCAGTATAGCAGATGCACGAGGTCATTTCCAGTCTTTGCGGAAATTATTCCGGCAAAAGTGTCAGCGCCAGATTTTCGCCCCCGGCCACCAGCTGCACGCTCTCCAGATTTTCCACATCCGCCAGGCGGTTGAAGGCGATCCAGACATTTTTGTTGTCCGTGAAGGAAACGGGGACATTGTCCAGCGCCTGCTGGCTGCTTTTGACCACATATTCGCTGCCGTCGGCATAGCAAAGAACGATCTCCCGGCACACCGGCGCGGCCGCGGCAGCGCTGTACATTTCATCGGACACGCTCAAAGCCTCCTCCCAGCACAGCTTCATGCCCACCGGGGAGATCTCCGCCGAAAGGCCGTCCCCGGCAAAGCTGACCGTCTCCAGCGCCTGGGCGGCGCTCAGGCTCAGGCTTTCCTCGTCATACAGGGGGCAGACCTGGCCGTTGCCAAGCTCGGCGGCCATGGCCTCGTCAAAGCCGCCGTTCCAGGCCTGAAATTTCACCCGGATGTCCTCGCTCTCGCTCCAGGCGCCCCCCGCCAGGTAGCAGACATAGACCGCCGAGGTCTCCGTCAGGCTCTCCGCCGAAAGAAGCTCCCGGCTGTCGATGCGCGCCCCGCCGCTGTAAAAGCCAATGGAAAAGGGGATGAACTCTCCCTGAAGGGCGTAATAAATGCCGTCCTCCTTGATGTTCAGGCCCTGGGGATTTTCCACCCGGACAGTGACGGCGCCGTTGCCGTTTTCGTCAAGGACGATGTCCTCCAGGGTGAAGGTATAGCCGCCAAGGCTCACCTGGCCGCCGCTGTGGGCCACATGGCCCTCCAGCAGCTCCTCCGCCGCCGCCATGTCCGGCTCCACCCGCTCCACGGCGGGATAAGACTCCTGGCCGACCACGTTGCCGTCGGCGTCCAGCTTGTCCGCCGTATAGGCCTCCCGGCCTCCCACGCCGGTGCCGTAGGCGCTGTGGAAGAAGTCCGTATACAGGCCCGCCGCCAGGGCTGCCATGCTCAGAACAAGAACAAATGCCGCCGCAATGGCGATGATTTTTATATTCTTTCTCTGTTTTTTGGTATTTTTCATAAGAATTTCCGTTTCTTCCTTTCTCCGGCTCAGAAGCCGGATCGTATCATAGCTCTCGCTCAGCTTCGCCTCCAGCGAACCGGGCAGCTCCGCCTCCTGTTCAAAGGCCGCCCGGAGCCATGCATCCTTTCGTTTTGTCACAGTATGACACTTCCTTCCTTTGCCGCATCGGCCAGCTGCTGCCGTCCCCGCATGAGCCGGGTGGTGACGGTGCCCAGGGGGATGTTCAGAATCCGGGCGATCTCCCGGGCCTTGAAGCCCTCGCCATAGTAAAGCTGCATCACCGGCCGGACCTTTTCGCTCAGCCGTCCCAGCAGCGCTTCAAAATTGAGGTTCCCCGGGTCCCGTTCTTCCCAGACCGGCTCCGGGATCTCCTCCATGGGCAGCATCCGGGCCCGGCGGCGCAGAATGTCGTTGCAGTTGTTGATGAGAATACGCACCAGCCAGCTTCGGAAGCCCGCCGGGTTTTTCAGCTCCCGGAGCTTCTCCCAGCCGTCCAGCACCGTCTGGGCCACCGCGTCCTCCGCGTCCATGGGCTCCCGGCAGTAACTGCGGGCGATCTTGTACAGGCTTTGCCGGTTCGCCTCGATCAAAAGGACAAAGGCCTCCGGGTCGCCCTGCCGGGCCCGGTGTATCCATTCGTTCATGTGTTTTGCCTCCTGCGGCTTGAAAGCGCTTTCACTCTCAAGACGCATCAAAGCCCCGCTTTATTCCCCGGAGCAAAAATTTTTCCGTTTTTCCATAAAAAAGAGGCGGCCAAAGCCGCCTTTGCATGGATTTCATTCTTTATTCATTACCGCCCGGAGCTTGTCGGTGATGGCCGTTTCAAACACGCTGCAGGCCGCCTGGTGAAAGGCCTCCAGATGCCCGGGCAGGGCCTCCGGGGGCAGGATCTGCTGGCAGAAAGTATCAATATCCAGGATGAATTCCCGGCGGCGGTTGGGCTTGGGGTACTCGGTGTTGAACACGCCGTATTTCACCGTGGCCCGGTCGGTGCCGTAGTTGAGCTCGATGCTGTTCATCTGGCGGGCCAGGGCCCCGTCGTTAGCAGCAAAGCGCAGGCCGCCCAGCAAAAGCTCGTTTACATAATCTTTCCAGAATTCGGCCCCAAGCCCCGGGCCGTGTTCCACTCCCGGAAGTTTGATTTCGTTGATATAACGCATTCCAAGCCGGGCGATCCTCAGCCCGGGATGCTGGGCGGCAATGGTTTCCATAATCTCGATAAAATCATCCCGCATGGAGCCAAAATCCTCATAGCGCTTCCACTCCAGAAAGGCGTATTCCCGGCTGATGGCAATGCGGCGGCTTTTGTCCTCGGTCCAGAAATTATGTTCGGGGAAGCTGTAGCTGCGGGTGTCCTTCACCGGGCCCTGGGGCGTTTTCTGGATGCGCACCTCGTTTTTGTTCCGGTTCAGGCTCTGGCGCACCGGGTAGTCCGCGCAAAGGGCCAGAAGCTCTTCCCCGGGATAGGCCGCCAGGGGAAAGCTGCCCCGGACGAAATCCGCCCGGATGAGCACCTGGGTGATAAAGTTGTTCCGATACTGCGCCATGGCAAAGTCCTCCCGCGAATGATCTTTGGTTTATTATAGCACGCCCCGCGGGAAAAATAAATCCCGCCGTGCGCGCCTTGCACCGGGGGGCAAAGGGGCGTATAATACCAGAAAAAAAGCTGCCATGGAGGTTTTTATGAAAAAGACGACCCTTCGCCAATACGCCAGACTCATCGCCGTCACCGGCGCGGGCATCAAAAAAGGCCAGCAGGTCATCCTTTCCGCGGAGCTGGATCAGCCGGAATTTGTGGAAATGCTGGTGGACGAGTGCTACAAGGCCGGCGCTTCCAAGGTAATGGTGGAATGGAACCACCAGAAGCTGGACAAGTATCACTACCGGCACCGCAGCGTCAAGACTCTGCAGAAAGTGGAGGCCTGGGAAGAGGCCAAATTCCAGTGGATGACGGAAGAGCTGCCCTGCCGCATCTGGCTGGAAAGCTCCGATCCGGACGGTCTCAAGGGCATCAACCAGGAAAAAATGGCCAAGGCCCGCCAGGGCCGCTATAAAGTCGCCAAGCCCTACAACGACGCCATGGAGGGCAAGTACCAGTGGTGCATCGCCGCGGTGCCCGGCGCGGCCTGGGCCAAAAAAGTGTTCCCCGGCCTCCCCAAAAATCAGGCCGTAGAAAAGCTCTGGGAGGCCATTCTGGCCGCGTCCCGGGTCACCGACGACCCCATCGCCGCCTGGGACGCCCACAACCGGGATCTGGCCGCCCGCTGCGAATACCTCAACCGCCTTGGCATCGAGAGCCTGGAATACAAGGCCGAAAACGGCACCGACCTGCGGGTAGGCATGATGCCCCAGGCCAAGTTCTGCGGCGGCGGGGAAGTGACCCTGGGCAAGGGCATTTTCTTCAACCCCAACATCCCCACCGAAGAGTGCTTCATCTCTCCCAAAAAGGGCGCGGCGGAAGGCATCGTTTACGCCACCAAGCCCCTGAGCTATCAGGGCCAGCTCATCGAAAACTTCTGGTTCCGCTTTGAAGAGGGCCGGGTGGTGGCTCTGGGCGCGGAGAAAAACGAAGAGCTGCTGAAAAAGATGGTGGCCATGGACGAAGGCGCCGCCTATCTGGGCGAATGTGCTCTGGTGCCCTTTTCCAGCCCCATCAACGAAACCGGCCTTCTGTTTTACAACACCCTTTTCGACGAAAACGCCTGCTGCCATCTGGCCCTGGGCCGGGGCTTCATCGACACCATCCGGAACTTCGACCAGTACACGCTGGAAGAAATGTGGGCCATGGGCGTGAACGATTCCATGATCCACGAGGACTTCATGATCGGCACCGCCGACCTTTCCATCACCGCCCGCTGCCGGGACGGCAAAAGCGTAAAGATCTTCGAAAACGGCACCTGGGCATTTTAACATCGGAACAAACGGCGCTCACTTGCTTCCGCCAACAGGCGAAAGCTCGTCCGCTCCGTTGTTCCTCCTTTCCAAAGGCGAACCACTTCGTTGGGTTCGCCTTTGGTTTTTTATGGGCAAAAGCATGATTTAGCCTTGTAACACAAACGAAAGAAATGCGTAAGATCGCGTCATTTTTTGTTTTTTCGTTAGTCTATATAAAAATTTGATCGATTCTTTATTGTAACTTTTACTATGAAAAATGTTACAAATGTGATATACTCGGTTGGATAGCAAAAAAAGTTACAGCCGCCCGAAAGGAGACGGGCCGCTGTTGGGAGGACGTATAATGAAAAAAGTTTTGGTTCTTGAAGACGAGTCCAGTATCCGCAGTTTTGTGGTCATCAACCTCAAGCGCTCCGGCTATGAGCCCATCGAGGCGGAAACCGGCGAACAGGCGCTGGAGCAGCTCCGGCAGAACCCCGATATCAAGGTGGCGCTGCTGGACGTGATGCTGCCGGATATCGACGGCTTTGAGGTCTGCCGCCGCATCCGGGCCACCGACCCCAAAATCGGCATCATCATGCTCACCGCCAAGGCCCAGGAGATGGACAAGGTCACCGGCCTGATGACCGGCGCGGACGACTATGTCACCAAGCCCTTCTCCCCCGCGGAGCTCACCGCCCGCATCGACGCCCTGTTCCGCCGCACAGGCAGCACCGAGGAGGCCGAGGACACCGGCGAGCTGCGCCACGGGCCTTTCCGCCTGAACACCCGCAACCGCACCCTGGAGAAAAACGGCGAGCGCATCAAGCTCACCCAGATCGAATACTCCATCATCAAGCTCTTCATGGACAACCCCGGCCGCGCCCTGAGCCGCGAGGACATCCTCAACGCTGTCTGGGGCCGGGACTACTTCGGCGAGCTGAAGATCGTGGACGTGAACATCCGCCGTCTGCGCATCAAGATCGAGGAC
>CAZSAX010000076.1:0-9987 GCA_964605075.1 uncultured Oscillospiraceae bacterium
TGCACAGAATCGCCAGCTCGTTGACCAGGCCGATGTTGATGTTGCGGTAGGTATGCTCCAGGATCTTTTCCATTTCCGCCACGGCAGGGCTGGACACAGTGGTCACATCGCCCTCCAGAATGGCGCGGTACACCATGGCAATGACCTCCAGCGCATCCTCGCCGATGGCGCCAACGACCTTGGGGGTGTTTTTGGTCTTATAGATCTTGTTGCCCGGGTCAATGCGCTCGGGAGAGAAGCCCAGATAGAAATCCTCCCCGCACTTCAGACCGGAGCCTTTTTCCAGAATAGGCTTGAGCAGTTCTTCCGTGGTGCCGGGATAGGTAGTGGATTCCAGGACCACCATGGTGCCGGGGGTCAGATATCTGGCGATCTCTTCCGTGGAAGAACGCACATAGCTGATGTCCGGCTGCTGGTGCTTGTCCAGGGGGGTAGGCACGCAGATGGCAATAAAGTCCACATCCTTGACAAAGCTGAAATCCGAAGTTGCCTTCAGCATTCCGGCCGTCACCAGCTCTTCCAGATCCGCATCCACCACATCGCCGATATAGTTTTTGCCGGCGTTGACCATGTCCACTTTTTCCTTCTGCACGTCAAAGCCGATGGTCTTGAAGCCGCATTTGGCCTTGTCCACCGCCAGCGGCAGACCAACATAGCCAAGGCCGCAAACACCCATAGTCAGGGTCTTGTCCTGAATTTTTCGGATCAGTTCCTGCTTCATACTCATATCATTCGATCTCCTCAAGGATGGAATTATCATTCATCATATACCGTTTCCCGCAGGCCGGGCACACCGCCGCCCCATTTTCCAGCGGCAGCTGCACGCCGCACTGGCAGACATAGCCCCGGATCTCCGCCGGCACGCCATATACCATGGCGTAATCCGGCACATCCTTCGTGACCACGGACCCCGCTCCCACCAGCGCATAGCGGCCAACATCGTGACCGCAGACAATGGTGGCATTGGCGCCCACGCTGGCGCCTTTTTTCAGCACCGTCCGTCGATACTCACTTTTGCGCTCAATAAAAGCCCGGGGATTCATGACGTTGGTGAAAACACAGGAAGGGCCCAGGAACACCCCGTCCTCGCAGATCACGCCGGTGTACACCGAAACATTGTTCTGGATCTTCACGCCGTCACCCAGCACCACATCCGGCGAGATGACAACATTCTGTCCGATGTTGCATTTTTTCCCGATCCGGCTGCCGGACATGATGTGGCTGAAATGCCATATTTTCGTCCCCTCACCAATTTCGCAGCCATCGTCCACATAGCTGGACTCATGCACAAAATAGCCTTTGTCCATCAAAGAGCCTCCAGTACCGCATCGATCACCAGCTGCTGTTCCTCGGCACTCAGATAGGGATGCATAGGCAAAGAGAAGGTGCGGGCGCAGTAATCGTTGGCGTTGACATAGTTCTCACCGTAGTGGGGCTCCTGCCGGAACACGGGCAGCGCATGCTGGGGCGTGGGATAATAGATCATGTTGGGGATGTTCTTTTCCTTCAGATGGGCAATGACCTTGTCCCGGGTCCGGGTATCCTCAGCCAGCGCCGCATACTGGGCATAGACCGACACACAGCCCTCCATCACAAACGGCGTCACCGCCTTGCCGGCAAAGGCGTCATTGTAGCGCTTGGCCACGGTCTGCCGGGCCTCGATTTCATAATCCGCCAGGGCCTTGAACTTGGGCAGCAGCACCGCCGCCTGGATGGTGTCCAGCCGGGAGTTCATGCCCACGCGGATGTTGTCATACTTGCCGCCGGGGCCTTTACCGTGCACGCAGATGGAGCGGCAAAGATCGGCCATGGCATCATCGTCCACAAACACCGCGCCGCCGTCGCCAAAGCAGCCCAGGGGCTTGGCCGGGAAGAAGGAGGTAGTGGCAATGTGGCCGAAGGAGCAGCACTTTCGGCCCTTGTAGGAAGCACCAAAGCTCTGGGCCGCATCCTCAATGAGGAACAGGCCATACTTTTCGCAGATGGGCACGATAGCGTCGTAGTCACAGGGATTGCCCAGAATGTCCACCGCCACCACGGCCCGGGGCCTCAGCTTCCCTTCCGCCAGCACCGCCTGGATCTGACGCTCCAGACTTTCCGGGCAGAGGTTGTATGTATCCTTGGTGATATCGCAGAAAACACTGGTGGCACCAAACATTTTGGCCGGCTCCGTGGAAGAGATGAAGGTCATATCCGGGCCAAACACCGCATCGCCGGGGCCCACGCCGGCGATCATATACGCCAGCTGCAGGGCATCCGTGCCGTTGGCACAGCTGATGCAGTGTTTGCGGCCTACATAGGCCGCCAGCTTTTCCTCCAGTTCCTTCACAGCAGGACCGCCGATAAACTGGGCCGACTCCATCACCGCCAGCACATTGGCATCGATTTCTTCTTTCAGCGCCCGATACTGGGCTTTCAGATCAATAAATTGCATGGTCATCCTTCTTTCTTTGCAAACGGTTTGGCAGGATTTCCAACGACCGTCTGATCATTTTCTATGTCACTTACAACAACGGCACCCATACCAACAAAGGCATTTTTGCCGATCCGGCACTGATTGCGCACAATAGCGCCCACAAGATAGGCACCTTCCTCCACCGTCACGCTTCCGCAAAAACGGCAGGCGGCAACCGCAGTGGAGTTTTTTTCAAAACGGCAGTTATGGGAAACCTGGGTCAAGGCATCCAGCTTCACACCATCACCGATCACAGTATCATCAATCGTTCCTCGGCAAATCGTACTGTTTTCCCCAATCAACACGTCCTCGCCAATCCATACGCCACCGAAATGACGAATCATCGTTTTGTTATGATTCTCATCTTCTGTATAGCTGATGCTGTCTGCATGACCAATCACCACACCCGAACGAATCTCACTGTTTTTCCCAATCACAACACGGTTGATAATCGAGACGTTGTTCCCGATCACCGTATTGGCTCCGATGGTAATATCTCCGTCCAGCGTGCAGTTGTGTCCGACGGATACATTTTCCCCCAGTTTCACCTGCGGGGAAAGGTAGCTGTTCGTTCCGATCCGGGCCCTCTGCTCCTTTTCGCCAAAGAAGCGCTCCAGCACGCTGAAAAAAGCGCGCTTGGACTGGGGCGTTATGATGACATTGGCAAAATCGCCGCAAACATCTTCCGATACTATGGCCAGCTTTATCTTGGACAGATCGGCATCCTGAGGGATGTTTTCCTGCCTCTTGACCCAGGTAAAGCTGTTGGGCCTATAGTGCGTCAAAGAGGAAAAACCGTCTACTTCTTCTGCTGCATTGCCCCGGAAAGTGACCGGAATCTCTGTTTCTTGCAGAAACGATAGAATCTCCGATATTTGCATCATGTCAAACCTCGTTTCTTTGCAGGAGGGTCTCAATGGCTCGGATATTCTGCGCCATTTGATCGTATCGCTCCAAATTGGCAGAGCGAACGAAGTCCCCAATTGCGTCTGAAATGGACCCCTCCTGATCGCCATACCAGAACGCATGGGTCAGAATGTGCAGCTTATCGTATTCCCCGCTGCGGATGATATCCAGCACCGGTTCCCGCCAATGCCTGCGGCTGTCTGACAGGTATTTGAAATTATGAAAGAACTCCTGTCCATAGGAATTCACAAGCCCATCTACACAAAGATCCTTTTCCAGCGTCAGCTGATTGGGCCGATGCATGGAAAAACAGCGAACAGGAAACTCGCAGACATCGGAAAGCAGTTTCGCCTCCCGCCGGATGAACGCGGGCAGATCTTCCACCGCACAACCCCAGTAGGAAACCTCATCAAAGTGGAGTCCCACTTCATGCCCCATGGCGCGGATTTCCCGCAGCATGTCGGTAACGCGCTTGGATGCGGGGTTATAAAAATCGGTACGCAGCAACACAAAATAGGTAGACCGAACGCCCTCTTCCTGTTCCACCTCGGCCAGCCGGACGGCATGCTCCACGCTGTAGTCGATGTCATGGCGCAGGATCACCCGTTTGTCTGTGCCTTCGTGGTCAAAATACCCGCAGCAGCGGTATTGGTATTCCTTCAGCAGCGCGATCAGTTGACGATACGCCGCATATGTGAATTCCATATGCAGATCTCCTTAGAGAATTTGTTCCATGATGTCCACCAGAATGTTCGTCAGATTGGAAAAACTGTAGTGCTCTGCCGCCTGCCCGGCGCCTTCGCACATCTTCTGATACTCATCCCGGGGCATATCCAGTACCCGCAAAAAGCCCTGCAGCAAAGAATCCGCATCCGGCGTGCAGGTCATCGCACAGCCATAGGGCTCCGCCGGATTGTGGCAGCCGGAAAAGCCCATCAGGATGGGTTTCCCCGCAGCAAAGTACTCAAACAATTTGTTGGAACTGATGCCATAGCGGGCGATCCCGTCGGTAAAGGGATCCAGATAATTCAGATCGGCCCGGCCGGCGATGTAGGGAACATACTTCTTTTCCACCCGGCCCTTAAATCGCACATTGGTGATATTTTCATCCACCAACCGCTGCCGCAGCATGGACTCCTCATCGCCGGAACCCCAGATCAGAAAGCGAACCTTGGGATCCTTCACTTCCTTGGCCACATCCAGCAGCATTCCCAGGTCATTGCCCTTGCGAATGGAGCCGGCATAAATCACCTTGAACAACTCCGGGTCGTTCAGATCTTCGTCGTCCACCGGATGACGCTCACGGTTGTTTGCAAAGGGTTCCAGATCCACACCGTTGTTGATGTAAAACACCTTATCCCGGGTGATATCCTTTTCCCAGCCCTGCTCCCGGATATAATCGTAGGCGCCTTCCATGGTAAAGACCAGGGCGTCCGCTTTTTTGTATATCCACTTTTCCAGCCGCCGCAAAAGGCGCACCGCCGGGTGGTTCGCTCCGGCAACCCCGTAGGCCACGATGCTCTCCGGCCACAGATCCCGCACCTCGCAGATACACTTCACACCAAAATGCTTTGCCAGGCGCAGCCCCGCCACCAGGGTCAGCGGGTGCACAGAAGAGGCAAAGATCACATCCGGCGCGCCATGAAGAGCCGCATACTCTTTCGCCGCTTTCTGAACATTGCGGTAAAAATCCACCATGTTCAGCACGCGCTGCTTGCCGTTGCCGCTGTAGGCCCGGCTTCTGACAAACACATAGGGAACATCGATCTCTTCCGCCCAGTGCTCATGCCACAGCGAAGGATCCTGAAAATACAGCACCGACTCCCCATGAACCGCATTGCTGCCAAAAATCACAGGCTCATAGCCCGCCTGCTTCAGATACTTGGCAAAATAATAATGCCGCCCTCCACGCTCAAAATAGGTATCCGTGGCGTAATGATTCATGATCCATATTCTTTTCTTCATGACTCGACCACCTCATATTTCTTACATTCCATCTCTCAAGAAACTGGCTTCATCCGTCAAATGCACTGCTATGGTTGCCAAGAAGATGAGCTCGGCTTCTCTTTCGGTCTAGGGCACGCAAAAAACTTATCCTTTTCTAATCTGCACTTCATTATATTTCATCATATAAACTCCATCATCGTAGCAGCCGATCTTCTTTTCATTTGCCAATCCGGCCACATTGCGCTCGATCAGCTTCATGTGGTCACAGCCGCACTCATAAGCATGCGGATATCCGCCGCCAAAGCGGGGGTTTACTTCCGAAATATAATAAGTGCCATCCACCTCAAAAACATCAATATCGATTTGTCCCCGCCAACCAGATTCTTTTACAAACCTCTCAATCAGCGCAAACAGCTTCTCGTCTTTGAAACTTACTGCTTTATCGGTTTCCCCTGCCCTCATGACTAATTTCTTTTTTGTAAAGGCGGATACCAGTTCGCCAGAGACCATGTCAATATAACAATCCGCACCGATTTCCTGCCCCCGCAAGAACTCCTGAATCATCAAGCCATCATGCTTTTCAAACAGGAGCTCCAGTGTCGCCAGATCTTCAACCTTACGGATCGCAATCGACGCACTTCCTCGAATCGGCTTCACAAAAACAGGAAAACCGATCGTCCCAGCATTCAAATCCGCCTTAAACGCTTGCATATTATCGTAGCTTTTTGCGCAGGCATAGCCATTATGAACGAGCCACTCAAACATCTGCATTTTGTCTAATGCCCGCTCACACAAATCATAGGAAGAACCAATGACCTTCACACCAATTTCAGCAAAAAGCTCTTCGTGCTTCGCCAAAAGGCTTAACTCTGGATCAATTAATGAAAGAACCGCATCAATTCTTTCTTTTCTGCAGATATCCAGAATGACATCGATATATCCAGGCTCCGTTATTCTGGGGACAATATAAAAACGATCCGCTTCATAAATCGCCGGAGCGATCGCCTGCATATCAGTGGCAATAACGTTTCCAACAATACTTTTTTTGAAGTACTGAACGATCTTATTTCGAGTTCCTGCACTCAAAATCAATACATTCATGTTCCGATTCCTTTATAAAAGATTTTTGCAGATATTCCGCCGGCGACCACGCCTGGCGCACACACCGATACGACTCCCCATTGTACAAATAAACAGCGGGGAAATACTTTATGAACAGAGGGCTCAGGCACATGGTATAGGCCCCCACGCGATCATATATTATCTTATCCCCTGCCTGAAGCTCTGGCTCCTTATCCACCACAAATAACCGGTCATGCTCCATGCAGGTATATCCGCATATAACCTGACGCTCCGCAACCGCCCGCTCCTGCGTCCGAATGAAAGAATGAAAATAGGAGCTTTTTGTCATAAGAGGGTCAATATCCATCCTGCTCCCATCGGTCACAACAAAGCGATTACATGATGTATCTTTCACATCGATCACACTGGTGACATAGCTGACAGGCGCCCCAACAACCGCCATTCCCGGTTCCACAATCAAACATGTCTTTTCCGGACAGAAGCATTTTCTCAATATCGAACCGACAAGTTCCATGTACTCGGCAAACTGCGGCTTTGTTGGCAGTCCGCCAAAGAAGCCTCCGCCAATATCCACATAGGACAACTCCATGGAATACTCCTCCGCAATTTGGCAAGCCACCTCCGCGATCGCCCGATAAATATCAAGTCCTCGCGTTTTGGAGCTCGTATGGAGGTGCAGACCTCTGACACGGAAGCCTTTTCCCGTCACCTGCGTCAACGCTTTGGCAAATGCTCCATTTTCATAACAGAAGCCAAATCGTCCGCCTTCTTCCGCACACTGGGACTGCCCCGGACAATAAGCTTCAACATCAAAATTCACTCGCAATCCAATCTGATATTCCGCCTGATCAAGCCCTTTTAACTCGTCCAGCCAATCAATTTCTCTTTGCGAGTCAATATTTACTACCGCGCCGCTCTGAAGCGCTTCAATAAATGTTTCTTTTGTTTTTATCGGCCCATTGTAAATGATTCGGGACTTATTCACGCCCAACGCCCTCGCCAGGCCATATTCATCATCGGAAACAACTTCTGCATAACAACCTAAATCGTTAAAATGAGCTGCGACCCACGGCAACGCATTCGTTTTATAGGAATACCCAATAACAAAATTTCCCCAATGGTCATCCAGCGCCTTTTCTAGCCTGTAAAAATTGCTGTCCAGCTTATTTTGATCGATCAAAAAAAATGGCGTCTGCAGCACTTGCAGGGCTTCTCCTTTAATTGGTTCCAATAAAATCCTCCATCGTGTCAGATGTCGCAGAGTTTATACCCTCCCGACACAGTACAGTCTGTATTGTCTGCAACACAATCTTTGCATCATTTACAAACGAAACAGACTGGACATACTCCACATCTAAAGCAAATCGCTCTGTCCACGTAATGCTGTTGCGCCCATGCACCTGGGCATAGCCCGTCAGTCCCGGTCTTACTTCGTGGCGCCGGCGCTGCTGCTCGTTGTACAGCGGCAGATACTGCACCAGCAAAGGCCGGGGACCCACGATGGACATATCCCCCTTCAAAATGTTCCAAAGCTCCGGCAGCTCATCCAGGCTCGTGGAGCGAAGGGTCTTACCAAACTTCGTCAAACGCACTTCATCCGGCAGCAGCTCGCCGTTTTCATCCCGCTCATCGGTCATGGAACGGAATTTATACATTTTGAAAACTTTCTCATCCTTACCGGGGCGCTTCTGGCAGAAGATCACCGGGCTCCCCAGCTGCGTCCGCACCAGGATCGCCACCACCAGCATCACCGGCGACAGAACGATCAGCGCCAGGGCCGACAGCACAATATCCAGAAAACGCTTGAAAAACCTGCGATACATCAAAACAGCCCCCGCACGATATGAATGATTCGCTCCATATCCGCTTCCGTGTTCTTAATATCGCTGGGCAGGCAGAGCCCCCGGGCAAAGATATCCTCGCCCACCAGGTCTCCCACATGAATAAAATCGTTTTGGGCAAAGACCGGCTGCATGTGCATCGGCTTCCAGATGGGCCGGCTTTCAATATTTTCCGCCTCCAGCGCCAGCCGGATCTGCTCCGGCGTCACCCGGCAACCCTCGTTCACCGTCAGACAGCTCAGCCAGAAATTGGGCCGGGAGTCCGGCAGATAGGGGTTCATGGTCACCGGCAGATCCGCAAAAGCCTTTTCATAAGTCCGGTAGATCCATTCTTTCTTCTCCCGGTGCTCATCCAGGTGGATAAGCTGACCCCGGCCGATACCGGCCACAATGTTGGACATGCGGTAGTTGTAGCCAATCTCTTTATGCTCGTACCAGGGGAAATTTTCCCGGGACTGGGTGGACCAGAAACGGGCCCTGGCAATGGCGGCTTCCTCATCGCTCAGGAGCATGCCGCCGCCGGAGCTGGTGATGATCTTGTTGCCGTTGAAGCTGATGGCGTTATACTGCCCGAAAGTGCCGGTCATGCGCCCTTTATAGCTGGCCCCCAGGCTCTCCGCCGCGTCTTCGATGAGCACTGCGTCGTGGGCATCGCAAATGGCCCGGATCTCGTCCAGCCTGGCCGGGGTGCCGTAAAGATTCACCGCGATCACACAGCGACCGTCCGGGTATTTTTCAAAAGCCTTTTTCAGCGCCCGGGGATCCATATTCCAGGTCTCCCGTTCGCTTTCGATGAACACCTGCTCTGCGCCCTCATAGCTCACCGGATTGACCGTGGCCGAGAAGGTAAGGTCGGAACAAAAGACCTTATCGCCGGGCTTCACACCCGCCAGCTTCACCGCCAGATGCAGCGCTGCCGTACCGGCCGTAAGGGCCGCGGCGTGCTTCACGCCCACATAGGCCGCCATCTCTTTTTCAAATTCGTTGACATTCTTCCCCAGAGGCGCCACCCAGTTGGTGTCAAAAGCCTCTTTCACAAACATCTGCTCTTCGCCGTGCATGGTAGGCGAAGAAAGGAAAATGCGATCGCCCATCGTTTTCCTCTCCTTATGCAAAAACTTCCGTTTTGGGCTCATGGAATTCCGGCACCATCTGGTGCATGAGCCCGCGGACAGCGTTTTTGTCTCCCGCCTCGGCGGCCTCCCGGAGTTCTTCCAGCCTCTCTTTCAGCGCGTTGTCATCAAACTCCACGTCCTGAACAATAAAGATCAGGTCGTTGTCTGTTTTTCTCATGCCTTCGGTTTGCAGCAAAAGCTCTTCATACAGCTTCTCGCCGGGCCGCAGGCCCGTGTAGATCACCGGGATATCCACATCCGGCTCAAAACCACTCAGGCGGATCATGTTCCGGGCCAGATCGTCGATTTTCACCGGGTCGCCCATATCCAGAATAAAGATCTCGCCGCCGGTGGCATAGACCCCCGCCTGCAGCACCAGAGACACCGCCTCCGGAATGGTCATAAAATAGCGGATGATGCGCTTATCCGTCACCGTCACAGGCCCGCCTTCGGCGATCTGCTTCTGGAACAGGGGGATCACACTGCCATTGGAGCCCAGCACATTGCCGAAGCGGACAGCCACATAGTCCGTGGCGGAATTGCGGCCTGCCGTCTGCACAATCATTTCACAGATGCGCTTGCTGCAGCCCATGATATTGGTGGGATTGACCGCCTTGTCCGTGGAGATGAGCACCATCTT
>CAZSAX010000077.1:0-9959 GCA_964605075.1 uncultured Oscillospiraceae bacterium
CGGACAGGGCAACTACACCGAGCTGGTTCAGAAGAACATCGATACCGGCATGGGTCTGGAGCGTCTGGCTGTTGTGTGCCAGGATGTGAACAGCCTGTTTGACGTGGATACTGTGATGAACATCACCAACCATGTGACCGCCATCACCGGCGCTGCCTACGGTCAGAGCTACAAGACGGATGTTTCTCTGCGTGTTATTACCGACCACATCCGTGCATCCACCTTTATGATCGCTGACGGCGTGCTGCCTTCCAACGAGGGTCGCGGCTACGTTCTGCGCCGTCTGCTGCGCCGGGCTGCCCGCCACGGCAAGCTGCTGGGCGTGAACGAGCCCTTCCTGTATAAGGTCGTGGATATGGTCATCCATGAAAACGAAGGGGCTTACCCTGACCTGCGGGAGAAGCAGGGCTATATCACCAAGGTCATCCACGAGGAAGAAAAAAGCTTTGCCAAGACCATCGATGGCGGCATGAAGATCTTTGCGGAAGTCCTGGCGGCCCACAAGGCGGCCGGGGAGACTGTGATCTCCGGCGCGGATGCCTTCCGGCTGCATGACACCTACGGCTTCCCTCTGGACCTGACCATGGACATGGCGGAAGAGAACGGCATGACCGTGGACGAGGAAGGCTTTCGGGCCAACATGGAAGCCCAGCGCCAGGCCGCCCGGGACGCTCTGGGCGATGGAAAGGATGCCTGGAAGGGCCTGGACCTGGGTCTGGACAACACCCCCACGGCTTTCACCGGCTATGAGACCCTGGAGGACGAGGGCGAGATCCTGGCCCTGGTTCTGAACAGCGAAGTGACCAACGAGATCGCCGAAGGCGCCGATGCCATTCTGGTGCTGGACAAGACGCCTTTCTATGCGGAAATGGGCGGTCAGTGCGCCGACCACGGCATCATCCGCCTGGGCGAGAATGTGTTTGAAGTGTCCGATGTTCAGAAGAACAAGGGCGAGAAATACCTGCACCACGGCAAAATGCTCTCCGGCGGCTTCCGGGTGGGCGACAAGGTGCAGACTTTTGTGGAAAAAGAGCGCCGCCAGGCCATCATGCGCGCCCACAGCGCCACCCACCTGCTGCAGAAGGCTTTGGGCATGGTCCTTGGCGATCATGTGCATCAGGCCGGCTCTCTGGTGGAGCCCGACAAGCTGCGCTTTGACTTTACCCACTTCTCCGCCATGACGGAGGAAGAGAAGAAGCAGACCGAGAAGATCGTCAACGACGCCATTCTCAATGGCTATGCCATCAACACCAAGGTCATGGGCCGGGATGAGGCCAAGGCCTCCGGCGCCACGGCCCTGTTTGGCGAGAAATACGGCGAGGAAGTGCGCGTGGTGCGCATGGGCGATTTCTCCAGCGAGCTCTGCGGCGGCACCCATCTGGACAACACCGCCAAGGCCGGTTCTCTGCGCATCGTGAGCGAATACTCCGTGGCTTCCGGCGTGCGCCGCATTGAGGCGGTTACCGGCAAGGAAGTTCTCTGCCGCGCTCACGACGACGAGGCGCTGCTGGCCGGCATTGCCGCCAAGCTCAAGACCGCCCCCGCCGAACTGGAGAAGAAGCTGACCCAGTTCCTGGAGGAACAGAAAGAGACCCGCCGCCAGATCGAAAAGCTTCAGCAGGCCGCGGCCAACGCCGATGCGGAACGCTTCCTGTTCTCGGCGCATAATGTGGGAGCGCTCAAGGTCGTCACGGCCACCGTTAAATCCATGGGCAAGGACGAACTGCGGAAGATGGGCGACTATCTGCGGGAAAAAGAGACCGCCATCGTGGCCGTTCTGGCGACGGTGCAGGACGAGAAGATCACCCTCAATGCTGTCTGCGGCGGCGAGGCGGTGTCGGCCGGCGTTCGCGCCGGGGACATTATCAAGACCATTGCCCCGGTGATTGGCGGCAAGGGCGGCGGCAAACCCGATTCCGCCATGGGCGGCGGCAGCGATGTCACCAAACTGGATAACGCCCTGGCGATGGTAGACGATCTTGTGAGCGAGATCGTGAAGAAATAAGGAGTACCTATGGAAGACTGCCTGTTTTGCAAAATCGCGGAAGGAAAGATCCCTTCCACCTGCCTGTATGACCGTGACGGCGTGTTCGCCTTCCGGGACATCAACCCCCAGGCGCCGGTACATTTTCTTGTTATCCCCAAGGCGCACATAAGCTCTGTGTCGGATATCGATGAGAAAAACTCTGCGGTTATCGCCAAGTGCTTTGAGGTGATCGCGGAGCTGGCGGCGGAGGACGAACAGCTGAAAAACGGCTATCGTGTCATTTCCAACTGCGGTCCGGACGCCGGACAGACAGTGCATCATCTGCACTTCCATGTTCTGGGCGGGGCGCGGATGAACGATCAGATGGTCTGAATATCAGTCGGTGCGCAAGCTGGCCTGGTCAGCGACGGCTTTTGCTGCCGCTGTATTCCTGGCAGAGTACCTGCTGCCGGTGAAAGGGCTGCCGTATTTGTCGGCAGCCCTTTTGCTGGTTTGTCCTCTGGGCTTTCTGTGGAAAGGGAATACGCGAAAACGGGTGTTTCTGGTGTGCCTTGCCGCGGCGCTGGGTTTCGGGAACTTTTATTGGCAGTATCGGCAGCGCACCGCGCCCTGTGAGGCGCTGGCCGGACAGAAGCTGGAGCTGACGGCCTGCGTGGTGGAATATCCGGTGGAGTCGGAGGGGTACAGCAGTGTGGTGGTGCGGCTGATGGAGGAGTCTCTTCCGTCGGTAAAGGCGCGCTTTTATCTCTATGAGGAGGCTATGCCGGCGCTGGAACCGGGGGATGTGCTGCGCCTTACGGCAAAAATCTCCGGGGATGCGGCCGATGGGGCGGACAGAAATATATTTCTGTTTGGTTACATGACCGAGCTTCCGCAGAGCCTTGGCCGCTGGGAAAGGGCCTGGACCTTGTTTCCGGTGCGCCTGGCCCAGACGCTGAAAGATGCCTGCGGCCGGGTGTTTCCCGATTTCGCCTCTGCCTTTGTGAAAGCCCTGATGACCGGTGATACGGCCGATCTGAAGGCCGATGGGAAGGCGTATTCCGATCTGCGGATCGCCGGTGTGGCCCACGTGGTTGCCGTGAGCGGGATGCACATGAGCTATCTGGTGGCGTTTGTGCGGCTGCTGCTGGGCCGCGGGCGCCGTTCATCCCTTGTGTGCCTGCCGCTGATCGTGGTTTTTGTTCTGATGACCGGGGCCACGCCTTCGGTGATCCGGGCGGGGGTTCTGTATGGAATGCTTTTGCTGGCGCCCCTGTTTCGGCGGGAGCCGGACAGCATCACCTCTCTGAGCGCGGCGCTGGCGTTTTTGCTTCTGCTCAACCCCAGGGCGGCGGGGAGCCTTTCGCTTCAGCTTTCCTTTGCTGCGGCGGCGGGTCTGGAATGGGTGATGCCGGCGGTGGAACGGTGGCAGCGGCGGAAGAATCGTCTGCTGCACTATGTTGTGACCGGCCTGGGCTGCAGCCTGGGCGCAAGCGTCTTTACGGTGCCTTTGTCCGCCTGTTATTTTGGCGCTGTGCCCTTGCTGGCGCCGCTGGCCAACCTTCTGACACAGCCGCTTGTGTCGGTGATTTTCATTTCCGGCTATGCGCTTTCTGCGCTGGGCCTTGTTTGGCCGGCGGCGGCATCCCTGCTTGCTTATGGGCCGGGGGCTGTGGTATGGTTTTGTCAGAAGGTGTACGCGCTGATCGCCGGGATCCCCAACGCCTGCCTGTATACGCAGAGTCGGGCGGTGGTTCTCTGGCTGGGCTTTGTGTATGTGATATTCGCGCTCTTTTATGTTCGGAGGAACAGAAAACGCCGCTTTCGGCCGCTTCTTCCGGCCTGTCTGAGCGTGATGGCTCTTTGTTTGCTGCTTCTGGGAACGAAGCTTGTTGGGCCTGCGGGCCGAAGCGTTACGGCGCTGGATGTGGGGCAGGGTGCCTGCACGGTGCTGCAGGACAAAAGGGCGGTCGTGGTGGTGGACTGCGGCGGCAGCGGTTTTACCGATGCCGGCGACACGGCGGCCAACTTTCTTCTCAGCCGGGGGCAGACGGATGTGGATATTCTGATCCTCACCCATCTGCATGCGGATCATGCCGATGGGGTGGAAACACTTTTGCGGCGGATACCGGTGCGCCTTCTGGTGCTGCCGGGAGATGCGGGAGACGAGGATGCGCTGCTTTCGGACATTCTTGCCGCGGCGGATGCGGCCGGCACGCAGCTCCTTTATCTTCCGGCACAGGCGGTGCTTCGGGCCGGGGATATGGAGCTTTCCCTCTATCAGCCCCTGGCCGGCTCCGGAGAGAACGAGCGGGGGATCGCCCTGCGGGCGGAGCTTGGCGAAGAAAGCGTGGTCATCACCGGGGATATGGATATGGATGGAGAACGGGCGCTGGTAAGCCTGGGGCTGGCATCGGAGCCGGCCGATATTCTTCTGGTGGGCCATCACGGCTCGGCCAGCTCTTCGTCGCACTTTTTCCTGAATGCCCTGCGCCCGGAAGCTGCGCTGATCTCGGTGGGGGAGAATTCCTATGGGCATCCCACCGGCGAAGCCCTGGAGCGGCTGTTTGCTTATTGCGGGGAGATTCACCGCACGGATATCGAAGGAAATATTACGATAAGGATCGATTGATATGGCCAAGAAAAAAGAACAGGTGGATTATGCGTCGCTGGAGCGGGCGCTGAAGGCGGGGGAACCGGCCCGGCTTTACATGCTCCGGGGCGAGGAGGATTACCTGCGGGACAAGTATCTGGGCATCCTGCGGCAGAAGTGTGTGCCGGAGGGACTGGACAGCTTTAACTATCGGCGCCTTCAGGGGCCGAAGCTGGATCTGCGGGAACTGTCGGAGGCCATGGAGTCCATGCCCTTTATGGGAGAGCGCACCCTCATCGAGGTGCGGGACTTTGACGTGAACAAAACCGGCGACTATGACGCCGGAGAATTTGCGGCGCTGCTTGCCGATATCCCGGACTGGGCCACGGTGGCTTTTATTTTTGCTGCCGGCTATGCCCCGGACGGGCGGCTGGGGCCGGTGAAGACGCTGAAAAAGCTGGGGGTGGATGCGGAGTTCACTGCCCAGGGAGAAAATGCCCTGGTGAACTGGGTGATCGCCCATTTCCGAAATAACGGAAAGGACTGCGACAGCCAGACGGCGTCTCACATGCTTTATGTCTGTGGGCCGCTGATGAACGCCCTTTTGCCGGAGATCGCCAAGGTGGCGGCCTATGCTGAGGGCGGAAGCGTTACGAAAAAGGATATCGATGCCGTGGCTCAGCGCCAGCCGGACACGGTGGTGTTTGAGATGACGGATGCGCTGGGAGAGGGGCAGTATGACAAAGCGGCGGCCATGCTCTCCGACCTGCTGGCGGACCGGGAGGAGAGTGTTCCCAAGATCCTATACATGATCAGCGAGCAGATGCGCCGGATGTACGCCGCCCGGATCGCCCCGGAGGGGGACAAAAAGGGCTATCTGATGGAGTGTATCCCGGAACTGGCCCGCAGTGCCTTTGTGATCCCCAAGCTTATCCGGGCGGCCAATAACTTTTCCGTGAAACGGCTGGCCAGAGCGGTGAGCCTGTGCGCGGACTGCGAGTTTTCCATGCGCGACGGCGCCGGCGCTGGGGATGAGGCCCTTTTGAAGGAGCTTCTGGTGCGCCTGGCGATGGATGAAAACGATGTATAAGATCAAGGAAGTTATCGTGGTGGAAGGCCGCTATGACAAGGCTTTCCTGTCCTCGTTTCTGGATGCTGTGATCGTGGAGACCCGGGGCTTCGGCCTGTTTTCCGACAAGGAGAAAATGGCCCTTCTGCGCCGGCTGGCGAAGGAGCGGGGGCTGGTGGTGCTCACGGACAGCGACGGCGGCGGCTTTGTCATCCGCAGCCGCATCAAAAGCGCCATCCCGCCACAGCAGGTCAAACACGCCTACATCCCGGATGTTTTCGGCAAGGAAAAAAGAAAAAGCTCCCCTTCCAAAGAAGGGAAGCTGGGGGTGGAGGGCATGAGCCCGGAGGTGATCCTGCAGGCCCTGCGCCGGGCGGGAGTCGCGGTGGAAGAGGAAACGGCAGCACCCAAAGCCGCCATTGGCAAGGCCGATCTTTTTGCCCTGGGTCTCTCCGGCGGCAAGGACAGCGCCCTGCTGCGCAAAAAGCTGCTGAAAGCCATGGAGCTGCCGGAGCATCTGACGGCCAATGCCCTGCTGGATGTGCTTAACATTTTCACCGATCGCCAGGGCTTGGAACAGCTTATTTCTCAAATTCAAGAATGACCGTGGCGATGCCGCCCAGAAGAAGCAGCCCCGCCGGGGCTTCCCCCAGGGCCCGGGCCATGCGGTAAAGCTCGAAATTGGCAAAGCTGGCCGGGCCGGCCTGGAAAAGAAGAACACAGCCGGCAAAGACCATCAGACAGCTGGCGATGCAGGTCGCCTGCAGCATCCGCCAGGGAGCGTCGCCCATATGCAGAATACTATGTATCAAACGTTTCATGGCCCTATCATACGATAGGGCCATGAAGCTTTTCAATGGATAAATTTTTCCGTCAGATGCGGTAATCCTGCAGAAGGTCGCCGATGTCCCGGATGGCCTTGCGCAGTACGTCCACCTCCGGCAGCATCACGATGCGGAAATGGTCGGGCTCCGGCCAGCCGAAGCCGCTGCCGGGGACAAGCAGGATCTGCTTTTTCTCCAAAAGGTCGGCGGCGAAGGCTTTGTCGTTTTCCACCCGGTATTTGGTGAGGTCGATCCTGGGGAAAAGATAGAATGCGGCCTGGTTGGCCACGGCGGAAAGACCGTCGATCTTTTCCACTTCCTCGATGCAGGCCCGGCTCTGCTCATACAGCCGGCCGCCGGGGCTCAGGGCTTTTTTGATGGTGTAGGGGTCGGCCATGGCGGCGGGGATGACCAGCTGGGCGGGGGCATTGGAGCAAAGGCGCAGGGAAGCGAATTTGATGAGCACTTCGTGCAGGGGAGCGGTGCGGGCCCGGGGGCCGGACACCACCATCCAGCCGCAGCGGAAGCCGCAGAGATAGTGGCTCTTGGAAAGACCGCCATAGGTGAACACGGGCACCGAGCTTTCGATGGTGGCGGCGGGGGTGTGGACCACATCGCCGATGAGGAGGCGGTCGTAGATTTCGTCGGAGTGGATGACAAGATCGTATTTCTCTGCCAGGGCCACGATGCCTTCGATGGTTTCCCGTGGGTACACGGCGCCGGTGGGATTGTTGGGGTTGATGAGAACGATGCCCCGGGTCCTGGGAGTGATGAGGGCTTCAATGTCCTCCAGGGTGGGGATCCAGTTATTTTCCTGCCGGCAGGGATAGAACACCGGCTTGGCGTTGGCGATCAGGGCGGAGTTGGACCAGAGAGAATAGCAGGGGCTGGGCATGAGAAGCTCGTCGCCGGCGTCCAGAGTGCACAGAAGGGTCATGGTCACCAGCTCGCTGACACCGTTGCCCACATAAATGTCATCCGGGCTGATGCCCTTGATGCCGGAGGCTTCATGGTAAGCACAAAGGGCTTCCCGGGCTTCCGGGAAGCCCCGGAAGTCGCAGTAGGGAACTGCGCGGTCCAGACCGGCGGCCAGAGCCTCCCGGATGCTGTCCGGCATTTCAAAGCCGAAGGTGGCGGGGTTGCCGGTGTTGAGCTTGAGGACTTTCTTTCCCTGTTTTTCCATCTCCAGGGCTTTGTAGTACAGAGGGCCGCGCACATCGGAGCTGACATCTGTCATGCGGATCGAAGTTTTGGTCATGGTAGTATCCTCCAGGCGTCGGAAGCCAAAAGGTCCGGCGTTTTTATGTAAACACATTTAAGAGAATTATATCACGCTTTTAAAACGAGGGCAATGTGGCTTTTTCGTTTTTTCGATGTTATTTTCAACAAAATTTTCTATGGATTTTCCTGTTTTTATGTGTTTGGGAAGAAAAAGCTATAGCAATATCTTGTGGGCTATGTTATAATTAACAAAATATCTTGTGGAAGTGAGGACTCCCAACTATGAAGTGCCCCTATTGCGGTTATGCTGAGAGCAAGGTCATTGACTCCCGTCCGGCGGAAGAAGGCGCCACCATCCGCCGCCGGCGCGAATGTCTGGCCTGCAACCGCCGATTCACCACCTATGAGATCATGGAGCGGCTGCCCATCGTCGTGGTGAAGCGGGACGGAAGCCGGCAGGCTTTTGATAAGATGAAAGTGATGAACGGCATGATCCGTGCCTGCGAAAAGCGCCCCGTGGCCCTCAGCAGCATGGAGCAGGTGGCCGATGAGATCGAGACCGAGCTGCAGAGCTCTCTGGAGCGGGAAGTCTCCACCACCGAGATCGGCGAAATGGTCATGAAGCGCCTGCAGGATCTGGATGAGGTGGCCTACGTCCGCTTTGCCAGCGTTTATCGCCAGTTCAAGGACATCAACACCTTCATGGATGAGCTCACCAAGCTCCTGGGCAACCGGGAGGGCCGCTGAGTCTTACTCTTTGGGGGCCAGAAAAATACCGCCGGCCATGTCACAGGTCATGAGATAAACCTCCCTGGCCTCCTTCAAACCGTTTTGGCGCAGCTGTTTCTGCAGCCAGCGCTCATCCCGGCCCAACAATTTTAAGTTTTCGGAAAGTATACGCCCGCCGTTGATGATCATCAGGGGATACCCTGCATCCGGCGGGCTTTTTTCCATCTGTCCTGCTGTGACCGGGCGGTTTTCCGGCGTGAGGATGACATTGACGGAGCCGTTGGTCTCCAGAACGGCATACTCCACCTCCCGCAGATCCAGCACGCCGTTTTGCCGCAGGGCAGTGAAAAGCTCATCGGCGGTGAAGCGGTTTTTCCGCATCTGGGATTGATCGATGCGGCCCCGCACGACCAGAAGCGAAGGCTTGCCGCAGAAGAGTGCCCGGAGTTTTACGTTTTTCATGGCCACCCGGGAGAACAGGTACTCCAGCGCCACCAGTGTGACCGCCGGGATCAGTCCCCGCCAGATGGGCAGATCCGGCTCCGCCAGGGGCACGGAGGCCATCTCCGAGATGAGGATGGTGACGATCAGCTCCCCCAGCTCCACGTCCCCCAGCTGCCGCTTGCCCTGCAGGCGCATGAGCAGCAGAAGAAGCAGGTATACAGCAATCGTTTTACATAGCAGAATAAACATGATCCTATCTTGCCCCGCTCCGGGGCGTTTATGATTTTTCGCCGCCCCCAATGGGCAGGGAGGCACCCGGAGAGCGGCAAGGTGTTACTTTTGACCGGCGCTTACGGCGCCGGGGGAAAAAATATAAAAAAATGAAAATCCAAAGAGAAAAAATGGGTGTTTGACTCTTGCGTATTGGAAAACGTGTCGTTATAATATTTTATTATTATTTGTTTATTCCGAAGATTTATGGAGGACACAGATATGGCAACAAATGTTCGTCCCGAAACGATGGAACGTATCACGACCCCGGCTCTGGCCGAGGCTTTTATTGCGGAACAGATCGCGGAACTGCGGGTGCAGATCGGTGAGCGGAAGGTGCTGCTGGCCCTGTCCGGCGGCGTGGATTCTTCCGTGGTGGCGGCCCTGCTCATTAAGGCCATCGGCAAGCAGCTGGTATGTGTGCATGTGAACCACGGTCTTCTGCGCAAGGGGGAGCCCGAGCAGGTGGTGAAGGTTTTCCGGGATGAAATGGACGCCAACCTTGTCTATGTGGACGCGGTGGACCGCTTCCTGGACAAGCTGGCCGGCGTGGCCGATCCCGAGCAGAAGCGCAAGATCATCGGCGCTGAGTTCATCCGTGTGTTTGAAGAGGAGGCCCGGAAGCTGGAAGGCATTGAATTCCTGGCCCAGGGCACCATTTATCCCGACATTCTGGAATCCGACGGCGTGAAGGCCCATCACAATGTGGGCGGTCTGCCTGAAGATCTGCAGTTTGAGCTGGTGGAGCCGGTGAAGCTGCTGTATAAGGACGAAGTGCGCGTGGTCGGCGAGGCACTGGGCCTGCCCGACGGCATGGTGTTCCGTCAGCCCTTCCCGGGCCCC